>DASTCZ010000055.1:0-55758 GCA_035710585.1 Candidatus Acidiferrales bacterium | reverse complement strand
GCGATCAGCGGCGCGTAACCGGGCTTCGTCATCGCAGCGCTCAACTCTGTCAATTCCCAGCCGCGGCCAAATGGTCCCCACGACTCGAGGTGCGCTTCGATTCCTTCGCTGCTCAACGTGCGCACGACCCATTCTTCGGCGCGTTTCAAACCCGGTGAGCCGCTTAAGCGAGCGCCGAGTTCATCGGTTAGGATTTCCGCGGTTTCGGGAATGCGCGAATGCTCGATCGCTTCCGTACGAATGTTTTGTACAACGGACGAATCGATCCGCTGAGATTCTTGCGCCTGGCGAGGTTGCGCCGAAGGAGTGGCGAGCAGCGCGCCAGCGAGTGACACGAGAAAAGCATTCCTCCAAGAAAAGACCCGTTGCAAAGCTATCCGCTTGGGCGCGAGAAAGTGCATCTTCGTTCGCTGCATTCTGACATGACGCGACCGCTGGATAGCTCGTTAACAACGGATGCGACGTCTGGGGGCCGGAGCGCGAACTACAGGCTGCGCTGCAAGCGCTTTCATTCCGACCCTCTCCGCGCGTATTATGTGTTCGCGGGCGAGCCGCGCGGGCGGATCGCAGGCGGCCGCGCTCCGCTCCTTCACACTGAAATTTTTCGGGGGCATGCAATGAAAAAGCTGATTTACGCCGCAGGCGCTGTGATTCTCTGCGTTCAGGGATCGTGCCTGCTGTTTTCTCGCGGCTGGAGCTCCGCTCCGGTGAATCCCGCGATCGCCTCCGAGGAGAAAATTTTCAAGGCGCATGAGCTGCCCCTGAAGGATGTGCGGTTGACGGGCGGCCCGCTAAAACATTCGCAGGATCTCGATGCGGATTATTTGCTGAAGCTGGAGCCCGATCGCATGCTTTCTTTTCTCCGCCAGCGCGCCGGACTTCCAACAACAGCAGAACCTTACGGCGGATGGGACGGCGCGGGGCGCCAGCTGACCGGCCATATCGCGGGGCATTACCTTTCGGGCGTGAGCATTATGTATGCGGCGACCGGAGACGAGCGCTTCAAGCAGCGCGCGGACTATATGGTTGAGCAGCTGAAAGCTGTGCAGGACAAGCAGGGCGACGGATACATCGGCGCGCTGATGGACAATCAGAATGTAGATGGAAAGACGCGCTTCGAGGACCTGTCGAAGGGAGTGATTCGATCGGGCGGATTCGATCTGAATGGATTGTGGTCGCCGTGGTACGTGGAGCACAAAATTTTTGCCGGTCTGCGCGACGCCTACAGGTATACGGGAAACAAGACGGCTCTCGACGTGGAAATCAAGTTTGCCGCGTGGGCGGAAAAAATCGTCGCGCCGCTGGACGACGCACAAATCCAGAAAATGCTCGCCACGGAATTCGGCGGAATGAACGAAGTTACCGCCGATCTTTACGCCGATACCGGCGACAAGCGTTGGCTAGCGCTTTCGGACAAATTCGAGCACAAGGCCATCATCGATCCGCTCTCGAAGCAGCAAGACATCGTGGGCGGCAAGCACGCCAACACGCTCGTGCCGAAAATGATCGGCGAGCTTTCGCGCTACGTCTATACCGGCGACGAGACCGACGGCGATGCCGCGAAATATTTTTGGGACGAGACCGCTACAAAACACACATTTGCGACGGGCGGGCAGGGCCGCAATGAGTATTACGGCCAACCGGGAAAACTCAGCAACATGGTCGATGGACGCACGGCGGAAAACTGCAACGTGTACAACATGCTGAAATACGCGCGCGAGCTTTTCTGCGTGAATCCGGACGTGCGCTACGCCGATTATCAGGAGCGCGCTATCTACAACCATATACTCGCCTCGCAGGATCCCAAGGACGGACGCACGTGCTACATGGTGAACGTGGGCCGCGGGGTGCAGCACGAATGGCAGGACATGTATCGCAGCTTTACCTGCTGCGTGGGCTCGAGCATGGAAAGCTACGCGCTCAATGGCGCGGGAATTTATTTCGAGTCGGCGGGAAAACTGTGGGTGAATCTCTATGCGCCGACGCACGCGAATTGGGAATCGGAGGGCGTGCAGCTGGAAATGCAGACCGATTTGCCCGAGGGCGAAACGGCAACTTTGAAGGTTACGCCGAATTCAGCGAAGCAATTCACGATCGCGCTGCGGCGGCCGTATTGGGCGACGAATGGTTTCAGCGTGAAGGTGAATGGCAAGGCGGTGAAAGACCTGCCCGCGGCGGATTCCTACGTCGAGATCACGCGGAAGTGGAAGAGCGGCGACACCGTCGAGCTTTCACTGCCGAAAACTCTTCGCGAAGAACCCGTGCCCGATAATCCGAATCGCATGGCGCTTGCGTGGGGCGGGCTAATATTGGCGGGAGACCTGGGCGACGAAATCCAATTCCGCCGCAACGCAGAAAATGCCGCGCCGCCCGCGCCGGTGCTGGTTCCCGCAAGCCTGACGGCGGACAAATGGCTCGCGCCCGATCCCGGCAAGCCCGGCGAATTTCACACTGTGGGAGTGGGCACGCCGGAGAATATCGAGTTCATGCCGTTTTACCGCATCGCGCGCAGGCGTTACGCCGTGTATTGGGACGTTTACACGCCGGACGAATGGAAAAAGATCGCCGATGCGCACGCCGCCGAGCAGGATCAGCAAAGAAAACTCGAGGCGGCGACGGTAGGATTCGCGCAGCCGGGGCAGATGCAGACGGAACGCGACTACAACGAACAGGGAGAAAACTCCCAGCCGACGCAGATTCCGGGACACTTCGGACGGCGCGCGTTTAAGACCGAAGCGAATGGTTCTCAGGGCGCGTGGTTTTCATTCGATCTGCCGGTGGATTCTTCGCGCGCGATGAATCTCGTGGTGACCTACAGCAACGACGCGCGGACGAATTGCACGTTTCAGGTGCTGGTCGAAGGGCAGAAGGTGGGAGAACAGGCTTGCGAGCGGCGCACGCCGGATCAGGACGCGAAGTATTTCGACGTGACGTATGCGCTGCCGCCGCAGCTGATTCAAGGCAAGCAGAAGATTACGGTGCGCTTCGATTCCGGTTCCGGGAATGAGGTTTCGGGCGTCTACGGCGTTCGCACGGTTCGCGCGGATGCGCAGCATCAGTAAGTCCGGCTTCGAACTTGCCGCGCGCGGCCTAGTGATATCCCGCGCCGGGATAGAGCGCGCGGAGAGAGAACAGCCAGACGGGATCGAATAATTTATCGAAGGCATACCAGGCGATAAAAAGTCCGAGGAAGCCAAAGCCTGAGCGGGTCCAATCCACGAAGCGAATCGCGGCTTCATCGCTCATGAAAATTGTGATGCCGGTATTTCCGTCCAGCGGAGGCACGGGCAACAGGTTGAACGTGCCGAGCAACAAATTCAGCGCGAAAAATATGCTCAGGATGGTGGTGGCAAAATTGGTGCCGCCACCGGCCAATTCCACCACGTGGGAAAACTTCACGCTGGCCGGCGCTTGAAATCGTCCCGTCGAAATTCCCACTCGGATCGCCAGCGCCGCTAGCAACATCAGGATGAAATTTGCCGCGGGACCCGCTAGCGCCATGTATGCGGCGCGGCGAGGATAGCGGCGGCGCCACTCGGGATTGTATGGCGCGCTAGCCCAGCCGATCATCCATCCGCCGAGCGCATAGGAAAGGATTGGGACGAGGACGAGTCCAAACGGCTCGCGGCGGATATGCGGAACGGGATTGAGGGAGACCTGGCCTCCGTGAAACGCGGTGAGATCGCCGCCCCATTTGGCGACGAGCGCGTGCGAACCTTCGTGGCATACCGTGGAAAAAAGAAAGGCGATGTACCAGAGAACTCCGAGCGTGATTACGTCGCTTTGCACGCTCCGAGCATATATGAAAACCGGCGCGGACCTGCGAGCTGCTGCGAGGACCGCGCCGAAAAGCAAATCTCGAATTTAGTTGCGACGTACGCCGACGGATTTATGCCGCAGCCGCGCCGGCCTTGATGTTGTGAACGGAAGAATTTTCTACGGGCAGAGTGGCGATCGATGGGCCGTCTTTCAGCAGCGGCGTAATCGCGGTTGCCACTTCCTGGAACAATCCCTTATCGTAATTTTCGACGTCGGCCTGCGATTTCCAGACCGTGACGCAGCTGAATTGCCCAGAGGCAGGATCGAGAGATTCGATATTTTCGATAAACCCCGGCAGCGCCTGGATGCGCGGCAGAAATTCGTTGTTGAGCGCGGCTTTGAAGTCGGAAACTTTCGCGGGGGCGATGGTGCAGCTGACGATGCGAGAAATCATGGGCGATCTCCTGCTGGTTGGATTTTTGAGGGCTCTTGGTTCCCCTCGGGATAGTGGAAGCAAGCTAGTCCCGTTGCGGCTTCCACGTCAAGGATGTTCGACTTTAGTTCTATCTGCTCGGCGCAATCCTCAGTGCGCTTGCCCGGATCCCGGTTTTCCTTCGCCGACGAGCACGAAGGGCGCCCAATAATAGGGATGGCGCCACAAGGGATTGGCGTTTCGAAGCATGCGCAATTTCGCTTGCTGCAGAGCGGTTTTTTCGTCCAGGCCGCGATTCAGGTTTGCGTAGAATTCCTTCATCAGCACGGCGGTGGCTGAGTCGTTGACATTCCACAAGCTGACGACGACATTGCGCGCGCCTGCATAGAAGAACGCGCGCGTGAGACCGAGGATTCCTTCTCCACTGACCAACCGGCCGAGACCAGTGCTGCACGCGGACAGAGTTACGAGATCGGCGTTGAGCTTCAGATGCAGGATGTCGTTGACTTGCAGGAAGCCGGGCTCGGACGAGGACAGCGAGGGCGAAAAAAGAATTCCGGAGCGGCCGGGTCTGAGCTCGTCCATCAAGCCGTGGCTGGCAAAGTGAATGTAGCGGTAATCGTCCAACTTTTCGGACTTGACGGCTTCTTCGCGATCTTCGCGGCCGAGAAACAACCGGCGCTGCGCGGCAGGAAAGAGACTGCCGATGGCGAGAACTTCCTGGCGCGTGTAGGGGAGCGGCGTGAGAGAAAATCCGCGCTCGGATAGATCGGTGGCAGGAGGCAAATCAATGGCACGCAAGGACGAAGCCTTAACCGAAGCAATGACATGGCTCGCGCCTGTTGCGGGATGTGACGGCACAACAGGATCGCCAAACGCCACGAGCGTTTTCGGCGGCTGCTGATGCGCGCGATTGATCTCGCCGACGGCGAGAAGCGCGGAGGCGGATGGACCGTAGGTGATGATCGCTTTTTCAGCGAGATACCTGGGGCCACTCCCTTTCGGTCCTCGCCCGGGGTCGGTGATCAATGCTTCGAAGGGAAGATATTGGAGGCCGCCATCCGGCACGAGCAGGATCGTTTGGCGCGAGCCAATCGCCGGCGCGAGCGGCTGCAGAAGCGAGCGGTACAATTTCGCGCCAAGCACATTCAATTCAGAGAGAGAAGACTGAAGGGTGAGCGTCGAAACTCCCCGGCTTAAGAGCTTCCGATAGTTGGCCGAATCGCTTTCCAATTCGTGTCGCGGAGAAAGGACGACCGTAGTGACGTGGTCTTTCGTGACGGCCCAGGCCAGCGAGCGTTTTTCGCCGAGAAGGAATTCGACGAAGACCGAGTTTTCTTGCAGCAGTTTGCTCTGGATCTCCGCAATGTCCGCGGGCTGGGGATAGCGCACCGAAGCGTAGCGAGGATTTGTGCGGCGGAGCTCGCGCTGGAAATTTTCGAGCTCGGTTTCTGCAGCGGTGAGCGAAGCTTCGCTTTGTTTCCTTTCTTCAGGCGAAGCATTTTCTTTCCATAGCTGTTTCTGAGCAGCGGAAATTCGGGCGAGGATGGAATCTTCCTGTTTGTGCTGCTCGGCGCCGAGGTCTTCGTCAACGCCGCCGCGCGATTCCGCGAGCACTTCCAAAAACGCGCGCGCGCGCGCTCGCTCAGCGATTTCGAGCGCTTCAGCTTCGCGATGCATATCGAAGAGCAAGTCCGCGATCTCTGCATACGTCGCTCGGCTCCTTTCGAGAACACCGGCGCGCCCCTCTTCGGTGCTAACGGCAACGGAGCGGAGCATTTCGATTCTGGCGATTGAGTTCCGGTACGCTTCGAGCGCTTCGTCGTTGCGTCCGAGCGCGCGCTGGACGCGGCCGATGCGGCCGTCGATCTGCCACTCAAAGTCAGGATCTCCGCCACGCTGGTGCACGAGAGACAGAGCATGCTGTTGCGAGGCGAGCGCCGAATTCAGGTCTCCCACCATTTCCTGATTGACGCCGAGCTGGCTAGTGAGCCGCACGACTTGCGCGCCGCTAGCCGCCTTCTCTGCCAGAGGAATGGCCTGTTGCAGGAGTTCGATCGCGACTTTTGGTTCGGCGAGATGTTCATGCGCGTCAGCCATGCCCTGAAGCGCGGCGATGACCCACAACTGGCTCTCCGGTTGGCTGGCGTGAACGCGCTCGTAATATGCCAGCGCAGGGCGATAGCGGCGGCGCTCGGCTTCCATGCTGCCGAGATTCAGAAGCGCCATCTCCGTGCCCTTTTTTGATTTGTTGCTCTGCTTCGGATCGGGTTTCAGCTGGGCTGCGAGCGCCAAGGACTGTTTGAGCGGCGACTCGGCGCGATCAGGATCCCCAGAATCGACATAGGCTTCGCCGATGTTCAGCAGAGACATGTACTCCATGGTTTCGTCTTTGCTGTTACGCGCGACTGCGAGACATTCGTACAAATATTTCAGGGCGTCCTCATATCGGCCCAACCCACCCGCGGTCCCACCGGCGGAATTCAGGGCTTGCTCGAGGATTTTCGAATCGCCGGTCTCACGCGCCAGAACTACGAGCTTCTCTGTGATTTCGTAAGACTCAGCGAGGCGGCCGCCATAACCATAGGCCGCGGAGAGATACACCATGGCCGTGCAGGCGCGGGCTTTGTCGCCGATTTTCAAGCTGAGATCGAGCGCTTGCTGAGCGGATTCGGCAGCTTTCTGAAACTGTACTTCTACGTTGATCTGGTTAAACGACTGCTTCAAGAGTTCGTCGATTTGCGCGCGCGGATCATTCGAAGGAATGGATTGCGCACCGGGGGACGCAGGCGCGGAGGAATTTTGTTGCTGCTGTTGGGCAAAGCAGGGAGACAAAACTGCGGCGAGAACGGCACAAAGCAAGGCGCTCCGGGAGATCCTATTGCGCGCCATAAATACGGACACCTCTTTTGCCACGGCCAGCCGATTCCTAGCCGCTATTTCTTGATTAAGGAGAGAGGGATTTCGGATGGTGAGTATAGTCGGCGAGTTTGCGGCTGGCAATTACTGAATGCCAGGAGTGGCCGCTGCGGCAGCGCGGATCGATGAGCGGCTGCCGCGGCGGCTATTCGTGACGCAAGGCGACCAGCGGATCGACGCGCATGGCGCGGCGCGCGGGCAGATAGCACGCGCAGATCGCCACGACTCCGAGAATTAGCGCCACGCTGACATAGGTGACCGGGTCGCTCGAAGTGACGCCATAGAGGAGAGTGGACATCAGGCGAGTGAGCGCCAGCGCTCCGGGAATTCCGATGGCGATGCCGAGGAGTACCGGAATCATTCCCTGACGCAGGGCGAGCGTAAGTACATCAGTGCGCGAAGCGCCGAGGGCGATGCGAATGCCGATCTCGTGCGTGAGGCGCGAAAGCACGTACGCGAGCACTCCGTAGGTGCCGACCGCCGCGAGAAGCAGCGCGAGCGACGCGAAGACGCCGAGGAGGCCTGCCTGGAATTTTTGCTGGCCGAGGGATTCGCTGGCGACCTGATCGACGGATTGAAAATTGGCGACAGCGACGGTTGGATCAACGGCCTCAATGGCTTGCGCGACGGCGGAAGCTTGCGGAGGAATTTGCGCGCGAATCAGGACGGTGGTGAGGAAGACAGAACTCAATGTGGCGGCGAATTTGTCGTTCTGCTGCGCGGCGGGCACGTAGACGGCAGGAAATGGAGAGGATTCCGCCAAGGACATCTGCTTTGCGTTGGCCACAACTCCGATCACGCGGCGCGGAGCGCCGTCCATGCAATTCACGTCTTGCCCGACGGCGTCTGCGTTGGGCCAGAGCAGTTTGGCGAGCGCCTGATTCACGACGGCGACGGGAGCTGAGGCGGCGCTATCGGCGTCGGTGAAGGCGCGCCCGGCTAGCAGTGAGATCCCGACAGTTGCGAACGCCCCGGAACTCTCGGCGTGATATTGGATCAGCGCCGCTGCGCTGGGCGGGGCTCCGGGCTTGGCGGCCATATCGAACATTCCAGGCTGGAGCAGTGGCGAGCCTGTGACTGCGGCTGACTGCACACCCGGAATGCGTGAAACATTTTCGATGATCTGGCGCTCGAAATTTGCTTTCTCCGCTGTGCTCGCGTGGCGCGTGAGGGGCATGGAGAATTCGACGCTCCAGAGATGATCGGGCTGGAACCCGAGCGAGACGGATTGCAGTTCATGGAGCGTGCGGATGAGCAGAACCGCTCCGGCGAGCAGGACAACCGAGAGGGCAAATTCGGTGACGATCAAGACGCGATGTGCGCGGTGGCGGCTAGCGGTTGACGCGGGCGTGCCGGTCTTGAGCGCGTCATTTAGATCGACGCGGGTAGCGCGAAGCGAGGCGAAAATTCCGATGAGCACGCCAGTCAGCAAAGCGATTCCGAAGGCGAAGAGCAAGACGGGGCCGGTGAGCCTCATCTGCTGCTGAAAGGATAGGAATGGAAAGACTCCGCCGAAGAGAGATTTGGGCGCGGAGGCAAGCACGAGGCGCAGAGTGGCGGAAGCCACGGCGAGTCCGGCGATGCCACCTAGGATGGCGATCGTCACGCTTTCGCTGACGAGTTGCTGAAGGAGGCGGAGGCGCGTGGCACCGAGGGCAGAGCGCATAGCGAGTTCCTTGACACGCGCGGAAGTTTTCGCGAGCAAGAGGCTGGTGACGTTGACCGCGGCGATGAGCAGGATCAGTCCGACGGCGCCGAAGAGAATCCAGAGCATCGTGCTGACCTGGCCGACGAGCCAATCGTGATACGCGGTGAGGAGCGGGCCGCGATCGGCGGGGGTGGTGTTGCCGGGATCGGTGGCGCGCATTTGCGCGAGAAGGCCGGGCATTTCGTTGCGCGCTTGTTCGATGGTGGTGCCGGAGCGAAGGCGCGCGATCATCGAGTATTTGTGAATCTGCTCCACTTTTCCGGGAGTGAGTTGGACGGGCGTCCACACATCGGAAGGATTAGAAAACTCGAAGGTGGAGGGCAGCACGCCGATGATAGTGAATTCGGCAGAATCCATGATGAGGCGGCGGCCGAGAATCTGCGAATCGCCGCCGAAGCTCGATTGCCAGAAGCCGTGGCTGAGAATGGCGACATTGGGAGCGGAAGGGCGCTCGTCGTCGGTGGTGAAGGTGCGGCCGAGAAAAGCGTTTGTGCCGAGAAGTTCGAAGAAACTTGCGGTGACGTGAGTGTTGTGGACGAATTCGGGATGGCTGCCGGCGCTGAGATTCGCACCGGAGCCCGAGAGGTCGGCGATGGCGAGGGCTTCGAAGGAGCGGGCGTGGTCGCGGAGAAACATGTATTCGGGGGCGCTGACCGCCGGCGAAACTGCTTTTTCGAAGCTCCAATCGACGTGGACCATGCGTTCGGGAGCGGGATACGGAAGCGCGCGGAGAAGCATGGCGTCGATGACGCTGAAAATTGCGGCGTTGGCGCCGATGCCGAGGGCGAGGGTGAGAATGGCGACGGCAGTAAAGCCGGGATTTTTGCGGAGCGTGCGAAGAGAGACGCGCAAATCCTGAAGAAAACTTTCGATCATGGGAACACCTCGTTGTGAACGCGTGAAGTCGCGGGCCTGCTCGATGCCGCCGAGCTTCAGGAGCGCTTCGCGGCGAGCTTCGCGAATGGAAAGACCGGCGCGGAGGTTTTCGTCCGTGTGCAGCGCGATGTGGGATTCGAGTTCGCGGGCGAATTCGCGGTCGCGTGATTTGCCGGAGAAAAGCGAGGCGAGACGAACGAAGAGTCCGCGCAGGATTCTCACTGTCGATTCACCTCAGCGATGAAGACGCGCGATGTGGATCGTTGCCCCATCGTTCCGCTACTCCGTTCGCAATGCGATGACGGGATCGATTCGCGTCGCTCTCCACGCGGGCGCGAAAGACGCTGCCATGGCGATCAGCGCGAGTACTAACGCAACCGCGGCGATCACGATTGGGTCATTTGGCTTCACCTGGAACAGAAGCGATTGGATCAGCCGCGTCGATGCGAGGCCTCCGAGCAATCCGGCGGCGATGCCCACTGCTGCCGGCTTCATGCCCTGCCAGAGGACAAGCTTCGTGATCGCGGGCGCATCCGCTCCCAGCGCGATACGAATTCCCATTTCGCCGGTTCGCTGGCGGACGGAATATGCAAGCACGCCGTAGAGTCCGATCGACGCGAGCACAAGCGCGAGTCCGGCGAAGAGAGTGATGAGTGTAAGTGCGAAGCGATTGGACTGCGTGGCGCCCGCCATCATCTCTTCGGTCGTGGTGACGGACACCGGTGGCAGCGCAGGAATTACCGCGCGCATGATTTTCTGAACAGGCAGCGAGACCAGGTTCGGATCGCCCGTGGCGCGAATCATCAGCGTTCCCCAATTAAAGTCGCCACCGTACAGCGGAAAATACATGGTCGGCTCGGGATCGCGCGCCAGGTTCTGCCGCGTGTTGCCAACGATCCCGACAATCTCAAACGCGTGCTTCGGGTCGAGCCGCAGGCGCTTCCCGATGGGATCTTCGTTCGGGAAGAACTGCTGCGCCATCCCTTCGGTGATGATGGCCTTATCGGCGGCGTCCAGAAGATCGGCTTCCGTGAAGACGCGGCCGCGTTTCAGCGGGATTCCCATCGCTTTGAAGTATCGCGGATCGGCAGCGCGAAACACGGCGTCGAGGAATTGGCCCTTTGGGAGCGGCGGACGGCCGTCCACTGTGAAGGTGGTATCCATAAAGTGTCCAGCGAGCGGAGCGACCGATACGATTCCCGCGCTTTCCACGCCCGGGGTTGCGCGCACGCGGTCCAAGAGATCGCGGAAGGTGTTCACGATTTGAGGCGGCTGCTGTTTGTACGGAAGAGAAAAGCGGATGGCCACCACGCGATCGGTCGCGAAGCCGGGATCGATTACGTGCAGCTTCCAAAAGCTCTTCAGCATCAGGCCCGCGCCGATCAGGAGCATGAGAGAAAGCGCGACTTCCACGGCGACAAGGGCGTCGCGAAACAACGCGCGCGATTTTCCAGGGGTCAAGCGCGTGCCTTCCTGCATGGCGGTGCTCAGGCCTGCGCGCCAGCTCGACATGGCGGGAGCCACGCCGACGGCGATTCCTGTCAGCAGCGCGATTGCGGTTGTGAAGGCGAGCACGATTCCATCGACACGCACATCATCGATGCGCGGGATGTACCCTGCCATGTGGATCAGCACTCTGACGCCGAACACGGCCACCGCGAGGCCGAGCGCCGCGCCGAAGAGCGAAAGAATGGAGCTTTCCACTAGAAACTGCCTCAGGATGCGAGAACGGCTCGCGCCTAAAGAAACTCGCACCGCAACTTCGCGTTTGCGCGAGATAGCCCGCTCCAATAGAAGATTTGTCACGTTCACACAAGCAATCAGGAGAACGGACGCCACAACTCCGAGCATCAACAGAAGCATGGGGCGAACGCCGGAAACCATGTGTTCATCCATGCGGACCACGTTCGCGCCTCTGCCGGTCAGCTCCGTGGGGTGTTCTGCCTTAATGCGCGCCGCGATTCCGTCCAATTCGCTGCGGGCTTGATCAATCGTCACACCTGGCCTTAATCGTGCGATGGCCATGAAGCGATGATTGCCGCGCGACTGGCGATCATTTTCGGAAACCATTTGCCACACCGGCAGCCAGATGTGGACGCTTCTTCCCGGGAAGCCGAATCCGGGCGGCATCACGCCGATGACGGTGTGCGGTTCGCCATCGAGACGCACGGTTGTGCCGAGAACGTCAGATCGTGCGCCAAAGCGGCGTTTCCAGAGCGAATCACTAATCACCGCGACCCGGCCAGCGCCGTGTTGGTCTTCTTCTGCTGTGAAAGTCCGGCCCATCGCCGGCTGAACTTTAAGCGCAGAGAAAAGCTCGTGCGAACAGATCGCGCCGTCGACGACTTCGGGAACGCCTCCGTCATTGGGACTCAGCGCTGAGCTCCACTCGCCGTAGACGGCGATTTGCTCGAAGCTGCGCGCATCATGCTGCCAATCGAGAAAATTCGCGCCGGAAACGATGTTGAAAGGATTCGTTCCAATCACGTCGCGCTCGTAGAGGTCGACCAATCGCTCGGGATGAGGATAGGGGAGCGGTTCGAGGAGCACGGCTTTGATGACAGTGAAGATAGCAGCGTTGGCGCCGATGCCGAGCGCGAGCGTGAGAATGGCGACGGCGGTGAAGCCGGGATTCTTCAGCAGCGTGCGAATGCCGTAACGAAAATCTTGCAAGAGAGTTTCGAGCATGGGAAGACCTCTTCGTTCGCGATAGCTTTCGGTGGCTTGCGATATGCCGCCGAACTTGAGAAGGGCTGCACGGCGGGCGTCGCGCAGGCTGAGACCGCTGCGGAGATTCTCTTCAGTGTGGAGAGCGAGATTGGATTCGAGTTCGCGGGCGAAATCGCGTTCGCGCGAGTTTTTGACAAAGAGCGAGCCCAGGCGAACGAAGAATGCGCGGAGTGCTCTCATCGCGAACCGCGCCCCTTACTCATCGCGGAGGGCCACATTTGGATCCTGCCGCGACGCTCGCGCGGCGGGAATGACGGCAGCGACTGCGGTGACGGAGAGGAGCAACGCGATCGCGGCGACCAGAGTGACCGGATCGGCGGGGCGAATTCCAAAGAGACGCGATGCCACGACGCGGCCACCTGCCAATGCGATAGGAACGCCAATGGCGAGGCCAACGGCGACCAGCGAGAGGCTCTCGCGCGAAATCATCCAGCGGACGGTGGATTTCGAAGCGCCGAGAGCCATGCGAATGCCGATTTCGCGGTGACGCCGGGCCACCATGTAGGACACGACTCCGTACAATCCAAGACACGCGAGAAGAATGGCGAGCGAGCCGAATGCGCCGCTGACTGCGGCCAATAGGCGTTCCTCAATGAAGCCGGCGCGAATTTGCTCCTGAAAGATGTGCGGTTCGATTTCGAGGCCGGGATGCAGGCGCGTGAGATCTTGTGTGATGGACCTACCCAAAGAGGTGAGCGACGCCGAGGAGCGGACAAAAATGGACGCGGAGGGACTCGGAGAGGGGTTTTGCGTATAAGGGACGAACACTTCCGGCGGAATGGCTGCGCGCACGCTGGAATATTTCGAGTCGGCAACCGCGCCGACGATCTGATATTCGGCTTCCGGATAATTCGGTTCGGCATCATGGCGGAAAGTTTTTCCAATGGCATCGCCAGAAGGAAAGAAGCGGCGGAGAAACGCCTGGTTGACGATCGCGACACTCGGAGAGCTTTCGGAATCTTCAACGCTAATGTCGCGGCCGGCGATGACGGGGATCCGCATGGTGTCGAAGAAGCCGGGACCGATCCACGTGAATTTCGACGACGCGCGCGAAGCGCCAACGCGAGTGGCGAACGACCAACTGGAGCCATCGAGAAAAATGTGCGTGGTGAAACCTGCGGCCTGAACGCCGGGTACTGCGCGGAAGTCGTCTACGAGTTGCCGCTCAAACGGAATCATGGCAGAGCGATCGATGTGCGGAACGCAGCTGAAGTCGAACTGGCAGAGAAGGATTCCTTCCTCCTGAAAACCGGGATCGAAGCTGATCATCTTCTGAAAGCTGCGGACGAAAAGGAGCGCGCCCGCGACGAGAGCGAACGATACGCACACTTGCGCCGCGACGAGCACGCGCTGATAGGAAAAGCCGCCGCGACTCGATGTGTTGCCGCGGCCAGAGGATTTGAGCGCATCGCCGGGATGGGCGCGTGAAGAGCGCAGCGCGGGAAGCAAGCCAGAAAGCACGCAGGCGATGAGCGCGATCGCAGAGGCGAATCCGAGAATACGCCAATCGGCGTGCAGATCGAGTTGCAAGGAGGAGCTTTCTGCGGCGATGGACGCCACTAACAAACGGCTCACCGGTTGCGCGATTAATATTCCGATCGCGGCACCCGCGGCCCCGAGCAGAACGCTTTCGCAACTGATCTGCCGAGCAAGCCGGAGGCGTGACGCACCCAGAGCGAGTTTGACCGAAAATTCACGCTGACAAGAACTGGCGCGAGCGAGCATGAGATTGGTAAGATTCGCGCAGGTAATCAGTAGAACGAGTCCGGTCATTCCGAGCAGAACCCAGAGCGAGGCGTCATATTTTTCGCGGAGCGCGCTGATGCCATTGGCTGCCGGAACAGCTTCCAGGCGGAAGGCGCGGTACTCGTCGAGACCGGCTGCGCTATATCCCGAGGGCGATGTTGCACCGAAGATGCCGGGGCTGATGGCGAGCAATTGAGCGGAGGCCTGTTCGAAGCTCGCGCCGGGTTTCAGCCGGCCGATTACGGCTAGCCAAAAGTGGTCGCGCTTCAGAAGTGGACTGTTTTTAGGTCCGCCTGCGAAAAGTTGCGTGGCGCAAAGCGGCAAGGCGAAATCGAATCTCCTGCCGACTTCGGGGCCGGAAAAATCCTTCGGCGCGACGCCGACGATCTCAAACGCGAAATCGCCAATGTGATAGCGGCTGCCGATAGCAGAGAGCGCGCCGCCGAAAGATCTTTGCCATTCGCCGTAGCTGAGTACGACCAGAGGGGAGGCGCAACCGGCGGAATCGTCAGCGGCGGCGAAGAGCCGGCCGGCCGCGGGGGCGAGCTGTGGCGTATCGAAAAAGCTGCCGCTCGCGAGCAATCCTTCCGCGCGATATTTCTGCGCGCCCTCTCGAATCTCGAACACATACTGCGACCAGGCAAGAACGCTGGAGAATTCCTGCTGATTGTCGCGAACTTGCTCGAAGAGCGGATAACTGAGAGCGAAATTATCGCTGGTGATGCCGAAGCCGCGGTTGCCACCGCGAATCTCAATGCGAGCCAACTGGTGGGGGTTGGGAACGGGCAAACTACGGAGACGGACGGCGTCGAGAACCTGGAAGATGGCGGCATTTGCGCCGATGCCGAGAGCGAGCGAAAGAATCGCAACGCATGTGAAGCCAGGATTCTTGCGCAGAGAGCGAAAAGCAAAGCGGATGTCGGATAAAACAGATTCGAGCGCGGGCAAGCCGGCTCGTTCGCGATAGATTTGCGACGCGGCAGTAGCTCCGCCCAATTTCAGAAGCGCTTCGCGGCGGGCGTCGCGAGGCGCGAGGCCGCTGCGGAGATTCTCTTCAGTGTGGAGAGCGAGATTGGATTCGAGTTCGCGGGCCAATTCACGATCGCGGGCACTCCTGTTGAACAGAGCCGCCATTCGCGAGAGCAATGCGCGGAGCGATCTCATGACTTTTGTTCGTCTGGTTTCAGGAAGCGGGCGAGGATTTCGGTAGCCTGAGTCCACTGGCGGGCTTCGCGTTCGACCTGTTTGCGGCCGGCGCGCGTGAGGCGGTAAAACTTGGCTTTGCGGTTGTTGTCGGAGGCGCCCCACTCGGAGGCGATGTAACCTTCCTGCTCGAGTTTGAGCAGCGCGGGATAGAGCGTGCCGTAATTGACGAGAAGCGCATTGCCGCTGATCTGCTCGATGCGGCGCGCGATGCCGTATCCGTGCATCGGGCCCAAGGCCTGCAAAGTTTTGAGGATCATGAGGGCGAGAGTGCCCTGCCAGACGTCGGTTTTATCGCCCATGCGGCTCCTTTGGGGGCCCAATAGAATGCCCTATGGGATACCCATACAGGTTATACGCGGAATTTCGGAAAAGGTTTCCCGGCGATTTGTAAAAAACTACGCGCGGCGATGTGCGGGGAGAGTGGCTCCGGGGCTTGGACTCGAACCAAGATTCTCAGATCCAAAGTCTGATGTGCTGCCAATTGCACCACCCCGGAATTGTTGAGTGGATGGGAATTACTTTAACACGGCAGGTGAAGATCAGGGCCGGGCAGTCGCTCAACGCTCGGCACAAAAAAGGCAGGGAGCCCTTGCTCCCTGCCTCACCACATTAATGTTCTGCTTGCTCGTTATGAGTTGTGCAGAATCACCGATTCATGCATGTCGCGGAAATTCACCTTCGTCAGCACGCCGCGGTCAACGTCAAGCTTTCGCAATACCGGCCGGCTCACGTGTTTCCACGTAATCGGCGATTCGGCCATCACGCGGTGGTCACTCATGTTCTCAACCTTCAGCCGGTCGCCTTTGACCACGAGCAAGTATTCACCCGCCGGCACTTCGGTTCTATTGACCATTGTTGAGTGCTCAAAACGCACTGTTTGTTCGGCTCTTCTGTCCGCGGGCGAACTCCACGCCGGCCCCACTATCAGGGACGCCAGCGCGGCGGCCACGAGCAACTTCGGTACGATGTTTCGAACCATGTGAGCCTCCTTTCAGGCTCTCCAAACGGCTTCCTGCCGCAGGGCAGAAAGCCCAGGCCATTCTTCTACGCTTTCTCTATGTTTATTAGATTGCCCAAAGCGCTTGATGGGGTCTCAGCTGACCTGGCTACTGCGCGAGGTGACGGAGCTCAGACGAGACGCCGCGGAGGGTTCAAAATTCAGTTGAACAGGAGTTGCAAAGGCGGTGACAACCGTGCGGTGAACACACACGTCCAAATGACAGCTGCTCCACGTGTGGAGGGATTTCGATAGCGAGCGTAGAGGAGAAGACAGATGAAGATTCGCTTCGTACTTGGAATGTTGATGTTGTCGTTTGTTGCCGGCAGTGGCGCGCCGGCGCGGAGCACGCGGGCGGGGCCTCAGACACCTTGCGGCGAAGAACACACAGCTTGGGTGGGAGAGGCGCTGAAGAAGCTTGAGACGATCAAGCCGGGAATGACCCGGAAGGAACTGCTGACGGTAACGGACATCGAAGGCGGATTATCGACAACCACGCAACGCACGTATGTGAGCCGAGATTGTCCGTATTTCAAGGTTGATGTGGAATTCAGCGTGTTTGGCGGGCCAAAGCACGACAGCGAAGGCCGGCTGACGAATCGGGAAGACGATCGCGACGTGATCGTAAAAGTTTCCAGGCCGTACTTACAATTCAGCATCATGGACTGACCTTTCGCGCCGGGGCTGAACGTCCTTTGGGCTGGTTGCGCGAAGAAATCCTCCGAGGAGATCTGTGCGTGGCGTGCCGCAGTTGCGGCTGATTTCGCGACGATGAGGAATCTTGTAGAGTAAGCCGCGCGGAACGGAATCCGCGGCGGAATGAGTACAGTTTCAGCGGAAAAGATCGACCAATTCATTGCGGCTGCCGAGGCAGCGGCGGCGACGACTGAGCGCGTAAAGGCCTCGCCCGAAGATGTTGCGGAGGCGGTGAGCCGCGGGGCCGTGGACGCGAAGAGAATTGTGGTGGCGGAGGCCAGCGATCTGCCCCCAGAAATTTTCGCCGCGTGCCGCGTGTTGCCGGGAGTGATTCAAAGCCAGTCGCGCAAGGAATGGGCCGCCGCGGATGTGGGGATCACGGAAGCGTTCGCTGGAATTGCGCGAACGGGCACCGTGTGCATCGAATTGAGCGACGGCGGCGCGGCGTATGCGAGCTTGCTGCCGCGGCTGCATATCGCATTGCTAGCAAAGGAAAATATCGTTGAGCGGCCAGCGGACCTCTTTGACGAGGGCACGCGAATCGGAGCGCGCGGATTGAATCGAAATTTCGTGTTCGTGACTGGACCGAGCGCGACGGCAGACATGGGACCGCTGGTGCGCGGAGTACACGGGCCGCACCAGCTGCACATTTTGATCCTCGAATGAGCGAGCATCCCTCCCCAAGATTTTCACGGCGTGCGAGCGATCAGTCTCCGCGCACTTACGCAGATAAGTCCTCCAAGAAGGCGCTGCGGACGGCGATTCGCGCGACGCTGCGAGTGGAAAGTCCTGCGGTGCGGCACAACACGCAGACTTTTAATCGCGGCCGCTATGCGGCGGTGGCCGCGCTGCCGGATTACGAAGAGCTGAAAGACCGCGCGCGGGCGATCAAAGAGGACGCGATCGCGCGATTGCCGGAGCTGGTCGAGACGTTGGGCGAGAGCGTGCGGCGCAATGGCGGAAATTTCTATTTGGCGCGCGATGCCGCTGACGCGGCGCGATATGTGACTGAAGTTTGCAAGCGCGCGCGAGTGCGGCTGGCGGTGAAGGGCAAGTCGATGACGTCGGAAGAGATCCGGCTGAATCACGCGCTGGAGGCGGCGGGAATCGAGGTGGCCGAGACGGACCTGGCGGAATTCATCCTACAAGTGGCGGACGAGCAGCCATCGCACGTGATCGCTCCGGCAGTGCACTACAGCCGCGAGCGAATATCGGCGCTCTTTAAGAGGAAATTCCGGACGGACGAGCCGCTGGAGACAGGCGAAGAGCTGACTGCGTTCGCGCGGAAGATGCTGCGACGGAAATTTTTGGCGGCCGACGCTGGAATCACGGGCGCGAATTTTGTGATCGCTGATTCGGGGTCGGTCGTGCTGGTGGAAAGCGAAGCGAATATCCGGATGACGACGGCGATGCCGCCGCTGCACATAGCGATTTCCGGCGCGGAGAAAATCCTACCGACACGCGCGGACGTGGCGCCGTTCATCGAGCTGCTGGCGGCAAGCGCGACCGGGCAACTGATGAGTTCTTACACCAGCATTTTGCGCCCGCCGCTTATGGATGTGCCGGTATTGACGGACGGAGATGCGGCGCCGCGGCGCGACTTCCATCTGGTGATTCTGGACAACGGGCGCAGCGCGATGCGCGATGATCCCGTGCTGAGTGAAGCGCTCTATTGCATCCGCTGCAGCGCGTGCCTGAATAGCTGCGCGAACTTTCAGACGGTGGGCGGGCACGCGTTTGGCGGCGAGACTTACTCGGGCGGGATTGGAGGAGCGTGGGAAGCGGGGACGCGAGGGCTGGGGCACGCGAGATTCAGCGAGCTGTGCACGGGATGCTCGCGGTGCGTGAATCAGTGTCCGGTGAGAATCGACGTGCCGGGATTGAACACGGAGTTGCGGCGGCGTCTGAACCCGGGGGAGGCGACGATGGCGTCGCGTGGGCTCGCGGCGCTGATCGCGAGCGATGGAGATGCGCGAGAGGAAGCGTCGCTGGAGAAATTGTTTTTTGGGCGGTACGACATCTTTGGGAGATGGGGCGCGAGGTTCGCGGGGATCGCGAATAGAGCGGGCGAATCGAAGCTGGCGCGAAAAATAATGGAGCGCGTGTTTGGTGTGGATCAGCGGCGCGCCATGCCGAAGTTCGCGAGCCCGACGTTTGTGGAGGCGGCAGCAAAGCGGACACGCGGCGTGCGATCGAAGCGTGGCGATGCGACTGGAAAAGTTGTGGTCTTCGCGGACGTGTTTACGAACTACGGATCGCCGGCGCGGGGACTTGCGACGCTGCGCGTACTGGAAGCGGCGGGCGCGGACGTAATCGTTAGCCCAGTAAGCGCGGATGGACGGGCGGCGCTTTCGCAAGGTCTCGTGGAAACTGCGAGGCGGCAGGCGCAGCGAACCGCGGATTTGCTGGAGAGATACATCGGCCAAGGGCGGGAGATTGCGGTGGTAGAGCCGAGCGTGCTGGCAATGTTTCGAATGGAATTTCGTGAATTGCTCGATGGCGAGGGGATGCGCGGAAGATTCGAAAAAATCCGGAGCCACTGTTTCGACCCGTGCGAGTATCTGGTGACGCTGTTTTCGCGGCATCAACTGAACCCGCAAGACTTCTTTCCGGCGAACGATCAGCCGCGGGGAACGCAGGTGATGCTGCATTCTCATTGCCAGCAACGCACGATCGGCGCGGCGGCCGCTGTGGAAGGATTGCTGCGGCTGTGCGGTTTCGATGTCGAGACTTCGAACGTCGAATGCTGCGGGATGGCGGGAAGCTTCGGGTACAAGAAGGAATACTACGACTTGAGCATGGCAGTGGGGCGGCAACTTTTTGAGCAGGTGCAGAGCGCTGAATCGAGCGGGGGCAGTAGAACGCTGGTGGCGAGCGGCACCTCATGTCAGGAGCAACTGCATGTGGGGCTCGAGCGGCGGGTGCTGCACCCGATGGAACTTCTGGCGGAGACGATCGAGGAGATCGAGGGACGGGCGCGGCGCTCGGCGCCAAAATACAGGGCGCGATTCTCCTAGGCAACTTCGCTGCATGCGCAGCGAAGTTTTAT
Source organism: Candidatus Acidiferrales bacterium (assembly GCA_035710585.1). GTDB lineage: Bacteria > Acidobacteriota > Terriglobia > Acidiferrales > UBA7541 > DASTCZ01. The sequence goes on along the minus strand of DASTCZ010000055.1, from coordinate 35,639 downwards.
TTCGAGCGGGACAGCGCCAATTTCGCTGCGTGATATCCGCACATTCCGTGAACACCGCCACCGGGCGGCGTGGATGCGGAACAGAGAAACACTCCGGGAATCGAAGTCGAATAGCGGCGTCGGCTGGGACGAAAGAGAAATTGCCAGAGATCGTTCGAGCCTCCGCCGATATCTCCGCCGATGAGGTTGGCGTTGTGCGACTGCAAATCCTTCGGAGTCATGACTGAGCGGCCGATGATTTTTTTCGCGAAGCCCGAAGCGAAGCGTTCAACCTGAGCTTCGATGCGCGGGAGCATGTCGGCGGCGTTGCCGCTCGGTACGTGACAATAAGCCCACGCGGTGTGTTTCCCCGCGGGCGCGCGCGAAGAATCGAAGAGCGTCGGCTGAGCAAACAAAATGAACGGGCGGTCGGCGACGGTGCCCTGCGCGGCGGCGCGTTCGGATTCAGCGATTTCTTCAAGTGTGCCGCCGATATGGACTGTGCCCGCGCGCGCGCATTCAGGAGCATTCCAGGGAACAGGCGAATCGAGCGCCCAATCGACCTTGAAGACTCCGGGGCCGTATCGAAAGCGAGCGAGAGCGCGCTGTTCCGCTTGAGAGATGCGTCCGCCCGCGAGACGAAGAAAATTTAAGGGCGCGACGTCGCACAAAACTGTGGGCGCGCCGTCGAGATCGGAAAGCGAATTGACGGGATGGGAAGGAACAACTTCGCCGCCCAGTTCGCGAAGATACGCGATGAGGGCATCAGTGATTTTTTGCGAACCGCCCGCGGCAAACGGCCAGCCAACCGTGTGACACGTAGCCCACAGAATGAGTCCGAATGCGGCGGAAGGGCGCTCTTCCAGCGGAATGATGGAGTGCGCGGCCATTCCAGCGAAGACGGCGCCGGCGCGGGCTGATTTGAATTTTTTTTCGGCGAGCGATTTCGCGCTGCCCAGGGCGTGCCAGCCGAAACGCGCCATTTTGAATGGATGGCGCTGCAGCAGCGAGATCGGAGCGAGAAGAGAATCGACGAGTTGGTCCCATGAATTGACGAGAGGCGAGAAAAGGCTGCGAAACGCGCGCTCGTCTTCCTGCAGCTGGGCGGCCGTGGCATCGAGCGAGCGCTCGACGATCACAGCGGAACCATCGTCGAAAGGGTGAGCGCAAGGCGCGGCGGGATGGACCCAGCGGAGGCTGAATTTTTCGAGTGGAAGAGTTCGAAAAAAAGGAGAGCAGGCAGCCATCGGATGAGCCGTGGAGCAAACGTCGTGAGTAAAGCCGGGCAGAGTCAGCTCGGCGCTGCGTGCGCCGCCGCCGAGAATGGATTGCGCCTCGTAGACGACGACTTTACGGCCGGCTTGCGCGAGTGTGATGGCGCCGGCGAGGCCATTGGGACCGGAGCCGATGACGACAGCGTCGTGCGGCGTGGATTGCGCGCGTGAAGCGGCCACGCGGTCAGCTTATCACGGGGTGTTTGGTGTGCCAGTCCGTGTGCGACTGGAAAAGATTCGCGGCGGCGAGGACTTTGGCGTCGTCAAGCGCACGGCCAACGAATTGAATGCCGATGGGCAACTTGTCTTTCGTGAAACCGCACGGGACGGAGATCGCCGGCAGGCCGCAGAGGCTCGAGATGCCATCGAGCTGCTTGCTGGTGTCAGGTGGACGATTACCGCGTCCGGCGCCACCCGGCCCACGGCCGCCTGCGGGGGGTTGAGGCGGCTGGATGGGGCGCGCGGCGGTGCCTTCACCGGGAGCGGCGAGCACGTCGAAGCGATCGAAGAGCGCATCAACATTTTTTTGCAGATAGGTGCGGACGCGCTGGACGTGGAGATAATCCCACGCGGAAATTTCCATGCTGGCATAGCCATTAATTTTTCCCAGCGGGTCTTCGAGTTCGGAACAGCGGCCGGATTCGATCAAATCCCAGAATGCGCCGGTGGCCTCCATCAAGATGATGAGTTCGGCGGCCTCTTCGTAAGGACCATCGGGAACTTCGGCTTCTGAAATTTTGGCGCCATGCTGCTCCATGATTTTCAGAGCGGCGTCGACGGCGGCGTTCAGCTCAGGATTGGAATCGCCCGCCGCATTTTTGACGCGGCCGATGCGAAGTGGACGCGAAGAGTTCGTCGCGTGCGAGTACGAGAAGGCGCTGAGAGTATCAGGCAACGAATCGTGATCCGCGGGATCGTGTCCTGCCATCGCGCCGAGCACAATGCCGCAGCAATCGGCGGTGCGAGCCATGGGGCCGATCTTGTCCATCGACCAGGCGATGGCCATAACGCCGGTACGAGGGACGCGTCCGAAGCTCGGGCGCATGCCCGAAAGGCCGCACCAGGTCGTCGGGCAAATGATGGAGCCGCGCGTGTCGGAGCCGAGGGCGAATCCCGCGAGGCCTGCGGCCATGATGGCGCCGGAGCCGCTCGAGGAGCCGCACGTCCAATCGTCTGTGTTCCAAGGATTCCGTGCTGGACCTGTAAGCGACGCATTTGCTCCGGAGTAGCCAAGCCCGCCGGCGAGCTCGATCATAGCGGCCTTGCCGATCAGGATGGCACCGGCGCGATCGAGGCGCTGGATGATCGTGGCGTCGTAATCGAAGGACTGATTTTCGAAGGGCTTGGCTCCCCACGTGGTTGGATAACCCTTCACCGCGAGCAAATCTTTCGCAGCGTAGGGGATTCCGTGCAGCGAGTCGCGGTAATGTCCCGCGGCGATTTCTTTTTCGGCGGCGCGCGCATGTTCCATGGCGCGATCGCGCGTGAGCGTGACGTAGGCGTTGAACTTCGGTCCGAACTTTTCGCTTCGGTCGAGATAGCTTTCTGTCAGTTCAACCGGGGAAAGTTTTTTTGCGTGGATGCGCGACGCGAGTTCGCGAATGGGTAAGTAGAGTATGTCTTCGCCGAGCATCGATTCTCCTCAGTTCGCGCCGCTTGCCGGCGGGATTTTTGCATGCGGCATTGCGGAGGGTTGCGGGCGCCCTGTCGTGGTAAAGAGCTTAAGTACCGACGCGGGCGAATCGCCATTCTTCACCGCGAATTTGCGAACGGTTTCGAGCATACGCACGTGACGCGTGATGATGGTGCGGATGCGAGTTTTCTGCTCGTCATTCATCCGATCTCCCCAGCGGCGGATGGCGTTTTCGACTTTGGCGTCGATTTCGGCGCGAGCGGCGGGCGAGAGGTCGCTGACGTCGGGCCCTTGCTGAGGCGAAGCTGGCGCGGACGCATCTCCTCGCTGGGAAATTGCTGACGCGGGAGCTAGCGCCGCGGCGGCGACAGCGGCGACGGCTCCGCGGCCGAATTCCCGGCGAGTGAACCTCGATTTTGAATCCGGATTTGCGCTTCGGTGCATGAAGGCCTCCGCCCGAATACCCACGAGCACGGCGAGCATAGGCAAATGGGGAACTAAGTCAAGGTACAGCTACCTAGATCTGAGCTACGCCACAGAAACGCCCGCGCTGTGGAAAGGCCTCACTGAAGGCCGCGCAGCAATTCGAGGAAGACTCCATTCGTCCAGCCGAAGCCAATGACGTTCGTCTGGTAGCCAGCTGTGACCTGCACATCGGAAGAGCGCGTAACGACGTTGTATTTCTCGCGGATGGTGTGGTCGCGGCTGAAATTTTCGGCGACGGTACCGATGAATTCGCGTGCGATGCGGTCGGCATCGGCGCGGAATCCGTAACGGCGGAGACCTTCGACAGCAATCAATTCCAACGGCGCCCAGCCGAAGGGCGCGTCCCACTGAACGCCGGTTTCAGTTGCGCTAGTCATCAGCCCGCCGGGCCGCTCAAGTGTCTTGAGATTTTTCTCAAGCGCCGCGGCTTGTCGCGGGGTCGCCCAACCAGTCCATAAAGGATAAAAGGTAGTTGCGAATTCGTAGGTCGAGCGCTTCCCGGCATCGAAATCGTAATCGAAGAACATGCCGCGCTGATCGTCCCACATCAGTGACTGCATGGTTTTTTGTCGCGCTGCAGCGGCGTCGCGCCACCGCGCAGCATCGGCGCTTCGCCCAAGAATCCCGGCGATCTGTTCAAGATCTTTTTCCGTTTTATACAGAAGGCTATTCAGGCACACAGGGGCAAAGTGGTGCGTGCGCGCACCGTAGGGTCCAAACCGGAAGGAGATGTCGAAGCCGGACTCGCGCATGGCGCGATCTCCTTTGTAGTAATCGGCGGTGAAAGCAAGACGGGTGACTTGATCGCAGTTGCTCTCATTTTCGCAGATGCGGATTGAGTACGCTGGCCCGTCTTCGGGCTGCTGTGCGCCGGAAAGAGTCACGAGTGCATTGCCGCGCAGCTCAGGGCGTTCGATCATCCGGCCGATGACCTGGTGATAGTACGAATTCTGGCTCGCGTTTTCTTCGGGCACCGGACCGCGACCGTGATCGAAATAGCGCGAGAGGCCTGTCTTGCCAGCGAGATGTGGAACGCTCGTCCACATCGCATGATCGCGGACGATATAGTCGTAGGCGCGCGCGAGCCAGTCACGATCATTGCGGTCGGTTTTCAGTTCTGCCTGGTAGATCGCGAGCACCATTGAACTCAGATATGGCGGCTGCGAACGCGTGAGGTAATAGGTGCGGTTAGCGTTGAGCACGGCGCCGTAATGTTCGATTTCGAAGAAGAAGTTTTCAGCCATGCCGCGCGCGACATCGATCTTTCCATCATCGATCAGGCCAAGAGCGATGAAATAGCTGTCCCAGCCGTACATCTCGTTGAAAAATCCGCCGGGGACGACGTAGGGATTTGGCAACAGGAGAAGCCCGTGCTGGCCGCGGACTTGCGTGACGTCGAACTCTCCGGGCCTGGCGATGCGCTCAGGCAATTGGGCCACGTGGACGTTGCATCGCGAAGAAAGTTCCTTCAGGCCATCGTCAATCGTAGTTTCGGCCGGGACGTATAGCGTCGCCTGCCCCGCCACTTTGGGATCAGCTATGGTCTCGCACTGATTCATGGAGCGAGTGAGGGCGTCCCACGTTTTCGCAATGTACTGTCGCACATCGGAGTAGTCCGGCTTCGCCGTCTGTGCGCAGGCAGGGGCGCAGGCCAACCACATCAGAAGAGCGCAACGGAGCCGGTTATTCATCGCAGTGCGGCAACGATATTACTGCATCAAAGTGCTGCCTTCTCCCGACAGCAATTCTGCTCATTCAGAAACTTACTCCGTTAGACTCAGAGTTTGAGAGGTCGGGCGGGTTTGATATTGAGCGCGAGGCCCGCGCAGATAGAATGGGCTACGACAAAATGATTGGCGTGCGCGAATTCACGAACTCAGTTGGGGACCGTTCGTCGCTGAGCCTTCAGGGTGAAATCGTAGGGTCTGCAATTGCCGCGATATCAGGAAATTCCTGCGCGGCAATGCGGATGAAATGATCCACGATGCGCGCATCAAACTGCGTGCTGCGATCGTTCCGCAGTCTCCGCAGCGCTTCTTCCATCGGCAACCCCTTGCGATACGCCCGGTCGGAAACCATCGCGTCGAATGCATCCACGACACAAACGATGCGCGACCCGAACGGAATTTCCTCGCCTTTCAACTTTGCCGGATACCCTTTTCCGTCGATTCGTTCGTGATGATGCAGCACCAGGAGACTTGCACGTTCAAACCCGGGAATTTCGCGAAGGATGGTCCACCCAAACTCGGAGTGCTTCTCAATGATTTTGCGTTCGTCCGCGTCGAGCGGTCCATTTTTTTTGAGGACGGAGTCGGGCACACCGACTTTGCCGATGTCGTGGAGAATCGCGGCGATCTCCAGGTCGCGAAGATCGGCTGCGGCAATCCCGATACCTGCACCCACGCTGAGCGCCCATTCGGCCAGCCGCGTGCTATGCACCCCCGTATTGAGATCCTTAAGATCGAGCATCTGATTGAGCGCGCAGATGGTGGCCCGCTGGAAAGTCTGTATGTGTTCTTCCAGGCGTTGAATGCGCAAAGACTCACGTCGCGGCCCGGAGGTCCGCGCATGCTTGGTCAGATAGAGTTCGGCGGACTCGGGATTGTGTTGCGTCATGGAGCTTCCGGCCCGGAATTCGCCGGCCATCCTCGCAAGACAAGTCTCAAACCTGCGGCTGCAACTTGCAATCGGCCTAAAGTTTGCGTGTACGGAAAACGATAAGATCGCGCCAGCCGATCGGCCCTGGATTCATCTACAGGGACTCCGTTTTTCCCCATAGCGAGAGCGGCGCCCAATAAAAAGGATGATTGCACTCATTGCGCAATAGCTGCTGAGTTTGTCGAAGCAAGGCCACTCGGTCGCGGTCGGCAGCCGATTTTGAAACATCGCGAAACATCGCTGCGGCACGCGCCGTAGTTGCGTCCTGCGTTTTCCAAAGCCCGGTCACCACGGTTTCGACGCCTGCATAGAACAGGCCCCGCAGCAGTGCAGTCAACTCATGAGAATCGCCGGAGGGATCGATGCCAGGCTCGCACCCGTCGACCCAGAGAAGTTGTATGGGTAAACGCCAATGGTAAACGTCCAACGCACGAACCTTGGATTGGCCGATTCGCAATTCCGAAAACAGCGGATTATCCCGCCGGAACTCGGCGTCAGCCCGCCAGTATGCGAGACCACAGCCATCTGCAAGCTCTTGCCCCGCTCCTTCGATGCGCGGATCGAAGATTTCGAAATTCAGTCCATCATTGCCAAAAGAATTCACTCCAGGACCGGAGCGAGAGTTTTCCGCATCCGAAATCGTAAACTCTCTACGGCTGGCCGGGTAGTTCCTGCCCGAAGACCACGCATAGATACTTCCGCTCAATGTATAGGAAATCGCATGCTTATCCGCAAGGAATTGATTTCCATCAAAAAACGCGTGAAAGGGAACGCTCGAAAGGAAGCTGTGCGGCGCCACAATCAGGCGCCGGTGAGCGCAAAACTTCTCGAGCGGCTCGAACAATTCGCAGTACAAGGATTTCAAGATTTCCTGCGCGCCGGCAGTTTGTCTTGAGAGTTGAGCTGGCGATTCCTCTGACCGGCATCGCGCGAACTCCTGTCGCAGATCGTGGAGAAGATCCTGAGCGCGTCCGACGCCGCACAGCGGCACCGCATGCGCGGTCTCGCGATCCACAACGACCGCGTGAAAGGCGCCGCGCGCGCGAAAATACTGCACAAGCGTGGCGTCCGTCGGCAGCGCGGCGCGGATCGCTGCGATTCGCTCAGGCTCCCCGCTCTGCAATGAAAGGAAATCCGCGTCGGCGGGAGACCACTCGCGCAAACTCGAGCTGTATTCCGATTCGCGCTTGGAGATTTCATCGCGCAGTCGGGCCGCGTGCTCCTCGGATACATCGGCGCCCAGCATTTCTTGCGTATCTGTTTGGCGGTAATACCAGTTCAATTCTTGCCGGAGCGTTCTCAAATGTTCGACAAGGCTGCTGCGAGCCTGCGGAGGGGCAGGCAGAGACTGCGCGCGGAAAGCCATCAGTTGCGCCGATTCCCGCAGCTTCGCGCGCTCCATCACCGCGAAGAGCTCTTCAGCCAATTCCCCCGAAGTATCCATTTCCATGTTCATTGCCACAAATGCTTCGGGGATCTCTTTGTCGCAATCGATCAATGGAATCTTAAGTTCGTCACTGGAACGTCCAACCGATGATTTTTGCAGGGCGGCGAGAGCTTTGCGCAGCGATTCAGACGCCTCGCTAAAGCGCCCTTCGCTCTCTTCGCTCAGGGCGAGTGCATACTGCGCCAAAGCTTCCAGACCCGGAGGCGTCGATCGCTCAAATCGTCTTAGCGCGGCCTCACAATGAAAGCGAGCCGTGAGATTCTCCCTCAAGCGCATATCAAGCAGGGCCCTGAGAATCCCCGCAAGAGCTGACTTGCTTCGCAAGGTTGAATGGGAAAGAAATTCATAAGCTTCGAGGCAGCTCCGTCGTGCTTCGAAGTAACGGCCCTCACGGTACAAAACAATCGCCGAGTAGAGTGCAAGAATCGCCGGCCAGGGTCGATTCTGTTCCTGCTTATACCGCTCGCCGGACTGTGAAAAATATGCCAGAGCCAAAAACGGCTGGCCTTCCTGATACGCGGCGAGGCCGAGAAAAAACATGGCCTTCGCTGCTTCGTAGTTCAGTCCAAGAGCGTCAAACCCCGCGGCGGCGGATTGCGCCAGCTTGGCAGCTTCCGAGGCAAAGCGTAGATCCAAGTACATTTCCGACCGGTCGAGATCGCACAGAGCAGCGTGATGAACATCGCCGGCGCGGTTGCAAAATTCTGCTGTCGCCTGATATAGCTCCAACGCGCGCGTGTATTCGCCGCGGTAGTAGTAAAGATACGCGATGTTGTAGTCGGCTTGAGCAGTGAGCAGAGGCATGTCGTGCTGCAAGCTCAGTTCGCGGGCATCGCGATACGAGCGCTCCGCCGCGATGTAATCGTGGGCGCTGATGCTGCAAACCGCCATATTCAGCAGCGCTACCGCCCGTTCCCGATGCTCTTCCAGCGCTTCGAGCTGTCGCTCCGCGCGGTGATACATCAACAGGGCATCGTCGAATCGGTCCTGCCGATGGAGAATGTTTCCAAGCGCGATGTCCAGCCGCGCCATTCGCACCGCGTCGCCCGCGCGCCGAAAAATTGCGCGCGCGCGTTCGGCTCGCGCGAAGGCATCCGTATATTGCCCTTGATAGATCAGCGCTTGAATGGACGTCATCAGCGTTCGTCCGCTCTCCAGTTCGTCGCCAATCTGTTCGAAGAGTTCCAGCGCGCGGCTGTACTCTCGCGATGCGGCAGGATGTTGACCGGATTGCAGCAAGACGTTTCCCATCGCCCGGGCGCTTCGTCCCTGGCTCAGCTTGTCGCCACTGATGTCTCCCAGCCAGCAGGCTAACTTCGCGAGTCGTTCCGCACGCGGCATGTCTTGGCGCGCCGTCTGCGTTGCTTGATCGGCGATGGTCGTCACCAGCTCGCGTTGAGACAGGTCTGGAGTGTTCTCGAGCAGGCTCTTCCGTTCGTCTGCGGAATCGACGGTAGTGAGCTGATCAATCAGGGCGCGAATTCCGGTTTGGTTAAGCGATGACATCTCAATTACCGGCTACGGCGACGGCGATGAAATCTTCAGATTTTGTTGTGCCGATTCGGTTGAGCATTCACTTCTTCCAGTACAGTACGTCCGCGTTCCACAGTGTCGGCGGCTCCATGACTGCGGGGCGGAAATTGCCAAGTCCCGGTTTTGCGGCCGCGAGCATGTGTGGGCTGACGAGAAACACCACGGGCGCATTCTCCGCGATAATTTCCTGCACGCGGTTGTACACTCGTCGGCGTTCCGCAGTGTCTGTGGTTATCAGCTGTTGATCGAGCAGGACATCGACTTCGCTTTCCCAGGTGCTGGCGGGCTTGGATTCCCCCAAATGCCACAAGTGCTGGGCTCCATTCGAGCGCCACACGTTAATGTCTGCAGTAGGGTCCGCGTCTCCGCTAGCTAATGACATCAAACAGGCGTCGTAATCATAAGTTTGAAACACGCGGTCGAGCAGGGCGCGAAATTCAAGCGGCACTACCTGAACACGCATACCGAGTTCCTGCAAATCAGCCTGAATGAGAGCAGCCATTTTCACGCGCTCTGCGTTCGAGGAGCTTGTCGCCAATGTGAAATTCACCGGTTGGTTGTGCGAATCGTAAAGAACTGGAGTCCCGTCAGAAGATGTAGAAATGCGAAACCCGGCCGCCCGCAATAATTCGCGCGCCTTATCGAGCGACCTGGCTGGCGCCGGCAGCGCCGCGTCTCGCCAAAGCTTGATGCCCGGCGTGACGTTTCCCCACAAGGCCTCTGCGCGGTTTTTGTAGACGAGACGTACCAGAGCCTGCCGGTCGATCGCGAGAGATACAGCCTGACGGAAGTTCTTCTGGGCAAACCACTCTTGCCTTTGCGAAACTTCGGGCAGCGACCGGCCTCTGAGATCGTTCTGATTGAAACAGAGAAAGCTGTATTCAAGGCTCGATCCACCGTCAACCAACTGCGCGCCTTTCTCACCGAGCAGGGAAAAATTCTGCGCGTTCAGCCGTGTCTCCAAATCGACGTCGCCCGACTGAAATCGCAGAACCTCGGAATCGGCGCTGGGAATGAAAACGAATATAATTTCCGAAAGATAGGGCAGGGTGTTCCCGCTGCGATCTTGTTTCCAGTAATACGGATTTTTCTCGAGAACGACCCGCTGTCCAAGAACAAACTCCTTCAGCTTAAAGGGCCCAAGCCCGGCGATCTGTATCGGCCGCGCATTGACGCCCCACATTTCCGAAAACTTGCCCGCGCGGTATCCGGGCTCAAGCAAATGGCGCGGGAGGATCGCGATACTGTCGAAGATTCTTTCTCCGGCTCCATACGGCTGCGAGAGATCAAATTCCACCGTGTGCGCATCGATTTTCCGCACTTCAATTGGCTTACCGCCGACGACAAGCAGGTCGCGCTGAGGGGAATTCACCTTTGCGTCGAGATACACCTCAAAACTGAAGATGACGTCGTCGGCGTCCGCCGCGTGCCCGTCTGAAAACTTCAGGTCCGGGCGCAATTGCAGAGTGTACCGGCGGCCATCCCGTGAAACCTGCCACGACAATGCGAGAGCCGATTCAGTTTGCTGTGTGAACCGGTTGATGTGAATCAGGTCTCCCATGGTCCGCCAGATCACGTCGCGCGAATAATTGTCCGCGGCGAGCACAGGATTCAGTGTTTTCGGCTCGCTGCGAAGCGGAACTACGAGTCGGCCGCCGTAGGTCCCGATCGTGTCGTCCGCTGGACGCGCGTCAGCGATCAACCGTCCGGATTCCGATCGTCCTGCGCCGCCTTCGACATTTGCAGAGTTGGGCGCAACCGAACGCGCGAACAGCAAAAGTCCCAAGGCTAGAAACGAGCGTTTCCTCATAAATACGCCTTTCCAAACCGATCGTGCACCGCCGATGCCACTGCCGAATATCCAAGGCACAGCGGGACCAGAACGACTGCCGGAACGTACATCCACCAGTACGAGACCAGCACGTCATAGTGCTGAAGAGCCGATAGAAGATTGCCGATGCTCGCGTGCGGTTCACTCATGCCAAGTCCGAAAAATGAAAGCGTCGTTTCGGCAATCACGTATTGCGGAATTAGAATCGTCGCCTGCGTCAGCAAAACGCCGAACGTCTGTGGAACCACATGTCGCCGGAGCAGATAGAAATCGGAGGCTCCGAATCCGCGAGCGGCACGAACGAAGCCGCGCTCGCGTGCAGCGAGAACCACGCTGCGCACGATTCGCGCCTGCCGTGCCCAACCGATGAACCCCAGCACGATCACGATCACCGCGAAACTCCAGCCCGCGCCGAGCCGCAGCGGAAGAAATGCCCGCACCGCCAGCAAGAGATAAATCCACGGCAGCGCAATAAAAAAATCGGCGACTCGAACAACCGCCGCGCCGGCAACGCCGCCGTAATATCCGGCAAAGGTTCCAACCGCCAGCCCGATGGCGAGGCTCAGCGCCGTCGCCAGGATTCCGGCAAATAGCGATATGCGCGCCCCATAAAGCAACCGGGAAAGTTGATCGCGGCCCAGTTCGTCAGTGCCCAGCAGAAAAACTCTGGCGCCATTTTCCGTTCCGAAGAGGTGATATCGAGAATGCAGAGAGCCGGCGATTTGATACCGCGCTCCGCTGACAAAGAAGTGAATCGGAACCGCTGCTTGCCGCGCCGGTGTGCCCGCGTCATCTCCAGTTGCAGCATATATGAACGGCCGCACGTGCCAGTTTCCGGCCGCATCTCGAAGCCGCGGAAGCTCCGGTGGGCGGTACGGGAAGTCCCGGTTCTGCTCGATCGGATTGTAGGGCGCGAAAAAGCCCGGAAACAGGATGAACAGGTGACATCCGAGCAGTGCGATCGCAACGCCGATTTTGATCTTTGCGTTCATTGTTTAGCTGATGTCGCGACGGATGCGCGGATCGCACGCGAGAAGCGCGAAATCGCTGAGGAAATTTCCGCAGACCAGGAACGCCGTGGAGAGCATGACCACGGCGATCACCAGGAAGATATCGCGCGCAAAAATGGCTTCAAGCAAAAGAGGACCGAGTCCCGGCCAGCTCAGAACGACTTCCACCAGCAACGACATGCTTAACAATCCGGCCACCGAGAGCCCCGCAAGCGAGATGAGCGGGTTTGCCGCAGCGCGCAGCACGTACTCAAAAAGGAGAGTTCGCCGCGGGATCCCGAGCGCCCGGCCGGCGCGCACAAATCCAGCATCGAGCACTTCGATCACGGCTGCCCGAATGTGACGCACAAGCATCGGCGCAACCCCAAGCGCCAGCACGCTTGCCGGCAGAACCAGGTGTCGGCCGAGGTCCACGAGAGCGGCACCGCCAGATGCGTTTTCGGCACTGAACGAAAACATCCCGCCTATCGGAAAGATCCTCGTATAAGCGGCAAATACCAGCGCCCCCAGCGCCAGCGTGAGTTCCGGAATTGCGAGCAGGAGCGAAACTATCCCCGACGCAGCTTGCGCGGCTGCGCTCCCGCGTTTGAGAGCCATCCCGATGCCGACAGGCAGCGCCACTATCCACGCCAGCAACGAAGCGCAGGTTGTGAGTAGTAAAGTGTTCTTCGCGCGCGGCCAAACTAAATCGGCAACGGGCACGTTGTAGGAAAACGAATATCCAAAGTCACCGGTCGCAGTTGAGTGCAGCCAGCGCAGATAACGGACCGGCACAGGGCGATCGAGACCATATCGCACGCGCAATGCCGCCACGGTCTCCGGCGAGATTTGCGGATTCAATTGCATTTCACTCAGGAAATTGCCGGGTGCGATTTCCAAAAGGAGGAACGACAACGCGGAAACCCCGATCAGAAGTAGCACTCCGTCGCGAATTTTTCGGGCGAGGTAATTCATTTCACGCCACACCTTGGTGTTCGCACAGCCAGAATTGAGCTGCAATCATCTCGCGTGTGTGAGGACTCTCGGGCGCGTTGAGAACTTGACGCGCGTCTCCACGCTCAATGATCCGGCCGCGACGCATCACCGCTACTTCACCAGCGAGACTCGGTAGCAGCGCCAAATCGTGCACGATGTGCAGCAGCGACAGTTGTTTTTCGGCGCGAAGCGTCTCGAGCAGCGCGACGATTTGGCTCTGCGTCCGAGCGTCCAATCCCGACAGCGCTTCGTCTAGAATAAGGAGCTCTGGTTGCGGCGCCAGCGCTCGCGCAATCGCCAGCCGCTGCCGCTGCCCTCCGCTGAAGCGATCGGCAGTGCGCTCCGCCCACTCGAATGGCAGACCTACGGATTCCAGGACATTGCGAACAATTGCGTTTCGCGCTGATTTCAGTGTGCCGCCCTGAATTACAAGCGGTTCTTCGACGATTTCTCGTGCCGTGAATCGCGGATTGAACGAACTCACGGTGTCCTGGCAAACGATCTGTACTCGCGCACGAAATTGCTTCCGTTCGCGCGCGCTCATTTCTCGTACTTCACGGCCAAGATATGCAACCGAGCCTGAGGTCGGCTGTTCGAAATCCGCGATGCAATTGGCCAGAGTTGTTTTTCCGCACCCGGATTCGCCGATCACCGCAAATGAATCGCCCTGATGCAGAGTCAGATCAACACCGTCCACCGCCAGGACGCGCAACGCTTTGCCAAATACTCGGCGCGACTCAAACTCCTTTCGGAGATTTGTGACCGCGATCAGTGCGATTGCCGCGTTATGCGCAGCGCCTCGATGCTCAGCGTTCATGGACGAGGCGCCTCACTTCGCGACCGGATTCCTGGCTTGTTTCAGAGCGCTCGCTCTGTTCGTATTCGCAGATCGCATCCACACAATTCCGATCAACACGACGTTCCGCGCGACTTTCGACTTCCTCGTGCCAGACTCGTTGACCGGGACGCACTTCCGAATTTTGATTCCAAGGCCTCGCTGCTTGAATCAGTTGTCGTGTGTACGGGTGAACCTGCTCATGCAAGACTCGCGCTGTCGAGCCCCGTTCCACAACCCGCCCCGCGTGCATCACCATCACTTGATCCGCGATTGCCGATAGCATCGCGATGTTGTGGGTGATCAAGACAACCGAGAGGTTCAGCTCTCGCCTCAGCTCATCCAGCAGCTGCAGCACTTCGCGTTGAGTTTTGGCGTCCAGCGAAGCCGTTGGTTCGTCAGCGATCACAACAGACGGCCTGCAAATGAGCGCCTGCGCGATCAGCACTCGCTGCTTTTGTCCCCCGCTCAGCTCGTGCGGATATGCCCGCGCGATCCGATCCGCAACCTGTCCAAAAATTCGGGCGAGCATCTGCATCGCGATTTCTTTGGCACCCGAGCGGCTCACTCTAAAGTGCGCGCGATAGACTTGCGCGACCTGATCGACAGCCCGCATCATCGGGTGAAGGGCGAGGCCAGATTCCTGGAAAATCGTCGAGACTTGCGATCCGCGGATTGAGCGCAGTTGGTTTTCGCTTAAGCCGGCGATGTCTCTTCCTGCGACTCGTATGTGCTCGCAGAACAATTGCGCGTTTTTGGGAAGCGCTTGCAAGACGCCGAGCGCCAAACTCGTTTTTCCGCTGCCCGACTCGCCAACAATGCCCAACGTTTCGCCGGGCATGGCTTCGAACGAAACCTCATGAACAGCCACGCTCGATGTGCCATCTGGCTGCCTGTACCTAACAGACAGAGCGCGAACTCCCAGCAACGGCATTGGCGAACTGCTTCCGTTCGCCTCCCGCGCAGGAACTAACCCCGCCTGAGGCTGATCGGAATACGGTGCGGCCACCGGTGTCGTCGGCATCTCTCCAGAAATGCCATACGCATTCGCGAAAAGGGAAGATAACGACCGGCGTAAGCTATTGACTCTTAGGGTGTTTCGGAGTTTTTCACCTTCGGACAGGTGCCGATTTCAGCTAGTCATCAAGTAGGCACCCTTAAGTAGTACCCGCGTACTTCTCGGGCATTAGGACTACGCTCTTAGCACCTCCGCACCGCCGTACCATTTCGGGAACATAAGACCCCCGGCAAAATCTCCACGTTCTAGGACTACTACTACCGATTAAGGGAGCACGAAAGTGAAACCCAGAATCCTCATCCTAATCGCGGCCCTCATCTGCATCGGGTTCCTAACCCCTACCCCTGCCGCATCGGCTACAAATCGCTACATCGTCGTTTCTAATGGCGGCCTTACCTCCGTGCTTAACCTTTGTAATCTCCTGGGATGCCAGGTACAGGGAAGTTTAGATGGCAACATCGGGCAGACCTTCCTGGTAACTTCTAATAACCTGCTCAGCCCCGTGATCTCGCTCGTGGAGTCATTGTTGGGCATCGTGAGCATTGAAGCGGACAGGCTGCTTCCGATTCCCCAGATAAAGCTCGCCAGCACGCCTAGCGGTCTCTACGACATGTCTCCGGTGAACTTCTATGGGACGGTCGCGTGGCAAGGTTATGCTCTGCAACCCGCCGCGCAAATCATTCACGCGGCCGATGCGCGGGCCGGATACGGAGTGACGGGCTCGGGCGTCCTCGTGGCCGATATCGACACTGGCGTCGATCCAAATCACCCGGTTCTACAGCCCGTTCTGCTGCAGGGCTATGACTTCACGCGCAATCAGCCCGGCGCCTCGGAGTGGCTTGACGTTTCTCAGCTGCAGAGCGGTATGGTTGACACCGATACTCAGGATCAAGCACCCGTCGAGGTCCAACAGTCGACAGCCGCTGTGCTCGACCAATCGACCGCGGCTGTTCTCGATGGTTCGCCGTATGTCGCATTCGGCCACGGAACGATGACGGCCGGATTGATTCACCTCGTCGCCCCGAAAGCCAGGATTTTGCCACTGAAGGCGTTCTCGGCGAATGGCACCGGTTATGTTTCGAACATCGTCGCAGCGCTCTATTTCGCGATTCAGAACAAGGCCAATGTAGTGAACATGAGCTTCGATCTGTCTACGCCGTCGTCGGCGCTGTCGAAAGCGGTGGCGAGTGCCAATCGAGCAGGCTTGATACTGGTCGCGTCTGCCGGAAACGAAGACACGAGTAACGCCGTCTACCCCGCGGCGCTGAAGGGAAACGTAATCGGCATCGCCTCGACGTCTAACTCCGATACGCGATCGAGCTTTTCGAACTACGGTTCGACTGACGTATGGATCGCGGCTCCTGGCGAATCCGTGGTTAGCACCTATCCGGGCGGGACTTATGGCTCTTCGTCCGGTACGTCTTTCAGTTCTCCGCTCGTTACCGGATCGGCTGCACTGCTGATGAGCGCCAAGTCAGGCTTGAGTCAGTCGAATGCGGCTAGCGCGTTGAGTCATGCGCAAGTGCTGACGTCGGACCTCAATCACGGCAGGTTGAACGTAGCCTGGGCCGTCTCGGCGTGGCTCAACAGCTGGTAATAATCCATGTCGGCCCTGCACTTCAAAGAGTTGACGTAGCAGTTCGGCAGGCTTTCAAGTACCTGCACGGAGACAATCTCAGCGGCGGCCCGCTTCTACGGGCCGCCGCTTTTTTGGTCACAGTGTTTGGAGTCGAGATTCGAGAATGCAGTCGTGATGTACAAGGTAGATCGCTGGTCAGTTTTATGGACCGTTATCTGGGCTACTTCGATCTAGAGGAAGTAATCCTGCAACCAGTGGACAACGCGGTTGGTCCAAAACGGATGTAACCCATATCTCCGGTACGATCTGTTCCCGATGTGTCCAGGTCTGCAGCTAGGTGGATGGCGGAGAGGGTGGGATTCGAACCCACGGTTGAGTTTCCCCAACACACGCTTTCCAAGCGTGCTCCTTAAACCACTCGGACACCTCTCCGGCGTGCAAGCTATGGTACGCGGCAAGAGAAGGCGAAATCAATTCACGCGGAGGGCTTGGTTCGCAGCTGAAGAGAAAGAGCGGATGAAAAAATACGGCGGCGGGCATCAACAAGATCTTTCGGTCATAAGACCGCCACGCCGGTGTCTTTGGAAAACCGACGTGATGCCACCTGTCTCTCGGAAGATGGCAGAGCGCGATGAACCGCCGCCGTTTCTGAAGGCGGCGAAAATTTCGACAGGATCACCCTCTCAAAAGTAACCCGCAGAACTTCGCTGCCTTCAGTTTGGTTAATTTTATGTGGATCGAGATCGGCTGTCCGTGACGGGCGTCACATGTAGTTCTGCGGCAAACGGGATAAGAAATCTCGCGGTTTCAGTGGGATATGGACGCGCGAAGAAAAGTCGGGCAGCGGCGGCTCGAATAATCATTCCCGGTGACCCACGCAGCGGCACCAAATCCGTATCGCTCATGGCCGCATGTGGTACCACAAACCTTTCGGCGTGTGGCTTCGAGCTACCGCTGCCTATCCGACAAGAGGGCGGTTTTGACGCTCGCGAGATTCGCTCGTGTCTCCGAGCGTCCGGCCGGCAGGCCAAACCGCCTTACTGTTGGGATATTTTTAGCAGCCGGCGCGGAAAGTGTCTGTGATAGTCATCACAGGTGAAGCTAGGAAAATCGACCAGTGCCCGCACTCTATAACGGAGACGTTGTTTGCCGTTAAACTATCGAACGAGAGAGGCGATTTCGATGAGCCTGAAAGAATATAAGCGGAAGCGTCGATTCGATGTAACACCCGAGCCAGTCGGGCGCGAGGAAAAGCACGCTGCGGCGAAAGCTTCAAAGCCGCTGGCATACGTGATTCAGAAGCATCAGGCGACGCGGCTGCACTACGACCTGCGGCTGGAATGGGGCGGCGTGATGCTTTCGTGGGCGGTGCCAAAAGGTCCGTCGCTCGATCCCTCTGTGAAGAGATTGGCGATGCCTGTGGAGGACCATCCGATTGAGTACAACACGTTTGAGGGAGTGATTCCGGAAGGCGAGTACGGCGGCGGTACGGTGATGATCTGGGACCGCGGAACGTGGACGCCGGAAGTGCTGGATGTGAATGAGGCGCTCAAAAAGGGCGATCTAAAATTCACGCTCCACGGTGCGAAGCTAAAGGGGTCGTGGGTGCTGGTGCGGACGGGCGGCTGGAGGGGTTCGTCCGGGCGGCCATCGTGGCTGCTGATCAAACACAGAGATAATTTCATATCCACTCGCGAGGTGACTGCGGAGCAGCCGAAGTCGGTGGTTTCGCAAAAACTCTTGGCCGATATCGCGCGAGCGAACAATGGAAATGTGGAGAAAGCTGCGGCAGGAGACCCGGCTCAGGCCGCTGCGCCGCGCAGCGGATCGAGTTCTGCGAAAGAAAGCGCGCGGGCGCAAGCAGGTTCGGGCACGAAGCGACCGCGGACATCCGTTCCCGCAAAGCGCAAGACGGCGAGAAAAAAATAGGAAGCGGCGCGCATGGCGATGGCAAAAACGAAGCATCGCATTCCATTCGAGGTGAAACCCATGCTCGCGAAGCTGGTGGCGGAGCCATTTGATACGCCCGGCTGGATCTACGAAGAAAAATACGATGGCATTCGCATCTTGGCATACAAAGAGGCCAAGGAAGTGCGGCTGATTTCACGAAATGGGATCGATCGCACGCACTCGTTCCCGCGAATCGCGGGTGAGATCGCGAAACTGCGGCCGCAGACTTTGTTGATCGATGGGGAGGTGGTGGCGTTTGACGCCGCGGGGATTTCGCGATTTCAATTGCTGCAAATGAGTAAGGGAACTCCGGCGTACGCGGTATTTGATTGTCTCTATTTAGATGGAAAGGATCTTCGGCGAGAGAAACTGGAGCTCCGGCGTGAAGCGATGGAGAAGGCACTGCACGGTGCGGACCGCAAGATTCTTTTTGTATCGCGAAGACTTCCTTCCAATGGGATCGACGCATTCAAGGCTGCGAAGAAAAAAGGACTTGAGGGACTGGTGGCGAAGGACGCAGCGTCACCGTATGTCGAGGGACGGTCGTCGAATTGGCTGAAGGTGAAGGTCCACCAGGAAGATGAATTTGTCATTGGCGGCTACACGCGACCGGAGGGGGCGCGCACGCATTTTGGCGCACTTCTAGTGGGTGCTTATTCAAAGAACGGGCTACGATTCACCGGAAAAGTTGGAACGGGATTCAGCGGCGAAACGCTTAGGCAGCTCCACCGGAAATTCCAAGCGCTGAAGCGCAGTGGCCCTCCGTTCGAGAATCCGCCGCGAGAGGCGGGCGTCACGTGGATTGAGCCGAAGCTGGTGGGGCAATTTGCGTATCAGGAGTGGACAGCGGACGGCAAGCTGAGGCAACCAGTGTTTCTCGGATTGCGCGACGACAAGGCCGCGCGCGAAGTGAAATTGCCGCGAGCGATAAAAATATGAAATCGAAATCCAGTGCACAAGCGGGAGCGACGAAGCTGCCGGTCGAGATTTCGCATCCAGACAAAGTGTTTTGGCCGGAGGAGGGGTACACAAAACTCGATCTCGCGAATTTCTACGCGATGGTGTTTCCGAAGCTCGCGCCGTATGTGAAGGGACATCTGCTGACGATGGAGCGATGTCCGGACGGCATGGCGGGACAGTGTTTCTATCAGAAGCAGGCGCCGAAGGCACTCCCGGCGGGAACGCCGACGAAGAAGATTAAAGGGAGCACGCGAATCACGGAATATATAGTGGGCGGATCGCTTTCCACACAGCTTGCGCTCGTGAATTTCGGGTGCATCGCAATTCACGCGATGCCCGGGCGCGAAGGCGCGCCTCACGAATCGGACTGGTTGTGTTTCGATTTGGATCCGGAGTCTGGGAATTTCGCAGATGCCGCGCGCGCGGGAATTTTCGTCAAGGAACTGCTCGACTCGATCGGGTTGACGTCATTTCCGAAGACCTCGGGAAGCAGGGGACTGCACATTTTTGTGCCGTTGAAGGCAAAGCACGATGCGGACGACGTGCTGAAATTCGCGCATCAAGTCGCCAATGCTGTAGCGGCAGCGCATCCGAAGGAAACGACGACCGAGCATTCCATCGCGGCAAGGAAGGGGCGTGTCTACATAGATCCTTTTCGAAACGGATTCGCGCAAACCGTTGTGACTCCATACTCGGTGCGCCGGAAGCCGCACGCGCCCGTCTCGACGCCGCTCGATTGGGCGGAGATCAAGCCGACACTCGATCCCGCAAAATTCAATATCGGGAATTTCGCGCAGCGACTTGAGGCGCTGGATCCCTGGGAAAACTACTCCAGGAGCAGGCAGTCGCTCGCGGCGGCGGCGAAAAAACTTGCTAAGGTCTAGCTATTTTTTCAAGCCGGCGAACTGCTGGCGCGCTGCAGGACGATGCGTGGCCATCGGCGAGCGTAACCAGCGCGTCATCGCTCGAGCGGAGGCCGCGCAGGCATCCGCGACCAAAGACGCGTAAACGGCTGCGCGGATGCAGATTTCCATCCCAAATCCCGCGGCAGACTGCCACAGAGCAACCGCTCGATCGCGCGAAGTTGCATGCAGCTGCGAAGTCTTTACGTTCGCCATCAAGGCGGCGATTCCGTCTCTAGCAACTGAGGCGCGATCAGCCGTCCAATCCCACGACACCAGCACGCCGTAGCGAACCCATTCTCCCGCGTACCGGCACCGCCGCACCGCGCTGTGAGAAGCGCGAACTGCGAAGACGGCGAATTCGTCGAAACGCCGGCGTAGAACCAACACAAGTTCTCGCCGTTCTTCAGTTTCGGCGGCAGATTCCTTTGCGGCCAAGGGCAATTCCGCGGCGGAAGGGCTGCTGGCGTGCGAGACCGTCGCAGAAAGTTTAAGCGCAGACTCTTCATTTCCGGGACCGGCAGCTCGGACGGGTGGCGCGGTCGGAAGTAAGTCATCGAGCGCGCGGACGGCATCGATCCTACGCTCCTGCGGCTCACCCATCGCCCATTCGGGCTCCCCCATCGCGGGGACGGTGAGCTCCGCAAATTCACACGGATCCTCAGCCGGAGTTGTACTGTGCAGGTGTTCCGGCTCAATGCTTGCGGCGTCTCCTGGTTGTAAGTGTTCGATCTGTGCAAGGCTTTGAGTGGGCGGCGCTAGCGGGGCGCGTGAGAATCCTTCGGTAGAAGGCGCCGGGGCAGTGAGCTCGAGCGCAGACACCGGCGCAGGAGATGCCTTTCGGTTTCCGGCGGCTCGAGCGAGAGCGGCGGGTGAAAACCATTCCTCAGTTTCGACGGTTTCCGCAGTGCGGGAACCGGAACGCGCGTAATCCAGCTCGAATTCGCGCGCGACTTCGTCCACGATTCGCGCGGGAATCGGCCGGGCATTTTCAACGTATGCGTTGATAAGCGAATGCTCGCACAGCAGATTCATCACGCGCGGAATCCCCATCGAATAGGCGTGAACTGCTGTCACGGCTCCCGAACTGAATACCGGATCATCGGGCGCGCCGGCCGTGCGCAATCGCGATGCAATGTATGCGGCCGTCTGTTCGCGCGTGAACGGAGCCATCCGGCAGCGAAGAGTAATGCGTTGCCAGAGCTGGCGAAGCTCCGGCTGGCGCAGCTTCCGTTCGAGCTCCGGCTGTCCAGCGAGGATCACCTGGAGTAGCGGCTCGCCTTCGACTTCGAACGTCAAAAGCATCCTGATCTCTTCGAGCATCTCTCTCGAAAAACCCTGCGCCTCATCGAGAATCACGACGGCAGTTAAGCCGCGGCGCTTCAGCGCAACGAGCCAGTGGATCAGCGTGACGCGAGCGTCGTCGGTGGTGGCAGGATTAAACGGCACTCCAAGCTCAGAGAGGATGAAGCCGAGCACGTGATTCATGCGCAAGTGAGGATTGAAGACAAATACGGTCGGGATATTTTCCGAGCGCAACCATTCCTGGAGCGAATTGAGGACCGTCGTCTTTCCGGTGCCGGTCTCGCCGGAAAGCAGCATGAAGCCCTTGCGGTGGGTGACACCGTACGACAGCTGCGCGAGCGCTTCTTGCGTTTGCGCAGTGGGCAAAAGATATTTCGGGTCAGGACTAATCGAAAACGGATTCTCGCGCAGCCCGTAGGACTGAAAAAATCCGCGATAGAGATTGCCGTTGATGGCAGCGGTGCGCGTAGAGCTTGAGGAAGGCTGAGTATTCGCTCGCACGGTCTGAGGCTCCGGATTACAGAATCGCTGCGGTCGGGCGCTAGTATCCGGGTGCGCGGGCTGGGGGGCCATACGGAGAAAACCTGAGATGCTCTCCGCAGCGGGCTGTAAACCTACTGAAATCGCAGACACTTGTCAGTCCTGTACGGACTAGTCCCGGGACGTGCGAAAGAGCGGTTGCCGATATAATGCCGGGCGATGAGAGAGGCTTCGCCGGCAACGGGCATTCGGTGGCTGCTCGATACGGAGCATGGCTCGCGCGAGCGATTTCTGCCTCGCTGGATTTTCCTTCGTGCGCTCGGCCTGATCTATTTCTCCGCATTTTTCCCGCTGGTATTTCAAATTCGAGGCTTGATCGGCGCCAACGGAATTTTCCCAGCTCGGGAATACCTTGATGCCGCGAGCCGAGCGTTCGGTCCGAGCCGATTTTTGCTGACGCCAACGCTTCTGTGGGTCAGGTCTGGAAACCGGGCCCTGATGGCACTTTGTTTCGTGGGAATGATCGCGTCGGTGCTGGTCGTCTTGAACTTGTGGCCGCGCGGAACTCTTCTCATCAGTTTCATTTGCTATTTGTCCTTCATCGCGGCAGCGGGAGAGTTCGCGGCTTATCAATCGGACGGAATGCTTCTGGAAGCTGGATTTCTGGCGATGTTTTTCGCGCCCCGCGGTTGGCGTCCCGGCTGGGGCGAGAAGTCGCCGCCGTTGCGGCTTGCGTATTTCCTCCTGCAATGGGAATGGTTGCGCATTTATTTCGAATCGGGAATTGGAAAGTTGCTAAGTCACGACCCGCACTGGCGAAACTTCAGCGCGATGGACGATTACTACCAGAACGGTCCCTTGCCGACATGGATCGGATGGTACGCGCAGCACCTGCCGCATTGGTTCCACGCAATTACAGTCGCGCTTACGCTGGGACTCGAGATTGGGTTGATCTGGATGTTTCTGCTACCGCGGCGATTTCGCATCATTTTGTTTTTCATCGTCACGCCGTGGGAGATAGGGATCATCCTGACGGCAAATTACACGTTCTTGAACTATCTCGTGCTGTCGCTTGGCTTTCTTTTGCTTGACGATCAGTTCTGCGCGCAGTTCTTACCTGCCATATCAAAGCAGAGGTTTGCGGAGAGGGTAGCCGCGGCAGGAGTCGCTCAATCGTCGCCGAACGAGGCGCAAGGCTCAGCACGTCGGCCATCCTTTTATGAGGAATTTCGGCCGCATTTGAACGCGTTCAAGCTCGCTGTGATCGGCGTTACTCTGGGCTGGGTGTTTTAGTCTCTACTGCGCAAATGATCTGGATGGCGTGGCCGCTGGCGCCGCTGCCGCACGCGCCAGTACAGGTGCTGGATGCGTTTCGCGTCGCGAACCAGTACGGGCTATTCGAGATGATGACGCCCGCGCGCTACGAAATTGAATTTCAGGGATCGAACGACGGCCAGACCTGGCAAGCCTACCCCTTCAAATTCAAGCCGCAGGCTTTGAATGAAGCTCCACGGATTTACGCTCCGTACCAGCCACGTTTCGATTGGAACTTGTGGTTCGCATCGCTCAGTTCCTGGCGGGAGGATCCGCTCGCGGTTCGGACAGAGGAAAAGCTGCTCGAAAACGATGGTGACGTACTCCAGCTATTTGCTGGTAATCCCTTTCCGGGCCAGCCGCCAAAGGAAGTCCGAGCGGTGCTATGGCAGTACTGGTTTACGTCCATGGCGGAAAAGCAGTCACAGGGTTTATGGTGGCGGCGGCAATTGCTCGGGGCCTATGCGCCTACGATTGAGCGCACCGGGGACGGATTTGCGGTTGTGCCGGGATCGGGAACCGTCACGGCCCCACAATAAGTCCGCTTTCTCGCAATTGGGTGGTTGAAATCCACCAGCCGCCCTGCCAAATCGCGCAAATTCCGCCTCGGCAGCGCCTTTGCAACTCATTGATATTCCGGATGCTTGTCCGCATCTTCAATGTAAGCACCTACTTACAAACCGGAATCTCGATTGCACGGAAAGGCATCGAAGGTAGAGACGAGGGCAGACATATGAGGCTTTCTAACTTTGAGATTTTCAGCGGCTTGTTTCTGGCAGGCCTTTTGATGGTTCCGGCGGTGGCAGCGCAGGATAGCGAACAGAACGCGCGTCCGCCTCAGGTTGGCTCGGTCAACTACGTCGAGGGCGCTGTATCGCTCGATGGCCAGGCGCTGAGCTCCCAGGACGTCGGCTCAGCGGTTTTGCAGGCGGGTCAGGTGCTTTCGACCACGCAGGGCCGCGCAGAAATGTTACTCACGGCAGGCGCATTCGTCCGGTTGGACAACAACAGCGCGGTTGAGCTGGTCTCTCCGTCGCAGAATGAAGCAGAGATTGGGCTCGATCGCGGGCGAATCGCGATCGAAATTGCAAATGCCGGCGAAGTACGCGTGACGGAAAAGGGCGTAGTCACCGACCTTTCCGCCAAAGGACTCTATGAGTTTGACGCAGACCGCAGGCAGGTGTCGGTGTTCGCCGGCGACGCTCGCGTCAATGACAGTGGACGCGAAATCCAACTCGCTAGCGGCCGTCAAGTAATGTTGAACGGCTCCGACCTGCAGGCGACGGCGTTTGATCCGGCGTCTCGCCACGACGACTTCTATGTGTGGAACGATCAGCGTTCGAACCAACTGGCTCAAGCCAACCAGGACGTAGCGCCGGCAGAGATCGGCACCGGCAACGAGCAGCGGCCGAACGAACCGAATCAGGCCAACACTTACGGCAACGACTCTCAAGCGAACGCGAATGGTTACGGCACGGATTACGGCTACGGTCCGCAACCGGTGCCGGCCTACGGACCTTCGTGGTACGGCCCAGGCTGGTATTGGGATCCTTATTACGGCATGTACACATGGGTGCCGGGCGACGGACTGTTCTATAGCCCGTTCGGATTTGGGTTCTATTCGCCGTTCGTGATTTACCGGACGCCACTTTTCTACCGCAGCCATTTTTTCGTCGGAGGGTTCGGACGGTTCTACGGGCGCGGCGTCTATGATCGCGGATTCCGCGGGCGTGACGAATTCCGCGGACGGTCATTCGAACGCGTTGAACCTCGCGGCAATTTCGCACCACGCGGAGGCGACGCGCCGCATGCGCGAATTGAAACGCGCGGCGGGTTCGCAACCCGAGGAAACGTGGGTGGCAGCTTCCGCGGGGGGTTCAGCGGCGGCAGCCGTGGTTTTAGCGGCGGAGGCAGCTTCCACGGTGGCGGCGGATCCCGCGGCGGTGGTCACGGACGCGGACACTAATCTCAACGACCAGCAGCCTCAGGCGGGAGACGCGGAGCGCTTCGGCGCTCCGCTTTTTTTTGCGCGTGAGCGGTCGAAGTGCTTGGCTACAAAAGCGCGCGCTGTTTCAGTTCGCGTTCGAGTTGAAAGCGGTTTCGAAATTGGATGGCTTGCAAACCGTTTCTGCGGGCGGCCCAGGCGTATTCCCTAATGTCATCGATGAAGAGAATTTGCTTCGGAGAGGTCTCTGCGGCTCGAACCGCGGCGCGGAATATTCTTGAAGAGGGTTTGCTCGCACCGATTTCGCAGGAAAATACGGCGGCGTCGAAATGCCGGAGGAACCTGAAGTTCGAACGCATGTGCTCGACGTGAAGCGGGTCGGTATTGGAAAGCAGCACCAACCGATACCGCGAGTGAAGCTGCGCAAATAGCCTCGGCGGAAGCAACAATTCGGGTTCCGACACGATGGTGCTGTTCCATGCGCCGCGAAAGTCCGCAAACGAGGCCTTGACGTTGAAGCGCTTGCAAAGTTTGCGGTGCCACTCCGCGGGCGTCACGCGTCCTTCTTGCCAATCGACCCACATCGGATCGCGCTGAATTGCGTGATACAGCTCGCGGCCGAGTGCCTTATTTTTTTCGCGATCCTTCTCGGGATTCACGGCCGATTTAGGTGCGCGGCCATTTCGCCCAGCCGTCATCTTCGCAATGTGTGCGAGAGCGCGTATGGGATCGAGCTTTACGATGACGCGGCCAATGTCGAATACAATCGCTTCAATCTGGTTCGGGTTATGCCGGGTAGAGGTCATCGAGAAAATATCTTAATCGAATTCAAGCGAGCCACGACGGCCTGATTGCGCAGGCGTTGTGTCGGCGAGAAGGAAAGTGGTTGAAAATGAGCACTTTCGTGTTCGGAATGGAACAGCCTGTGTAACTTTGCGTCAGCAATACCCTGCATCCGTGTATCGTGGCTCCGCTAAACCATTCGTTTTCAATGCGATCCCATCATGGAATTTTGGCACGCGGCCTGCACTTCTAATAGATGTGGAGTCAAGAGCGCCAAAGCAAATGAACCTCGAGACGAAGAAAACGTAATTACAGGTAAAGGAGCGGTCCCGCAACACGCTGTATGCGGAGGCTCAAAATGAACTTCGAACTGGAAACGCGAACACCAAAACTTGCACCCGCTGACGAGCTGGCGAGCTGGCGCGGAATTTGCCGCGAGTTCGGATGCAGCGAAGAGCAGATTCGGGAATTGTATCTGGGCGGAAAAGATGCAGCGATTGACGTAATGCTCACCGGAGACGATTGGACAGATGACGTCACGGCTTGCGGCGCTGGTCCCCAAAACTAAGAAAGCCCAACAGAGCATGCGAGCGAATCCGGTTTTGGAACACTTTCTGCAGCCTGCGACCCAAATCGGATTCGCTCAATTTGTAGGCTAGCCGAGTCTTTCAGCGAAAGAATAAATCCATCGCGTCTCGCTCGAAGCAATCACTGAAGCAACTCCCTCCAATTTAAGCAGTTCCGAACATCAGTCGCCAGCGGATGGATGTGGGTGTGCGAGCCCGTGAGTCGATCTCGGTTGAGCCTTACAGTGGCACACACCGTGCCCGTGTTTCTGCATGACCCAAACACTTACGAAGGAAATTGCCGCCGATACTCTGGGAGAGCGGGCGATCTCGATTTGCGTGCTCGATGACGACCCAGAAATGATCGAAGTACTCCGCGACACGCTAGGGAACATGGGATTTGGTTCAAAAGGGACCACCGATCCGCTTGAGGCCATCGAAGCCGTGCGCTCGGGCGGGTATCGCGTGGTCATTTCAGACATGAAGATGCCGCAGATGGATGGGCGCGCATTTCTGGAAGCAGCACTGAAGATCGATCCCGGCGTTCAGGTGATTTTGATGTCGGGTCACTACTCGCTGGATGCGGCCGTGGAGGCGATCAAACGCGGAGCTTATGACTACCTTGCGAAACCGGTCGATCGCGCACGCCTACGGAAGACCCTCGACGAGTTGAACGACCTCTTCGGCCAGCGGAAGCGCATCCGCGAGCTCGAATCGCGCATGCTCGATGACCTGAACTTTCACGGCATCATCGGCAAAAGTCCTGCGATGTACGAAGTGTTCGATCTGGCGCGGAAAGTGGCGAAGCATTACACCAACGTGCTGATCACGGGACAGACGGGCACGGGCAAAGAACTGGTCGCGCACGCAATCCACCACATGAGCCCGGTGGCCCAGCAGAAATTCGCAGTGTGCAATTGCTCGGCGCTTGTGGACACGCTTCTGGAGAGCCAGCTCTTCGGGCACATCCGCGGCGCATTCACCGGCGCCACGGAAACCAGGCCGGGACTCTTCGAGTACGCAAATGGCGGGACTGTATTCCTGGATGAAGTCGGCGAAATGTCGCTTGGCATGCAGGCGAAGCTACTGCGCGTCATCCAGAACCGCGAAATCCAGCGTGTGGGATCACCTGAGGTTCGGCGCGTCGATGTGAGGCTGGTCGCCGCGACGAACCGCGACCTGCGCGCGGAAGTTGTCGCGGGCCGGTTTCGCGAAGACCTTTACTACCGGTTGAGCACGGTGCAGATCCGGGTGCCCAGCTTGGCGGAGCGGCTGGAGGACGTGCCGCTGCTCGTGCAGGCGTTCCTGAAAAAATACAACGCTGCCTATCACAAGCAAATCCTTGGTTTATCGCGCCGCGCGCAGACAGTGATGCTGCAGTACAACTGGCCTGGAAACGTCCGCGAACTGGACAACGTAATTTCCGGAGCTTGCATACGCGCGACGGGCGAGTTCATCGATCTCGCAGAATTTCCGGAGAATTTGCAACGTCCTGCAATGCGCGCCGCCAATGGCGAGGAAAGTTGGCGCGCTCTGCCTTTAGAGGAGATAAAGCGCGTTCACATCGAGCGAGTGCTGCAATTTTGCAAAGACAATCGCGTCAAGGCCGCGCAACTACTCGGTATCGGCCGAACTAGTCTTTACAGGCACCTAAAGCGAACTGCAAAACAATCCGCCAAGAGCGCGGCCGCGTTTGGCGCCTGATCAAGAATCTTCGGGTTCTAACAAGACATGACCGGCACGGCAAGAAACTGGCAAAGCTTAGTCGAAGAGGTGCACGACGATCGCCGGCGAGGTGTGCGCGTCGGAATCGTATATCCGATTACGATTCGCGGGATTTCGGAGGGCCAGTATTTTGCCGAGGAAACTCGCACACTGAATGTGAGCGAAGAGGGCTGCTGTTTTGAATCCGCACACCAGTTGAAAAAGGGAGACGTCGTTTCGCTCGAAGTCAGGAAGCGCGTGCACCTGGGTCCCAGAACGTTTCAGATCGCACACGTAGAGCGACGGGGAGAGTTGTGTATCGCAGGCGCAATCCTCATGGAAAGCGGGGATGTATGGGGAATATCATTCCCGCGCAAGAATAAATCGAAGTCCTAAGCCAAGCCATCATCCGTCAGCTTGCGGGAGCGTGTTCCGGGCCCCTGGCGGCCGGCCACACCCGTACGAAACTGTCTCGATCGACCTGCGATTGATAGAAATACGGGCGCGTTTAGTTGTTCTGACCTGCCGGGGCGACAGGGGCCGGCGAAGTCGAATTCGCAACCGTCGAATTGACCGTCGGCAGCAACAGCTTGTTATCGAGTCTGACGACCATGCCTGTTTCTGCAGGCAACACGACGTCTTTGCCTTTTCGCTGAATGACGTAAATCGCGCTACCTGCCAAGCCGATTCCGAATCCGCCCGCTGCGTGGCGCGCAAGCGTTCCGATAAGTGTTGCTCCACCTGTGCCGATCGTGCCTGCAATCACATCGCCCTTGATGTCGTGCTTCTGCTCGATGACCGAACCTTCCTCCAATTTCACGTCGTGGCGATATCGGCCCGTGCCGTTGGAGCTGCGCTTGATGATGTCGAGGATGCTCATCTGCACCGGCACGTCTCTGCCGCTGATCTGTATGTTGCGGAAGTTCAGGTTCATCGCCGCTTCACCGCGGAAGAGCGCAAAGTGGCGCGGCTCAACCACGGCGCCGACGATTCCCGTGATCCGAGTGCCTGCGGGAATTACGAGCAGGCTATCCACATAGACCGGATCGGTGACGACGGCGACGAACGGATCGCCGGCGTGCGCGAAAGCGGTCGTCAATTTGTTTTGAAGGGAGAGGTGGATTTCTGTGCCGGCAACAACGGTATTCAGATTCTGCGCGGCGACGGGAATTGCAGCGGCGAAAACCGCCAGGGCCAGGACCGCCAGGACACAACGCTTCATTGATTCCTCCATGGTCCCGTGTGATGCAGAAACACGGGTTCGCGTTGACGCGAAGGATTGCCCCGTCACGTGGGGTATTCCGCTGGCGCGGCGGAGAGATCGGGCGGCGCGAGCCGGGAGGCGGCGGGCACGAACTTGCGACGACGATACCGCCTCTGAGGGGAACGCCGGAAGAAAGAATATCGGCCGCCGTTCCAAAGAACAAAGGCTGGGACTCTTGCAAAGCAAATTCTTCGCGCTCGTTTTCAGATAGCGGACGCGTTCCGGCGTGTACAGCGGTGTGCTAGACTGCGTCGCAGCGATGCCGCGCGAATGAAACGCGACGTCATCGCCGATGCGTGGAACTTCGGGCTCTGTGCAACGACGTCCCGCGAACCCCGCCAGGCCCGGAAGGGAGCAACGGTACCGGGATCACGGCGTGTGCCGCGGAGTACCCGAAGTTCCTCTCATCGTTTTTTATTTTATAGGCAGCGCAACAGAAAGTAGTCGAGCGGAAAGACGGAATGGCTTACCAGGTTATCGCGCGAAAATTCAGGCCGCAGACGTTTGAGGACGTGATCGGGCAGCAGCACGTGACTCAAACGCTGCAAAACGCGATCCGCAGCGGACGGATCGCCCACGCATATATCTTCTCCGGTGCGCGCGGAGTTGGAAAGACTACGACGGCTCGAATTCTGGCCAAGGCGCTGAACTGCGCAAAGGGCCCGACGCCGACTCCGGACAACACTTGCGATTCGTGCAAGGAAATTACGGCCGGAAATTCGCTCGATGTAATCGAAATCGACGCCGCGTCAAACCGCGGCATCGACCAAATCCGCGAATTGCGCGACATGGTGCGCTACGCGCCGGCTTCAGGACGGTACAAGGTCATCATCCTCGACGAGGCGCACATGCTGACGGACGAAGCGTCCAATGCGCTCCTCA
Source organism: Candidatus Acidiferrales bacterium (assembly GCA_035710585.1). GTDB lineage: Bacteria > Acidobacteriota > Terriglobia > Acidiferrales > UBA7541 > DASTCZ01. The sequence continues at coordinate 5,326 of DASTCZ010000055.1, read as the reverse complement.
AGACGCTGGAAGAACCGCCCGATCGTGTGATTTTCGTAATGGCCACGACGGAACCGGAGGCTCTGGCCGATACGATCCGCTCCCGCTCGCAGCATTTTCATTTCCGGGCGTTGCAATTCCAGGAGATTACGGCCGCGCTGGCCGACGTAGCGAAGAAAGAGGGGCTGCGAGCCGAACCGGAAGCTCTTGCAGTAATGGCGCGAGCCGCCGAAGGCAGCGTTCGCGATGCGCTGTCGCTGCTGGAACAGGCGCGCGCGTACAGCGGCGAAGACATTACGGATGCGCAAGTCCGCGATTTGCTGGGAGTGGTTCCCGAAGAAGTGCTGGAAGAACTCGTCGGCGCGATTCGGGAGGGCTCCGCAGAGCGCACGCTTGGGCTCGTCCACCGCTTTCAATCGGAAGGCCGCAACCTGCAACATTTTTGCCGCGAAGCGATCCGCCATTTCCGCAATCTTTTAATAGCGCGTGTGTGTGGCGCGGATTCCGACTTGATCGCCGCTACTCCCGATCAGCGGCCGCGACTGAAGCGCGATGCAGAAACTTTTTCTGAAGAAGATTTGACGCGGTACTTCCAGATCCTACTTTCGACGGATGACGACCTGCGCCGCAAGCCGGACCCGCGGCTGCACCTCGAAATGGGTCTACTGCGGATGGTGAACGCTTCGCGCCTCGCTCCACTGGAAGAACTGATGGCCGAGATGCGGGGAGATTCAGGTACCGCGAGCGCGGCGAGCGGCCGAAAAATGTCGCCGACAGACACGGAAAAGCCGGCAGAGACGGAAAACTCGATACCGGCCACAATGACTGCGAGCGGCTCCGCACGAGCATCCGTCGCGGCAAATGCATCCGCGAGCCTCGAATCGGCGAGCGGGGCTGAAAATTTGCCTAAAGCAGACTCTCACTCGAATGCTTTTACAGCAACGCAGAAAGCCGTTCCGATTGCATCGGCTCCGCCAAGCATTGTTGCGCGCTCGGCCGGGATAATGAGCGGGATCGAAGCGGCGCAAGTGGAAGCGATCAAGGCGGCAGTGCTGCGGCAGCAAAAATTTCTCGCCGAAATTATCGAGCATGCCAGCCGCTGGGAACTGGAAGGCAGCGAGATGCGGTTGTACTTTCCCGCGGAGAGCCGCGCGCTGGCTGACATGCTTGGAGGACGCGGCCCTTCGGAAAAGTTGCGGGCGATCACCAGCGAAGTGATCGGCTTGCCGGTTCGCGTGTGTGTTAAAATGGATTCGGCGCCGGTGAAATCTGCGGCGCGAGCAGTCGGGGGAGCGCCGGAATTACGCGCGCAGTTCGAGCAAGACCCAGTTGTGAGGGCGATGCTCGAAAGATTCGGCGGACAGATTTCGGAAGTGAAGCGGCGGAGCGGGGGCTAGCGATGGAAGTCAAAGCGCTGCAGCAGATGCTGACGCAGTTCCGGCAGATGCAGGAGAGTCTGCAAAAGCAAGTGGACTCGGTGCACGTAGAGGCATCGGCCGGCGGAGGCATGGTCGCGGTGCAGATGAACGGCCAGAAAATGATCACATCGCTGAAGATCGAGCCGGAAGTTTTCGCGAGCAAGGACCAGGAGATGCTGCAGGACTTGGTGCGCGCGGCGGTGAACGAAGCCTCGCGCCGGGTGGACGAAGAACTGAGCAAGCAGATGAAGAGTCTCGGTTCGCAGATGCAGACGTTGGGGGGACTGAAGATCCCCGGGCTTTTCTGAAGCAACACTTTTTCCGCATTTTTCTTATTCCTCAGACAGGATACACATGCCTGATTTCGCCGCGCCCATCGAGCGCCTGATCAACGAGCTGAAGCATCTCCCGGGCATCGGGCAGAAATCCGCGCAGCGGCTGGCGTTTTTTCTACTGCGAACGAAGCCGGAAGATGCGATCGCGCTGGCGGACGCGATCCGCGAAGCAAAGCTCAACGTGCGCGAGTGTTCCGTCTGCAACAACATCACGGACGCCGATCCGTGCCTCTACTGCTCATCCGCTACGCGCAATCGCCGGACGATATGCGTGGTCGAGGAGCCGGTGAATATTCTGGCGATCGAAAAAACACGGCAATTCAGCGGGATGTACCACGTGCTCGGTGGGGCACTTGCGCCGTTGCAGGGCATCGGCCCCGAGCAGCTCAAGATACGCAGCCTCGTCGAACGCCTAAAGGGCGGTGGCGTGGAGGAAATCATCATCGCGACAAACCCGACCGCCGAAGGCGAGGCGACCGCGGTGTATCTTTCGAAACTGATCAAGCCGCTCGGCGTGCGCGTGACGCGCATCGGAGTGGGAATTCCGGTGGGCTCCGACCTCGAATATGCCGACGAAGTGACCATGCTCAAGGCCATGGAAGGCCGGCGGGAACTGTAGTTTTCTGCGGAGAAATTGCAACTTTCTCCTTGCGCTCCCCCATCTGACAGCGTATAGAAAATCCATAAGAAGTTCGGTTGCTCGATCATAGATTGTTGTTCCGCAGTGCATTCATAGGGGTGGGGAATCATGAGAACGATTGACCGGCGTACCTTTCTGGGTAGCCTCGCGGGGTCGTTTGTCGCCGCGTCTGCTCAGGCTGCAGTACCGCATGCCGTAACAGACCTGGCAACCCTCCGCGAACGGCGCGCGAACATCGCACCCGATGCGTGCTGGCTGGACGTTGCCGCTCCGTTTGTTTTGTCGAATAAGGCGTTAGGAATCGAAACGCAAATTCTGCTCACCGCAACTTGTTTTCCCGGCGTGGATGGCTACCGCGATCCCAACAATCAAACGGCGTATCAGATCGTTGCCTACGATCCGAAGGGGAACGAAATTCGGCTGGATCGGAACGGACGGCTCGACATTCCCGCTCTGCACACTACGATGGTGGAAGTGGCGCAGCTCGCAGGCCGTTCGGAATTTTGGGGCGGCGCAAGAATTCGCACCGCGCCCTCAGCCAATCAGGTAAGTCACGCGGGTGATCTCTTCAGCGCCGGATTCGTTCGCTGGCAGACGGAAAAAAATTTTGACAATGTCCACGCGCACCCTGCAGCACCGCAACAGGCCATCGGACATTTCAATTACTCGATGCCGATTCCGTCGCTCAGCGAGTATCACTGCGCGTTTTCCTTATTTAACCCGAACGATGTCGCGTCGGAAGGATCGATCCGCATTGTCGATCGCATGGCGCAGACAGTGGTCGAGCGGCCGTACCACCTGGAGCCGCACCACACGGAGCTTTTCTCGTTTGAGACGCTGAAGAATTTTGCGTCGCCCGGCGAGATGCTGGCGATCACTCCGCTGGCGGAGAAAAAACTGAGTGATGGAGGCGTGGTCGTCATCCACAACACGAGCGAGGCTGTCTCGTTCGCGTACACGTTGATGCGCGGGCGCGATGGCGGCACCTGGACGGTAGAGCATCCACTCCATTTTTCCGCGGACGGTGAAATCAAGCCGGCGCGCCAAACGCCTTTTGGTCCCAATGGCAATTTCCCGGTGACGGCGCTGCTCTATACACCTCTGCTGTTCAACAAAAAGCAGATTGCTGGAGTGGAACTCGAATCGCGGTTTTATTTGAGCGCCAGCCGCTGGGTCGAGGACGCGCTCTGGCTCATGCCCTTCGCGACCACGGCGGAGGGCAATATCGCGTGGGTTTCGAACAAGGACGAAAACCTGCGCTCCCGGGTGCAGCCGGCGGCCCTGATCGATCAAGGGCTCGTGCGCCTTTCGCCGTTCCAAAGCGTCCGCGTGGATGCACGCGGACTGCCTCTGCCGGCCGGGTACTCCGGTGGGCTCGGCGTCGGTACCATCCCCGGGACTTCGCATTCGCTGCTCAAAGTAGAAGTTCATGCGAACAACTGGAACCGTTCGGCTTTTACGCATTTCCGCCCCGGTGGACAGAATCACATGAAGTACCGGCTGGTGGAGGAGCGCGGCGGCGTGGCAACCGATTACATCGTGACCGATTGCCAGATCCGGGGAAGCGCGGGGAAGCGCCAACGTGACGCCGTCCTCGCGGTCATGAATATTGAATTCCAGGACGAGAAAACCGGTTCACCGAAGCTGCAACTCTTTGGGCCGTCCGGATTGATCGCGGAAAAGAATATCGGCGATTTTCCCCCACTTGCTTGCCGACATTTCCTCGTCTCAGAACTTTTCCCGTCGATCCAAACTGAACCCGATCGTCCGGTCACAATGCGCATGGTTGACCAGAACGCGATGATGGTGATGTCCGCGGTGCACCTCGATTACGACCGCCGAGATTTGGCGCTGGAGCACGGATCAGACAGGCATTCGACGTTCAACGATTTCCACTGTTAAGACCTCCGGCGGTGTGACGAACGATGGCGAGCCTCGCGGAATACATGGCGCGATACGAGGAAGAGCATCACAACTCGTGGAACCGTGTCCTCCACGGTATCGGGATTCCGCTCATCTTTGCGGGAGTAATCCTTCTCATCCTCTTGCGATGGAAGGTGGGCCTTGCGCTGTTTGTCGCCGGGTGGCTGATGCTTTTTGGCGGCCACAAAATCGAGGGCAATCATCCTGCATTTTTCCAGGGGCCGATGTATTTTCTAGTTGGCCCGCTCTGGGTCGCTCGCGAAATCGCCGGTATTTTCCGAGGCAGCCGAAAAGCTGCGCCGCCAGCACCCACCCGCTGACGTCGCTCGTTTTTATTGACTCTTTCGCACTGAATCCGCCGGAGTTAGCGTCAAGTGCCGCTCCGGCACGCTAATCTATGGCATTCCTTGGGGATTTTCGCCGGTTAACGGCGGAAATCGAAGTGGGGTCATGATTCAGGATCCAGCGTCCAATCAGCAGCCTGAGCTGCGCAAGCGCCGCAGCACGCGAATCGTGCAAGCCGTGCCGCTCGCCGTCACGGGTGTGGACGCGCTGGGCCGGCCGTTTCAAGAGCGCACTTCAACGCTCATGATCAATTGCCACGGCTGCCGCTACCAGTCCAAGCACTACGTCCTGAAGAATATGTGGATCACGCTGGAAGTGCCCCATCCCGAAGCCGGAAATCCGCCGCGCGCCGTACGTGGCCGGGTAACTTGGATCCAACGCCCGCGGACCGTACGCGAGCTCTTCCAGGTAGGCGTGGAATTGGAAATTCCGGGCAATTTTTGGGGAATCGCATTTCCTCCGGCCGACTGGTTTCCATTTCCGGAGACCGCCGCCGCAGCGCTGCCCGAAAGCAGTATTTCCTCCAATCAAACACAGGAGCCTCTCGCCGACGACGCCATGAAAACGGGGCCCGCGAGCGGGAACCTCGTGGTGATGAACAGCCCTTCGACCGAGGCCTCGCTGCAAATGGCGCGGCAAGTTGCGCGGCTGCTCTCCGAAGCAAAACAGCAGATTCATACGGCAGC
>DASTCZ010000054.1:0-15164 GCA_035710585.1 Candidatus Acidiferrales bacterium | reverse complement strand
GGAGGCGAGCACGAATTCACGATTTATGGTTTTCGCGAACTGCTCGAAGCGCGCGCGGTGGATTACATCCAATTCGATACGAACCGCGTGGGCGGGATCACCCAGGCGCGGAAGATTTCCGCGCTGGCGGAAGCGCATTCGGTGCCGGTGATTCCGCATGCCGGGCAGATGCACAACTACCACATCGTGATGGCGAGCCTGAATTCTCCCATGGCGGAATACTTTCCGTTTGTGGACGTGGAGGTCGGCAACGAACTTTTCTGGTACATCTTTGATGGAGAGCCGAAAGCGAAGGACGGATTCGTCGAACTTCGCGACGATCTGCCAGGGCTGGGATTGAGCATCAACGAGAAGGCACTCGCAAAATTCGAGGTCACCGAGTGACGGCACGACGCGGCGGGAACGGAAAAGTCAGGTGAGGCTCGTTCAATTACAGAAAGGGAATCTCCGAAGAGTCGCGCTCGTGGAAGAGCCGAATCTCCGGCTCGTGGATTGCGAGTCGGTTTACGCGCTGGCGAACGCGGCGCTCGCGGAAAGGATCAAATTGGATGATGCCGCCGAGCGACGCGCGACGAGAGTGACTCTTCCGTACGATTCGGTGTATGAGTGCAAATCTGAATGGCGGCTGCTTCCTCCTGCCGATCATCCAAGCGAGCCGGCGCGGTGCCTGATTTCCGGCACTGGACTGACGCACCTGGGAAGCGCGAGCGACCGACAGCGAATGCATGCGTTGAGAGAAGATGAGTTGACCGACAGCATGAAGATTTTTCGCTGGGGACTGGAAGGCGGGCGGCCGCGCTCCGGCGAGATTGGGATTGCGCCCGAATGGTTTTACAAGGGCAATGGCACGATCCTGCGCGCGCACGGTGAGCCGCTGGAATTTCCCCCGTATGCGGATGATGGCGGCGAGGAGGCGGAGATCGCCGGAATCTATCTTATCGGCCCGGACGCGCGGCCCTACCGCGTGGGATTGGCCATCGGAAACGAATTTTCCGATCATGAATTCGAAAAGAAAAATTATCTGAATCTCGCGGGCTCGAAGCTGCGGACGTGCTCCATCGGTCCGGAACTTGTGATTGATCCGGAGTTTCAGAGCGTCACGGTGAATGCCACGATCGAGCGCGATGGCAAAGAGCTCTGGACGAAAAGCTTCCCTTCCGGCGAAGCGGAAATGTGCCACAGCTTGCAAAATATCGAGCACCATCACTTCAAATTCGAGGCGCATCGGCGGCCGGGCGACGTCCACATTCATTTCTTCGGGACGGCGTGCCTCAGCTTTAGAGATGGCGTGCGGCTGCGGAGCGGTGACGTGATGCGCGTGAGTTGCAACGGATTCGGCCGGCCGCTGCGGAATCCGGTTCATATTGCAGATTCGCGGATGAGTCTGATCAGCGTGGCGTCGATTGGCTGAGGCAGGAGTGAAATAAAGATGAGCAAACAACGCGTGACGGTTTTAGGGCTGGGAATTATGGGCGGCGGGATGGCGAGCCGGCTGCTCGAAATGAAATTTCCACTGACGGTCTGCAACAGGAATCGAGAAAAGGCGGAGCGGTTCGCGAAGATGGGCGCGTCCTGCGCGAATTCGCCGCGCGAAGCCGCCGCGAACGCAGACGTAATCATCAGCATGGTGGCGGACGACGACGCGTCGCGAGCGATGTGGCTGGGCGATGGAGGCGCGCTCGCTGGAAGCGCGGCTGAATCGGTCTTGGTGGAATCGAGCACGCTGACCGTGCGGTGGGCGAAAGAGCTTTCGGCGATCGCCGCGCGCGAAAAGCGCGATTTCGTCGATGCACCGGTGACCGGCACGAAGCCGCACGCCGCCTCGGGCGAGTTGGTGTTTTTAGCAGGAGGATCGGCGGCAGCAGTTGAAAAGGCTCGGCCGGTGCTTTCCGTGCTTGGCCGCGATGTGGTTCACCTCGGCGCAAACGGCAGCGGCGCATTGCTGAAGCTGATCAACAATTTCCTGTGCGGCGTGCAGGCCGCGTCGCTCGCGGAGGCGAGCGCGCTCATCTCCGCAGCGGGACTCGACGAAGGAAAGGCGCTCTCGGTGCTCACGAACGGCGCGCCAGGAAGCCCGCTCGTGAAGAGCGTCTCAACGCGCGCTGCATCGAACGACCCCACGATCTACTTCGCGCTGAAGTTGATGGCCAAGGATCTCCGGTATGCGATCGAGGCTGGCGCGGATAACCGGCTCGCGCTGCAGACAGCGTTAGCAGCGCTGGAAATTTTCCAGAAAGCGATCACTTCAGGCCACGGCAATGAGGATTTGTCGGCGGTGGTCAATGCGCTGAAGCCCACGCCGGCGAAGCGCTCGGCGTAACGCGCCGGCGCAGTTGCGAGGCTCCGCTTCCTGCGGCTGTTATTACCACGAAATTCGCAGAAGCGAGACGCTTTCGCGTGGAAGCGGGAATTCCAGCTTCACCGTACCGCCATCGACGCTTTTCCATTCGGGCGAATCGAGCAGTTGCAGATGTCCGGCGTGTTCGAGCGATTCGTATTCCACCTGCGACGGGTTTTGCGGACTGCCCATCCCCTTCCACGCTGTGTACGAGTTGCTGTGCGTCGGATCGACGCGGAAATGTTCGACGAGAGCGTTCTTCGCTGCGAGAGGCAGGCCTTCGATCTTCAAACTGATCGGAGCGTCCGGCGCCAAAACGTCGTCGTCGTGATAATTCCAGAGAAGAATTTCGATCGAGCGTTCTCCGCGAGTCGCGATGCCGTTTACATCCGATGCTCCGCGCACGCCCGACCGAATCATTTCCTCGACCGGCAACGCGGCTGAGCTCTTCAGCGCCACTCGATTGCCGCTCAAAAGTCCAAACATGCGAAATGTGTTCAGCACCGGCTTGTCGAGACCGTTTGTAGCCAGCTCGCGGTAGCCCTCGAAGTACGGCTGATTCTCGAATTCGAACGACCACGTGACGCTTCCGAGCAGATTTACCTTCGTCTCGGCGGCCAGCGCATAGGTCGAGGCGATTGCTTCGGCGACGTATGCGGCGAAGAGAGAAGTGTTGCGATAACCGTACTGCGGATCGCGGCTCGCGGCACAGCCGGCGCAGCCATCGGGATCGGATTCTCCAAGCACGACAGGCGTGCGCTGATACTCGGGAAATGACGCGACGATCTTGAACCCGGCTTCGATTGATGCGAGCTGGCGGCTGATGCCCATTTCCACGTGATCGTTGCGCCACGCGGGCGAGCCTTTCGGATGGAAACTGATGAAATCGAGATGCGAGCCGATTCTGCCCGTGACGTAATTTTTCTGGTGTGCGCAGTGCTCCAGAAACTGCCGCAGGAATTCCGCCGCTTTCGGGTACGACGCGCCGGTGCTGTCCGGGCCGCCAATGCGCGCTGACGGAAATGCGCGTAGCGCCGCATCAACCGTGATGTCGTACAGCTTGAAATATTCTTCCGGCGTTCCTCTCCAGTAGGCAATATCCGGCTCGTTCCACACTTCCCACAGCCAGGATTTCAGTTCCGCGTCGCCATATCGCTGCCGCAAATGGCGGACGAACTGAAACACGAGCCCGGCCCATTTTTGATAGTCCTTCGGCGGATAGGTCCAGCCGGTGTAGATGCTTCCGTTGGGAAAATTATGGCGGTACGGCTCGGGATGCGTGGAAAGCGCTTCGGGCATGAACCCGATTTCGACCAGCGGCTTGATTCCCTTCTCGCGGTAGGTGTCGAAAATGCGGTCAAGAATCTCCCAGCTGTAAACCGGATTTCCTACAGCGTCCTCGGTGTAGACATTCGTCGAGCCCCACTTCAAAGAAGCTGATCCGTCGCCGCTGGTGAAGAGATTGTGCGTGCGCGCGTAGACGGGCGCGCGGCTCAGCGCCGAAAGCTCACCGAGAAGTTTTTTGCCGTTGGGCGCGTAGGTGAAGTTCGGCTCGTCGTAGCCAAAGTAATTCCAGATCGGCGCCAGCGAGCCCTGCGGTTGATCAGCGCGAACCTCGATCGAGACGGGCGCTGGGTTTTGCTGCGGCGAAAGTACAGCTGCCGAGAGGATGACGGCGACCGAGAATCCGAGAAGGCGATGAAAATTCCGGCGCAAGTTCATATCGCGGACGCGCTGAGAGATCTTGAGACGACGCCGATAATCTTCACGCAAACACGGTCACTGGCCAACGATGGGTTTGGCATCGGTCAGGTCGTTCCACATGTGTTCGACGATCAGCCACTTCCCAGCCTCTCGGCGGAAGACCATGAGATACGTGCCGTGGAAATTTCGCTTGGTGCTGTCTGCCTTCATCGTAAGCGTCTCTTCGTAATTCCCGCTGTCGTACGCCATCGTGCCGGAAATCTGCGCGTGCGTGCTGTGCAAGGTTATCGATGGCACGACTGCACTCTGCATTTGCTGAAACAGATCGTTGATCGCCGCACGTCCCGCTACGCGGCCGCGATCCGGAGCATAGAACACCGCGTCATCGGCGTACATCGCGAGCACCGTGTCGGGGTGGCGAGCGCTCCATTCGCGCGCCCACAATTCCGAAATAGCCGCGATCTCGCTCGAGCCCGGTTGTGCAGCCGCACCGCCAGCCTGCGCGCTGTCGGGCATCTTCGTCGATTGCCAAGCGACGACCTGCCATTTGCCATCGCGGCGAAGAAATGTTCCCGTATTGCGATAATTCGCGGTTTCGACTTCGCCATTCGAATGTTCCGTGCGGCCAACGAGCCGGAACGCGACCACCGCCGCATCGCCATACGGGTGAACCGTGACGTCTTCCGCTGAATAGGTGCTCTTCGAGGCGGGGGCAGCGGACGAGCCGGCGCTTCGTGGCGCACGCATGCTGCGCATGATATCGGCCTTCGTCGTTGTGGCGCCCGCCGAGCGCGTGTAGATCAGATCGTCGGCGAAGAAACGATCAAAGCCCTCGGCATTGTTCGTGCCTGCGTCGTTCAGAAACTGATTGAGCATCGCCGTGAGCTCGCGCACCGTAGTGGAACTGTCGTTCTGAGGGAACGCAGGTTTCGAGACGAGCAACAGGGCCGCGAGCGCGGCCACACGAACCGCCGTCGATCGAATCATAAGCTCTCCAAATTGAAAGGTTTACGTCCAGCCCCGAAGGCAACTTTGCTTGCGCGCCCCGCGCGTTCGCAAATGGAACTCAGGTACCGAAGTACTATAGCCCCAGTTTGGCACTACGCGGAACAATCTACGCATGAAGTCATAAGGTCTGCGCGAGCGGACGTGTCCTCGTCCCGCGCAAGCTCAGAGCACCTTAGAAGGCACGTGCGAACATGGCAAGCCAAACTTTAGATCAGCAGCTCAGCTCAGGTACAAATGGGAGTCGCACTGCGCCAGTGGGCGCGGAGATTCCGGTCAGCGTGCAAGGCTCGCGGCCAGTGCCCGCGGTCGGCGGCGTCGAGCAAGCGCCCGTGCCATTCGTCGAGCAGACCAAGACCGTAATTGTGTTCGCAAACGGTGCAGTCGTGCGGCTGTCTGAAGGAGTCTTCCCCGGGCAGATTCTGATCGTAAAAAATTTGAAGACCGATCGCGAAGCGGCCTGCCGCGTCATCAGTTCAAAGTCGATCGGCAACGTTCAGGGGTATGTCGAGGTTGAATTCACGCATTCCACGAGCGGATTTTGGGAAGGAAATGGCGCTGCACCGGCGCAGGGAGTAACCGAAGCGCAGATCGTCGAAGCGTCACGCGAAGCGTCGCGCGATTTCGCACAGGCGTCCGACAAGAACCAATCGAGCGAGCGAGCCTCCGAAGACGATGCCATGAGCAAGGCGCTGGCGGATGCCTTCTCGTCGCTGATGAGTCCGGCGACGCGGACGCCCACGCCCGATTCCGCCGCAAAGCCAAGCGCGATACCCGCAAGCTCGACGTCGGAAGTAATGCGCAGCCCAGGCCTGAACACAAAAGTTCCGAACATTTCTTCATCGCCTTCGAATACGAGCGCACGATCGTCCGTGTTGGCAAACGCCAAACCGGTCGCGATCGGCGACCTCATCGGCGCTCCTCCTTCGAACACCTTTGCAGAAGCCGAGCCGGCGGAAGCTGGCTACAAACCACCGAGCGCTTATCGCGGAATCGAGCCGAGAAAATCGAGCGTGCAACCCGATCTGCCGGCGCGTGCAGCTGCAAGACAGGTCGAGCAGCCACAAGTTTCCAGAGTTACCGCAAAGCCAAAATCCGGAGGGCAGTGGGTCTGGATGCTTGCCGGCGTCGCGGCATCCGCAGTTTTGATGGTGGGAGGATTCTTCGGCTACTGGTGGTACGTCGGTGGCGGAGCACCATTCAGCGCTTCGAGCGCGGCGGCATCGTCATCTACTTCTCCAGCTTCCTCTCCGGCGTCTTCGCCTGCAGCTGCAGCGACATCGCCGGCTTCAGGGTCAGCTTCGAAGCCAGCGAGCGCTAATCCGAATCCGGTAAGTTCCGCTTCGTTCGAACCCGAGCGCGTGGTCGTGAAGGCCCCGCCCGAGCCGCAACTAATTTCGAGCAAGTCGCCCTCGCGCGAGGGGAGTAGTTCCTCATCCTCCAACGCGAACACAAACTCTGCTGCGCCGAAAGGCGAAGCCCAGCCGCCAGCGGCCCCCGCGCGCCAATCCTCGGTGCTCTCGATGAAAAACAAGATGGCCGCACCGAAGGCTCCCGGCAATGGCGCTCGCCAAGCTTCCGCCTTGAATTCGGCGCTGCCTGACATCGCGAACGCTGGCTCTTCGAATTCCGTTGGTGCATTGCCCTCGAACGCGCTCGGCGGCACTTTGGCCGCGCCTCCCGGCGGAGTCGCATCGAACAGCAGCATTGTCCAGCCGAAGCTGATTTCGACAGTCGCTCCCGTCTATCCGCAGAACGCGACGCTCAACGGCGTCGAGGGAGACGTGAGGATCGACGCGGTCATCAGCGAAAACGGGCACGTCGGCGCAATGAAGATCATCGAAGGGCCGATGCCGCTCCGTCAGTCGGCTATGGCGGCCGTGTCGCAGTGGCGGTACGAGCCCGCAAAGCTCGACGGCAAAGCCATCAGCTCGCACCTCGTCGTCCTCGTACACTTCCGGCTGAAGAAATAACCCTCTACTACCGGGCCCCGGTGATCTGAACTTCTTCAGGTCGCCGGGGATGAAATTCCGCCAACTCAACATTATCCAGACTGAGCGCCGATCCCTGTTCGGCTGCAATCGTGGATGGTCACGAGCAACAGAAGCGGGCATCGGCAGGCACGCGTTTTCCAGCTCGAGGAAAAACGTAGATGAATATTAGCGGCACTGGCTCCGCCGGCCCGGGCGTGGTATCAATTAGAGATAGCTCTCTTGCAGTTCCTCGGCAGCGAGCGATTCCTCTTTCGGATACCGACCGCGTGACTCGCAGGCAGGACGAATTCGAGAATAGCGCTATCCCACACACCGCGGGACTTCTGCGCGTGGCACGGCGTTTATGCGCGGACGGCTCGACAGCGGAAGATCTGGTGCAGGAAACGCTGTTACTCGCGTGGCGGGGATTCGATCAGTTCCAGACCGGAACAAACATCCGCGCCTGGCTCTTCAAGATTATGTTCAATGCGTTTTACGCCCGAGGGCGGAAGCTGCGCTCGATGCCCGCACCACTCGAACTCGATGCACCGGATGTGACCATTGAATTGCCGGTGCCAGCGACGACGAGTCCGGTGGACCGGCTGGCTGTGAATCGCGCAATGGCCGGATTGAGCGACGAACACCGCAGTGTGTTGCTGCTAGCAGTGGTGGAAGGCCTGACGTGCCAGGAGACCGCGGAAGTACTCCGCGTGCCGATCGGCACGGTGATGTCGCGGCTGAGCCGCGCGCGTGGCGCTCTGCGCGAGAAGCTGCAACAGCCCAGGCCCGAAGTGACCAAAGATATCGCGCAACGCACCGCGTGCGGCGCAAAGGACGCTCGATGAACTGTACTGACATTGCGGAGCTCTCTCCGCTCTATTCCACGCATGAGCTGGACATGCCGCGCATGGCGGCGTTTCGCGCTCATTTGGCGGAGTGCGCGGATTGCGCCCGCCTGATCCAGGAGCAAGAAGCTCTCGATTTGCAACTGCGCGAAGCCGTGCTGGCTGAGCCGGCCAACACGCAACCAATCGAAGCGCGAGTGATGCGAGCGATTTCCGAAGAGCCGGCGCCGGCGAGGCCGCGGGTGTCGCTTTGGCGCTTGGCGAGTTTTGCGGCGGCTGCAGCCGTTTTGGTCGCGACCATTTTCATCTACCGTGCGATTCCGCATGGTCCGCTCCCGCGCGTCTTTGCCGACGCCGCCGAGGATCACCGCGATGAGGTGATTCAGCGTCAGCCGCGCCGCTGGCTGACGGATCAAGAGCGCATTTCAGAACTGGCAGCGCGCCGCGGCGTCTCCGCCACGCTGCTGACCTCGCTCGCGCCGGCCGGATACCATTTGGACCGGGCGCGCGTCTGCAGTTTGAATGGCCGCTCGTATCTCCACGTGGTGTATTCGGCGGCAGACGGAGCGCAGGAGTACTCCGCGTTTCTGCGCAAGCGCGATGGCGAAAATCTGCCTGGTCGCGCGCGGACGACCGTGGCCGGAAAGCAAATCCACGTTGCGACAGATGGCAAAGATCACGTCGCTGCGGTGCAATCGAGCCAGCTGACCGCGTTCATTGTCACCGATCTTCCCGGAGACGCAGCCCTTCACGAAGCGGAGTTTGTCGCCAGCGTTTTCTAGGCAGCCTAGCTGCGTTCGCGATCGCGCGGCTCGCGTTGCGCCAGACGAAATTGCCTCTCGGTCGCCCCGCTGCGCGAACGGTTCAAACTTGATATTCTTCCGTTCGTGCGCAAGTGGTGGTTGATCGGCCTGCCGATCGTTTCCCTTTCCCTGATCATTGGTGTTGCGGCGCGCGGAATACAAAACCCGCAGCAGTTGCCGCCGCCTCCGGTAAATCCGCCGCAATTACAGCCCCCGGCTGTGCAAAATGTCCCGGCGCCTCCTCCACGCCCAAGACTGGCAGTCGTGGTGATCGATCCGGCGCATGGCGGGACGGATCCAGGAGCGCGCGGGTCGACTGGAATCAACGAGAGCGACGTCACTCTGCTGTATTCGCAAATGATGCGGCCAGCGCTCGAAGCGCAGGGCGTTCGCGTGATCGTAACGCGCGAGAATAACGCGGATCCGTCTTTCGACGATCGCTCGGCAATCGTCAATGGCCAGCGCGGGGCGATTTTTGTGACGCTGCACGTCGCGTCCACGGGCGCGCTCGGGCAGGTGCGCGTCTACTCGGAGCCGGTTCCAGATGATGTTGACGTGACGAAAATCGCCGGCGGCGGATTCCCCGCTCACAATGGCATGCTCAATTGGGACAGCGCCCAGCAGTTCTATGCAGCCGCGAGCCGGCGCCTTGCCGAAATGGTTCAAGCAAGCTTGGCGCAAAAATTTACCGGCTCTCCTCCCGCGCCCTTCAGCGCGCCGATTCGCCAGCTGAGAACGGTGGGGGCACCGGCGATTGCCATCGAAGTTTCGACGGTCTCGACGCCCGAGCGCACGCGGCTGATCGAGTTAGGCCACAACCTGGCCGATTCGGTGGTGCGCGGAGTGGCGGAGTATCGCGCCTACTACGAGGCCAACGTGCGATGAACGAGCCTCGATCGCCGTGGACCGTGCCTGCGCTGATCGTGCTCGTGGCGTCGGTTCTCTTTGCGGGAATCTATTTTTTTTCGCTGCGGAACCGCATGCGCGAGCTCGCAACAACCCCGCAGACCGATGAGCGCGCGCGAATCGAACTGGCGCAGCCTACTCCCGCAGGCGCCAAGAGCGTTCCGAAGTTGCCGGCAAGGATCTTCTGGCTCTCCGCGACCCTTCCAAACAGCCTGGAAGCAACTACGGTGACGCTGCCGCTCGCAAGCGACCCCGTGCAACGCGCAAAGCAACTGATCGACGAACTGATTGCCGAACCGCCGACCAATCCTCAGCGGACGCTGCCGGCGGACTCCTCCCTGCTCGCTTTTTATATCCTGCCCGACGGCACAGCCATCGCGGATTTTTCCGACGCGACCAGCGCGGGCATTCCTTCCGGTATTCAAAGTGAGGAACTGGCGATCGATTCGATCGTGCAAACGTTGCACGCCGGCATCCCGCAAATTCGCCGAGTGAAGATTCTCCTGCACGGGCAAGAAGCCGACACGCTCGCCGGGCATCTCGATTTGAGCGGCTTCTTCTCCACCGAAGGCGCGGGGCCCGCGGCTACTCCCGTTCAGCGTTGACACGCCGAAGCCGCCGATTCACACTGGCCGCGTAATTTGCATCACCTCTAATTCCGCCAACGGGGAGGAAATTTGCGCAGCGATGGACGCGCCACCGATCAGATGCGTCCGGTGAAGATCACTCCGGATTTCGTCACGACCGCCGAAGGCAGCGTGCTCGTGGAAGTCGGATCGACGCGCGTGATTTGCACCGCGACGGTGGACGATGGTGTGCCGTCGTTTCTGAAGGGCCAGGGCAAAGGCTGGGTCACCGCGGAATATGGAATGCTTCCCCGCTCCACCGATACGCGCACCGCGCGCGAAGCCGCGCGAGGCCGCCAGTCGGGCCGCACGCTCGAGATTCAGCGCCTGATTGGTCGCGCCCTACGCGCGGTGACGGACACGCACAAACTTGGCGAGCGCACCGTGATTCTCGATTGCGACGTGATCCAAGCCGATGGAGGCACGCGCACCGCGTCGATTACCGGCGCCTTTGTCGCGCTCGCGCTCGCGCTCGAACGGCTCGTGGCCGCGCGCATTCTGAAGGACCTTCCGCTGCTCGATTCGGTGGCCGCGACGAGCGTGGGCATCGTCAACGATGCGATGCTGCTCGATCTAAATTACGAAGAAGATTCCCGCGCGCAAGTCGATATGAATGTGGTGATGACCGGCGGTGGCCGCTTCGTGGAAGTGCAATCGACCGCCGAGGGGCGCTCGTTTTCCGCGGAAGAGATGAGGATGCTGCTCGAACTAGCGGGGGCGGGCATCCGGAATTTGCGCACACATCAACAGGAACTGCTTCCTGCCAACTTCGGTGCACGGACGCGTTAACTTTCTCCTGGCATCTTCGAACCGCGGAAAGCTCGCGGAGTTCGAGGCGTTAGCGCGCCGAGATTTAGCAGATTCGCGATTTACGTTCTCGCTTGCTCCGGATTTCGCGAAGTTGCCGGCTTTCGAAGAGGCCGCGCCCACATTTGCCGAAAATGCCGCGGGCAAAGCGATCCACTACAGCCGCTTTTGCGATGGCGCGGTGATTGCGGACGATTCCGGCCTGGTTGTGCCCGCACTCAAGGGCGCGCCGGGAGTCCGCTCTGCCCGTTACGCAGGGCCCAATGCAACGGATGCGGAGAAAATCGCCAAGCTTTTGGCGGAAATGCGCGGTAAGCGCGGTGCGGAGCGCGCGGCGCACTTTGTGTGCGTGCTCGCGCTCGCTGAATCGGGCCGGTGTCTTGCTGTGGTCTCCGATCGCGCGGACGGGATGATCCTTGAAGCGCCCCGGGGAAACGACGGCTTTGGATACGATCCGGTCTTTTATCAGCCTGAGATCAACAAGACCTTCGCCGAGCTTTCGCGAGCGGAAAAAAATCGCGCAAGCCACCGCGGCAAAGCGTTCCGCCGGCTGCTCCGCGCGGCGCACGATCTCTTCGACCGATCGTGAAAAACCGGCGGCGGCGCGTGTGCTATATTCGCGCTCGATCATGGCGAAGAAAAAACCGGTTAAATCAAAGACTTCACGCCGACCGGCCGCAAAATCACCGAGCAAGAGTAAGCGCGGCGCAGGGAGCGCTAAAGGCACACAGCCCGAGCGCGTGGCGGCGATCCTCGCAAAGCTCGATCGGGCGTATCCTGCCGTTACCTGCGCGCTAAACCACGAGACGCCGTTCCAGTTGCTGATCTCCACAATTCTGTCCGCGCAGACCACCGACGAGCGCGTGAATCAAGTGACGGCGACTCTTTACAAGAAATATCCGAATCCGGAAGCATTCGCTTATGCGAACCCGCGCGAACTCGAGCAGGACCTTCGCCCGACCGGCTTCTTCCGCAACAAAACGAAGTCCGTCATGGGCGCGAGCAAGAAAATCGTCGAGGAATTCGGCGGCGCCGTGCCGAAAACGATGGACGAACTGCTCACCTTGCCTGGCGTGGCGCGCAAGACGGCAAATGTTGTCTTGGGCACCGCGTTCGGCATCGCCGACGGCGTGGTGGTGGATACGCACGTGACGCGTCTTTCGCACCGGCTCGATCTTTCGCGCAACGACGACCCCAAAAAAATCGAGCAAGACCTGATGCGCATAATTCCGAAGGAAAAGTGGATCATCTTCTCGCATCAGCTGATCTGGCATGGCCGCAAGGTCTGCCAGGCAAGGAAACCTCGCTGCATCGAGTGCAATCTCAAGGAGATTTGTTACTCGAAGGACAAAACGATTTAGGTGTCCCCCGAAGCAATTCCCACTAAACCTGGACGACTTGACCCGAAGTTTCAGTCTGAAACGATCGGTCTCCTCTGAAACATCCGGCATCAGGCGCACTGTCTTCTCAATGTGCTCTCCATTTGTAAGCCGCTGATTCCGTTCAACATTTTGCATCCGCGTGAGTGGGCAAATGGCGCCTCAATTGCCATCAAGTCAGCGACGAATCGCGTCTCGAAAATCCGACTATGCCGACTGCTCCAGTTCTGTCTACGTGTGCTTCCTTTCTGAAAAGAACCGTACGAATCGCCGCCGCGGTCGCCTGCACGCTCGCGCTCGCAATTTCCGCAGCGGCACAAAACGCAAGTTCAACGAAGGATCTTGCGAACGCGAGCCTGGAAGACCTGATGAATATCCAGGTGACATCGGTTTCGCGAACCGAACAACGAGTGTCCGAATCAGCCGCCGCGGTGTTTGTGATCACGCATGACGATATTCAACACTCCGGCGCAACGAATATTCCCGACCTTCTTCGAATGGTTCCGGGCGTGCAAGTCGCCCAGATCAACGCAAACAAATGGGCGATTTCGGCCCGCGGCCTGAACGATCTGTTCAGCAATGAGCTCGTCGTGGTCGTGGACGGTCGCAGGGTTTACACGCCCACCTTCGGCGGCGTCTTTTGGGACATTCTGGATTTGCCGCTCGAAGACATTCAACAGATCGAAGTGATCCGCGGGCCTGGAGCCTCGGTGTGGGGAGCGAACGCCGTGAACGGCGTCATCGACATCATCACGAAAAAAGCCGCGGACACACACGGCGGCCTGATTACCGCGCGGGCGGGGAATGCGAATGGCGAATCGGGTGTCGTACAGTGCGGCGGCGCACTGGGAAGCGCGACGGATTATCGGGTCTATACCAAATACTTCAACGGCGAGCCGCTTGTGGATTCGTCCGGAGCCGATCCGGCTGATGGGTGGCACTTGCTGCGCGGCGGAATTCGCGTCGATAGCTCCTTAGGCGCGAAGGACAAACTGAGCATCGAGAGCGAGCTCTACAGCGGCCGGGAAGGATTGGTCGCGACAACATTCCCCACCATCGTTTCTCCTCCTCAATCCACAAATGTGGAAGTAAATCTTTCGGGTGGCTCCATTCAAGCGGCATGGGCCCACACATTTTCCGAGCGTTCAGACACGAGAGTCGAACTTTCCGAGGACATCTATGAGCGCAGCGACGCGCTCGACGAGCGGCGGCACACCTTTGATTTCGATTTTCAACATCACTTCGCCGCGGGACACCTGAATGACTTGTTGTGGGGAGGAGGAGTCCGGTACTCGGACTCCGTAACGAATGGCAATAACAGCATATCGACGAATCCAGCGCGGCAGAATTTCGATTTGCTGAACGCATTTTTTCAGGACGAAATTGATGTTGTCCCGGGTCTTGCGCGCCTCACTCTAGGATCGAAAATTGAGCGCAGCCAATACACAGGATTCGATTTTTTGCCCACGGCGCGCGTCGCGTTCACTCCCACCGCGAACCAAACCCTCTGGGCGGCGGTGTCTCGCTCGGTGCGCACGCCAGACGAGCTCGATGCCTCCGGAAGAACTAACGAGGGACCGGCCGGAGCAATCGGCGGCGTACCCGTCATAGTGTCCGTCTTCGGAAACTCCAGGATCAAAAACGAGACAACGATTTCCTACGAATTCGGCTACCGGACCTCGATCTCCAGGCGACTTACCCTCGATGTCGCGACCTATTACAACAGTTACGGTCAACAGCAGACGAACGACCCCGCGCCGATTTTCGCTGAAGGATCTCCCGCACCGGCGCACTTCGTTTTGCCCCTCCTGATCGACAACTTCATGGCGGGTGAGACCCATGGTGTCGAACTGTCCGCAAATTGGAAGGCTACACATCGCTGGACGCTCAGCTCCGGATACGCCTTCGAACGCATCCACATGCATTTGAAGTCCGGCAGCACCGACGAAGCTTCAATTGCAGACTCTGAGGGCAGCTCACCGGTAAATTCCGGGCAGATCCGATCGCACCTGAATCTGCCGCATGGGCTCGCGTGGGACACTTCGGTTTATCTGGTCGGACGTCTTCTCGATCCCGCGATTCCTGCTTACACGCGTCTCGATACCGGACTGACCTGGCAATTCGAGAACAATTTTTCCGTCGCTATCTACGGCCAAAACCTGCTTCAACCGGGGCACATGGAATTCATCGATGCCGACGACAGTGTTGGCAGTTCGTTGATGAAGCGCGGCGGCTTCGTGAAGTTTCGTTGGACCTTTTGATTTGAAATCGCCGTCAGGAACTTGCTTGAATCAAACATCGACATCGGAATTTGGCGGGGCAAGGCGCGCGGCCCCGCGAAGAGTTTCGGTGTTGCCAAGAACCTTGGTCGCTGTCCTCGCCGTTCTCGCGTCTGCGTATGCGCCGGTTCAATCGCAATCCCGAGCCGATGAATACCGCGTCAAAGCCGCCTTCATTTTTCATTTTGCCGAGCTGGCGGAATGGCCGCCCGAAGTGATGAACTCCGCGGATTCCGCGTTCAAAGTCTGCGTAATAGGGGAAGACCCGTTTCACGGTGCGCTCGAGGAGTCGATGCAGGGCAAGAGCATGGGCGCGAGACCGATTCGCGTGCGCTACCCAAAGGAATTCCGTGAAGCGCTTGCATGCCAAGTGCTCTTCGTGGCGGAAACCGAAAGCAAGCGCGTTTCCGCGCTGCTGAACGAAACGAAAGATGCGCCCGTGCTGACGATCGGCGATAGCGAAGATTTTGTCCTCCAGAACGGAGGAATGATCGGTTTC
>DASTCZ010000053.1:0-16343 GCA_035710585.1 Candidatus Acidiferrales bacterium | reverse complement strand
TTGCGTTATTCCTGGCGAAGCGCCTGAATCGGATCGATGCGGCTGGCGCGGCGTGCGGGAATGAAGCTGGCGGCGAGCGCGGCGGCGACGAGCACGCCGGTCATGACGGCAAAGGTGAGCGGCTCGATGCCGGTCGCACCGGGTACGATCCGGATCAGAATCCGCGCGGCGGCGAGCGCGCCGGCGATTCCCGCGATCACTCCGGCGGCGACCATGGTGAAGCTCTGCCGCAGAATCAGGCGGAGCACGTTTTGCGACGTGGCTCCGAGCGCGATGCGCACTCCGATTTCGGGCACGCGCTGGCTGGTGAGGTAAGCGAGCACGCCATAGATGCCGACGCTAGCAAGCGCGAGCGCCAATCCCGCGAAGACACCGAAGAGCACGAGCAGCCAGCGCTGCTGCGAAATCGAATCACTCGCGAGATGCTCAAGGGTATTCACCTCGTAGACGACTTGATCGCCGGTGACCCCGCGGACCTGATCGCGGAGCGGCTGGAGAATCGTCATGGGCGGTACGCTGGTGCGGATGGCGACGGACATCAGTTCGGACCAGCGGCGGACGAGCGGGTCAGGAACCTGCGCGAACGGATAGTAAAGAGTCGCGCGCAGTTTCGAGGAATCGTCTGAGGCGAGGCCCCAGTAGCGGATATGACCGACGACGCCAACCACGATGGCGGGATCAGGTCCGAGACCGATCCAGAGATGCTTGCCGATGGGATCCTGCCCGGGGAATGCCTGCTGCGCCATGACGTCGTCGATGACTACGACGCTGGAGGAGTCGACGCGGTCCTGATCGGTGAAGAACCGACCTTCGCGAAGCGGAATCTTCGTTACGCGCAAATAATCAGGCGAAACTGAGTTCGCGAGAACGAGCGACTGCTTGTCGTCGGGGACGGGTTCGGCAGACAAGCGATAGCCGATGGGATTATTTCCTTCGCGGAGTGGAACGGTGTCCACGGTGGCGGCAGCCTCGACGCCGGGGACGGAGTCCATGCGATTGAGCACGTCTTGCCAGACGGCGCGGGTGGTGGCGGGGGTTTTCAGAATTTCCGGCGAAAGCGCGACGCGTGCGGTGAGGACATTCTTGACGTCGAGGCCAGGATTTACAAGCGACAGACGGAGCAACGTGCGCCCAAGCATTCCGGCAGAGACGAGAAGGATCACCGCAAGCGCGAGCTCGGAAATCACCAGCGCGGTGTGCAAGCGGCGGGAGCCTCCCGCCACGGTGCGAGCGCCGGCGCGAAGCGCGATTTCGAGATTTCGCGAAGGAGCGCGAAGCGCCGGGGCCAGACCGAAAAGAAATCCGCTGAGGAGCGAGATTCCGACGACGAACAGGAGCACCCGCCAATCCAAGTGAACTTCTTCCGCGCGCGGGAGAGCGCCGGGCCAGTATTTGACGAATTGCTCGACGGAGAGGGAAGCAAGAAGAACGCCGAGCGCTCCGCCTGCCAGGCCGAGCACGGCGCTTTCCGTGAGGCACTGTCGAACCAGACGATTGCGACTCGCGCCAAGGGCGACGCGCATGGCGAATTCGCGTTCGCGCGCCACGGCGCGAGCAAGCAGCAAGCTGGCGACGTTGGCGCAGGCGATCAGCAGGACGAGCGCCACAGCGCCCAGGAGAAGCCAGAGAGTGGAGCCTACGTCGCCGACATCGGGCTTGAGCGTGTTGGCGAAAAAGGTGCGGCCCTTGTTCGAAGCGGGATATTGTGCGGCAAGCCGGCGGCCGATTACATCGAGTTGCGTATCTGCCTGCGCCAGAGTTGCGCCGGGCGCGAGGCGCCCCCACACGCGGACGCCGTGCGCGCCGCGATTCTGCATTCTCGGAGCGGTGTCCTGGCCGATAGGGGTGAAGACATCCGGGGTTTCATCGGCGAGACGAAAGCCAGCGGGCAATACGCCGACGATCGAATACGACTTTCCGTCGAAATTCAGCTGCGAACCCACCGCGGATGACGAGCCCCCATACATCTGCTGCCAAAGCGGGTAACTGATGATGGCGACGGGGGTAGCGCCGAGACGATCGTCATCGGGCATGAAATCGCGGCCGAGCGGAATGGAAATCCCGAGGACGGAAAAAAGGTTGTGCGAGATTTCGCGGCCGTTGAAGTAATCGGCGCGAGCTTGATTTGTGACGATGCCGCCACTAAAGCGCCAAGCCGCCATTTCTGCGATTGCAGGAACATTTCCGACGCAATCCTTGAAATTGGGATACGTGTAGGCCCAAAGGTTTCCAAACTGAGTGCTGTAATCGGTTTTTTCCATCATGCTGACGAGGCGATCGGGCTGTTTATAAGGGTAGGGCTTCAGAAGGACGCCGTTGACGATCGTGAAGATACTCGCAGTAGCGCCGGTGCCGAGCGCAAGCGTGAGGAGCGCGACAGCGAGAAAGCCTGGGCGCGCGCGGAGCGTTCGCAGCGAGTAGCGGATATCCTGAAGAAGGTCTTCGATCCAGCGCCAGCCCCACATTGCGCGCGCGAGCTCGCGCGTCTCGGGTATGTTTCCGAATTCGCGGTGTGCGGCGTAGCGGGCTTCGGATCTGCCGCGGCCGGATTCGCGCTGTTCGCGTTCGGAGAGCGTGAGATGGGACCGTACTTCTTCACCGAGTTCTTCGTCCTTTTTTTCACGTCCACGAAATGGAAGTTGCATTGTTTTTCTCCATTGATCTCGTTCGCTGGCTAGTCTCGCAAGCTCGTTGCACTGCACTTCGTGCGCGGTCACTCATGACGGAGAGCGATTAATGGGTCTACACGCGTCGCCCGGCGTGCGGGCAAATAGGTTGCGAGTAGCGCCACCGCGGAAAACAAGAGAGATGATTCCGCCAGGGTGGAAAAATCGTGAGGATTGACTTCAAAGAGCGAACTGGCCAAAAGGCGTGTGAGCCCCCACGACGCAGCCAATCCGATGGCGATTCCGGCGGATGTTATGGAAATCGAATTCTGGAGAACGAGCCGAAGAACCGCGCGGGGATCTGCGCCCAAAGCCACGCGGATTCCAATCTCGCGGGTGCGCTGGGCAACTCTGTAGGACATAACAGCGTAGATGCCGAAGGTGGAAAGGGCCAGCGCGAGCGAGGCGAAGATACCGAGCAGAAGCGTGCGAAATCGAGGTTCAGCGACGGATTCGGACAGAAGCTCGCTCATGGATTGAAATGTAGACAGGGGAAGGGTGCGATCAAATTCCATAATTGCTCGACGGACGGCGGCTTGAACCGTTTGAGGATTGCCGGAAGTGCGGACGACGATGGAGACGCCGCCTACAGGCTCTTGCAGCAACGGGAAATAGCAACTCGGCACGGTTTCTTCGTCGAGCGAACCGTGCTTGGTATCGCCAACCACCCCCACGATTTCGGCCCAGGACGATTTGAGGCCGGGAGCGCCTATCTTTTTCCCGAGCGGATTTTCTCCCGGCCAAAACGCTTCGGCGAGCGATTTTGAAACGATGGCGACGGCAGGCGCACCGGCGGCGTCCGAATCCATGAAAACACGGCCCTGGATCAGCGGGATCCCTATCGCTGGGAAATAGCCTGGGCTGGCCTCGGCAATCCGGGTAAAGATTCTTTCCGACCTCGCCTGGTAGGCAGCCGTCGGTTTCTCAAGCGTGAGCTTGAACCCGATTCCGGGAACGCGGCTGAAGGGAAGATCGCTGACGTATCCTGCCGAGGTGACGCCTGGAAATGCAGAGATGCGCCGCGCCGTCTCTCGATAAAAGGACGCGCGCTGCCCGTTCTTATCGTATTCGCGTGACGGCAAACTCAATTGAGCAGTGTAGGCTCGCTCGGGGAGGAATCCCGTGTTGACATTGATGAGCCGAGAAAAGCTCCGGATGAGAAGACCCGCACCGGTGACGAGCACAAGGGCAATCGCGATTTCCGAAATTGCAAGCAGTGTGCGCGACCGTGCCAAGAATATCCGGCTCGCGCATCGAGCGCCGGAGACCTGCTTGAGCGGTTCGATGAGATCCGTGCGGAGAGCGTGAACGACAGGGAAGAGTCCGAACAGAATGCCGCTGGCGAGGGAGATAAGCGTCAGGAACAAAAGTACGCGGGCGTCCAGCGAAATGGTTTGCACGAACAACATGCGAGCCGGAACGAGGCGCAGGGCAGCTCGAATTCCCCAGGTGGCCAGAAGAACTCCGGCGAGCGCGCCGAGCGCAGAGAGCAGCACGCTCTCCGTGAGGATTTGGCGCACCAAGCGGGCTCGCCCGGCTCCGAGCGCCGCGCGCAAAGCGATTTCTCGTTCGCGATTGAGCGCGCGCGCCAGAGCCAGGTTAGCGACGTTTGCGCAGGCGATAAGCAGAACGAAGCCGACGGCCCCAAGCAGAATCCACAAGGTTTTTGCCGACGATCCGATGAGTTGCTGATGCAGCGAGAGGACCCTGACTGACTGGCGGGCACGATCCAGATCTCCGGGCGGGCGAGATTCAATTGCGATTAGCTCATCCCGGGCTTGTGAAGCCGTCACCCCGCGGTTGAGGCGCCCGACGGCGTCAAACATTATGGCTTGGCGGATGAGCACATCATCCTCGAAGCGCCAAGGAAAAGGGAGCCAGAGACGCGTCTTGCCGGGGAATTCGAATCCTTCCGGCATTACGCCTACGACGGCGGTCTGCTTTCCGTTCACAAAAATGGTTTTCCCGACGACATCGCGAGGCGAGCCGAGCTGGCTGCAAAGGGAAAAGCTAAGAACCGCGACGGACGCATGACCGGAAACCTGCTCTCCGGGTGAGAACGTGCGTCCCGCCATAGGATTGAGGCCAATTGTCTCGAAGAAATTAGGCGTCACCTCGGCGGCTGCGATGCGCTCAGGCTCGGCGGAAATTCCCGCCAGGTTTGTTTCACCTGAGGTGTATGCGGCGATTTGCTCAAACGACTGTGTACGATCCGCCCAATCGGATGGTGCAAAGCCGAAGTAAGGCTGGCGGAGGAATTTCACGGGAACCGCGCCTTCAACCGCAACAATCCGATCCGGCGATGGGTATGGGAGCGGGCGCAAAATAACGGCATTGATGACGCTGAAGATGGTAGTGTTCGCGCCGATTCCAAGCGCCAACGTCAGGATCGCGGCACATGTAAATCCCGGAGATTTCCGGAACATTCGAAGGGCGAAGAGTGCGTCCTGAACAAGATCAGTGAGCCAGCGCCAGCCCCAAGCGTCGCGCGTAAGTTGGTGGGTGAGTGGCACATTTCCGAATTCGCGGTGGGCCGCGAACCGCGCGTCGCCTTGAGAGTGGCCCGCGTCGCGTGCATCACGTTCGGCCAGGTCGAGATGCGACTGGACTTCCTCCGCGAGGTCGTCATTGCGTTTTTTGTTCCGCCAAAATGAGAGTTTCATCACCGAGGATTCCTCTGCCTAATCGCGAAGCGCGCGAACGGGATCGATTCGCGACGCTCGCCAAGCCGGCACGAAGCACGCGGCTCCGGCGGCGGCGAGCATCACGAGAAACGCGGCGGTAAATGCGAGCGGATCGCGCGGGCTGACTTTGTAAAGCATGTCTCCCATTAAGCGCGTTAGCAGCAGAGCCGCAGCCGCGCCGATCACTACGCCCGCACCGGTAATTGCGAGGCCACGGCCAAAGACAAGGCGCAGCACGCTGGAAACCTGCGCTCCGAGCGCGAGCCGCAGGCCGAGTTCGCGAGTGCCCTGCGACACGGAGTAGGACATCACGCCGTACAAGCCGATGCCTGCGAGCAGGACCGCCAAGCCGCCGAAGATCGCCAGCAAAATCACTGACGCGCGCTGCTGCCAGGACATGCGCGTAATTTGTTCCTGCATGGTGATGACTTCGTAGGTTGGAAGATTGGCATCGAGCGCGGCGATTTGCGCGGAGAGCGCCTTGGTCATCGCGGCGGGCGCGAGCGTCGTGCGGATGTCGAGACCGACGAGCGCGGAGAAATTCTGCCGCAGCGGCACGTACACGAAGGCGGTGGGCTGCTCGATCATGTTGCGGTATTTGGAGACTTTTGCGACACCCACGATGCGCATCCAGCGGCCCTTAATCTGCACGCGTTCGCCGACGGGATCGCGGCCAGGCCAGAACTGCGCGGCCATCACTTCGTTGACGATGGCGACGGGCGCGGAGTTTTCATCGTCGGCATCGGTGAATTCGCGACCGGAGACCAGCGGAATGCCCATGGTCGCGAGAAAGCCCGGGCCGACTTCGTTGTATGCCACGTTGGGCTGCTGATCGGCGGGCGGCACGTAGCCATCCACGGCGACCGGCGAAGTCGAAAAGTTGCGATATGTGAAGGCAGTGCTGCGCGCGTAGGCGGCGGACTCCACTCCGGGAAGCGAGCGCACGCGGAGGATCAATTCGTTTTCAAAGTTTTTGGCGCGCTGTGTGTCGTAGCCGGAAAGAAACAAATTAACGATCGTGTTTTCGACACTCGGAGAAAAGCCCGGGTCGGTGTTGCGAATTCGCTGAAGGCTTTGCAGGACGAGTCCGGAAGCGACGAGCAGCAGAAAGCTCAACGCGACCTGAATCACGACCAGAGTCGAGCGGAACCGTGATTTTCCTTGGCCGCCGACAACTCCGCCGGATTCGGCGCGAAGCGCTCCAGCGATGTCCACGTTGCTGGCGTGAACTGCGGGCACGAGCGCGAAGAGAAGCGTCGCGAAAATGCAGACGCAGGCGCTAAGAGCGAGTACTCGCCAATCGAGCTGGGCGGGAAGATTGATCAGCCTGCTGGTGGAAGGGAAGAAGAGGATCATCATGTTGCGGCACCAGTAGGCGACGAAAATCCCGCCGACGGCGGCGAATCCGGAGAGAATCAAGCCCTCCGTTAAGAGCTGGCGCACGAGGCGCTGACGACCCGCGCCGATGGAAAGACGCACGGTCATTTCGTGGCGGCGGCCAAAAGCGCGAACGAGAAGGAGACTGCCGACGTTGGCGCAGGCGATGACGAGCACGAAAATTGCGACGAAAAGCGCGATGCGCAAAGTGGGCAGAAGCGTGCCGGCGTTATTGAAAGGAGTGGCCCATAAGGGATAGAGCTGCACGCCGCGGCCGCGATTCGTGTCGGGATATGCCGTTTCGAGATGCGCTGCAACGGCGGAAATTTGCTGCTGCGCCTGCGAGCGGCTGACGCGCGGCTTGAGCAGCGCAAATCCTTCGATCCAGCGGGCGCCGCGATCGTCTCGCTTCATTGCGCCGCCGGCGTAGAAGGTTTGCTCCATGGAGGACGGCACCCAAAACTGAATCGCGTAGCCGACGAAGGTGCCTTTGAAAGCCTCGGGCGTGACTCCGATGATGGTATGCGGGAGGCCGTTGAGACGCTGGATGCGTCCGACGACCGTCGGATCGCCGTGGAAATACTGCTGCCACAGGTTGTAGCTGATCACGACGACGGGATGGCCGCCGTCGCCAGCGTCTTCAGCGGGGGTGAAACCGCGACCGAGAAAAGGATGCACTCCGAGCGCATCGAAATAATTGGCGGAGACCACGCTGCCCAAAACGCTTTCGGCGCGATCGCCGATGCTGAGAGTTGCCGGAATGATGTGTTCGGCGATAAACGATTCGACTAGATTGCAATTGCGCGCGAAATCCTGAAAGTCCGGCCAGGAGACATCGTCGTGGCCGGATTGGCCACGCATGGTGCTCGCCATTGCGACGAGGCGGTCTTGCACCGGAACGGCGGGGAAGGGACGGAGCAGAATTCCCTCGACCCAGCTGAAGACGGCGGCATTCGCGCCGATGCCGAGCGTGAGACAGAGAACCGCGAGCGCGGAAAAGCCGGGAGTGCGGCGGAGCATGCGGAAGCCGTACCGGAAATCGCGGACCAGATCGAAAAGCCAACGGCGGCCCCAGGAATCGCGCGTGGATTCTTCGGCGGAAGCGACGCTTCCAAATTCAGTGCGAGCCGCAAAGCGGGCGTCTTTTTGCGAGCGGCCGGAATCGAGCGCGTCGCGCTCGGCGAGAGTCAGATGAGACTTGATCTCTTCGCCGAGTTCGTCGTTGCGATCTTTCCGCTGCCAGAATCGATTTTCCATACTTGCTCCTTAGTCCACCCGCAAAGCGATACTTGGCTCGATCTTGGTTGCGCGGCGCGCTGGAATCGAGCAGGCCAGCAATGAGACGCAGGCGACGACGGCAACTGCCGCCGCGTAGGTCCATGGATCGGCTTGGCCGACGCCATAGAGAAGCCCGGCGATTAGGCGAGTGAGCGCGAGTGCGGCGACGACTCCTGCACCGAGGCCGACCAGCCCGACTGCGCCGATTTCCGATAGCACCATGCGAAGAATCAGCGCGGGTCGTGCGCCAAGCGCCATGCGCACTCCGATTTCGCGCGTGCGCTGCGCAACGCTGAACGACATCACGCCATAAATCCCCACCGCGGCAAGCAAAACGGCGAGGACGCCAAACGCGGTGAGAAGACTCATGGTGAACCGGCGCGGCGAGATGGAATCGTGAAGAATTTGGCTCAGCAGGAACGGATTCCAGACGAGTACATTGCGATCAAGCGCCCAGATTTCGTGCTCGACCATGCGCGTGACGGCGTTCGGATCTTGGTTTGTGCGGATGACGAGGCATGGCCTCTCGAATGAGCGCCAGGTGTAGAGCGCGTAGATTTCAGGAGTCGGCTGCGAATCGAGGCCGTATTGGCGCACATCGCCGACAACTCCGACGATTGTTGCCCAGGGCGCTTTTGCATCGCGAGTATTCAATTGAACGTGGCGGCCGATGGGGTCGGCGCCGGGCCAGTAGGCTTTTGCGGCGGATTCGCTGACGATGACGACCGGTGACTGCGTCTTCGTGTCGTCATCTGTGAACAGGTGCCCGCGGAGTAAGGGAATGCGCATCGCGGCAAAGTACGCGGGGCTGATGTCGTAGGTGTCGATGTCCGGGAGTTGTGCGTCCGGAGTGTAGCCTTCTTCGCGAACCAATGCGTTTTGATCGAAGCTCCCGCCGATAGGGAGGGTACTGACGATGGACGCGGATTGAATTCCGGGCAGCGCCTGAATCCGCTGAAGAGCTTGCCGCTCGAACTCGATGACGGGCTTGTTGTCGTTATATTGCGGGCCTTCGAGCGCGAAATTCACGGTGTAGACGCCGCGGGGATCGAATCCCGGATCGACGTTGAGCACGCGGACGAAACTCTTCAGCAGCAAAAACGAAGCGATCGTGAGGATAAACGCGAGCGACACTTCGGCCGCGATCAGCGATTCACGGAATCGGCCGCGGCGCGCGCCGACCGAGCCGCGAGTGCTCTCCTGCATGGCTTCGCGCTGATCGACTCGCGCCAACTGAAGCGCCGGTGTGAGGCCGACGAGAATTCCGGTGAGAACACTCACGGCCAGCGCGAGGATGAGGATCGCGGAATCGAGATGCACCGATTCAAGGCGCGGAAGCGAGTCAGGCGCGAAGCGGATGAGGAGATAGATGATCCAGTTTGCGAGGAGAAAGCCAAATGCGCCGCCGATCAGGCTGAGCAGAGCGCTTTCGGTGAGCAGTTGGCGGATGATTCGCGAGCGCGCAGCGCCGAGCGCGGTGCGTAGCGCGATTTCGCGGCGCTTCGCGGGGGCGCGAGCGAGAAGAAGGTTCGCGACATTGACACAGGCGATCAGCAGAACGAAGCCCGTTGCAGCGAAGAGCATCCATACAGCCGATTGCGCTTTGCCCAGCCACGTTGCGCGAAGGGGAGCAACGGCAACGCCGGCATCGGGCGGGTAATCCTTGGGAAAATCGCGGGCGAGCTGCTGGACGATCGAATTCATCTCGGATTGAGCAGCAGCGAGCTTGACGCCATCTTTCAGCATCGCTGCGGCGCGGACGTGCTGGCAGGTGCGGCAGGCATAAGGAGCGCCGACTTCATATCCGAGCGGCGCCCAGACATCTGGTTGGCCACCGGCGTCGAGAAACAGGGTCGGCCGGAAGCTCTGCGGCAAGACGCCGACGATTTCAAAGGGCAAGCGATCGAGGATAATTTTGCGGCCGACTACATTTGGATCGCCGCCAAACTGGCGAATCCAAAACGGATGGCTAAGCAGAATGGCGTGCCATGAATTGGTGCGATCGTCTTCGGGACGAAATTCGCGGCCGAGAGCGGGACGGACACCAAGCATGGGGAAGAAATTTTGCGTGACGCGCTGGCCGAGCACCAGCGATGGGGAATCGCCGCTTAATAAGGTGGGCGTCCAGCCGCGATAGATAGCGATCGATTCGAAGGAGTGCTGGCGGGCTTTCCAATCTTCGACCTCTCCAAAAGAAACATTCACGCCCGTGCGGTCCGCGGAAGTGGTTTCCGCGAGCGTAACGAGTTGCGCCGGCTTGCGGTAGGGAAGAGCGTCGAGCAGGACGGCTTTCACAATGCTGAAAATCGAAGTGGTCGCTCCGATGCCGAGCGCGATGGTGAGAACGGCGATTGTTGTGAAGCCGGGCGATTTGCGCAGCATACGGAACGCGTAGCGCAGATCCTGTAAGAGATCGGCGAACCAGCGGAAGCCCCAGGCATCGCGAGTGAGTTCTTCGGCGAGCGCGACATTGCCGAATTCGCGGCGCGCGGCGTTGCGGGCATCTTCGGCGGCGCGGCCGGAATTCAGCGCTTCGCGCTCAGCGAGGGTGAGATGGGAATGGAGCTCTTCGTCGAGTTCCGTGTTGCGCCGCCTGCGCTCGAGAAAGGGAAATTTCATCGATGTCGCTCCGGCCACATGAAATTAGGACGCATCACATTCGGCCTCACTCATAACGCAACGCCACGATCGGATCGACGCGCATCGCGCGCCGCGCAGGAATCAAACACGCCGCGAGCGCGACGATCAGAAGAAACGATCCGAAAACCGCAAAGGTCAACGGGTCCAAGACTCCCGCACCGAAAGAAATATCTAACGTGCCAGGAATCGCCAACGAGGCGCGAAGCAATGAAGCCACGCCTATGCTGGCCATCATGCCGCAAGCGCCGCCGATGAGCACCGGACGAAGACCATCGCGAAGCAGGAGACCCATCACGTCACTCGGGGAAGCTCCGAGAGCGATCCGGATGCCAATCTCGCGGGTGCGCTGTGTCATCGCATAAGAAGCCACGCCGTAGATTCCGATCGCCGCGAGCACAAGCGCAAGGAACGCGAGGCATGCGGTGATCCACGCGAACACCTGCGGCATCAACCTCTGCACCCGTACCACGGATTCTTCCAGGCTGACCAAGCGGAAACCCGGCAACTGCTGGTGCTTGGCCTCCTCGAGCACGGTCCTTACCGCCGCCGACGTTCGGGTGGAGTCTCGCTGTGAGCGGAGCAGTAATGCGTAGGTGTAGAGCTTCGATTCATCGGTGGGCACGTAGATGAATCCCGGATCGAGGCGCGTCAGGTTCGCGGAGCGGACGTCAGCGGCGATCCCGACGACCTGAAATTCGTGCCAATCGTTGCGGAAATTCAAGTCGAGCTTTATGAGTTTTCCGAGCGGGCTTTCGCCGGGCCAGAACGTACGCG
Source organism: Candidatus Acidiferrales bacterium (assembly GCA_035710585.1). GTDB lineage: Bacteria > Acidobacteriota > Terriglobia > Acidiferrales > UBA7541 > DASTCZ01. Next base: position 4,924 of record DASTCZ010000053.1, on the reverse strand, counting down.
CGGCGGATTCGCTGACGATGGCGACATTGCCGCCGACACGGTCCTCGGCGCCATCAAAATTCCGGCCCGCCACGATTCGAATGCCCAACGTCGGGAATAATCCGCGAGAGGCGTAATTCGCGAGACATTGTTGCGGGAGGTTGCTGGGATTGGCGTTCGTTTGCTCGATGATGATGCGGGGCGTCCATGTGCCCGTGAGAGGAAAAGACCTCGCGATGCCGACGCTTTCAACGCCCGGCAACGAGCGGATCTGATCCACAACGCGATGCGCGAGAGAATTCGCAGCTTTCGGATCGTTGACGAATTGCAGGCCGAATCCGTAGACGGATTTGGTTTCGAATCCAGGATCGGCGACCTGCGAGCGGACGAGTCCGCGGAGCAAGATGCCCGAAGCGACAAGAAAGAGCACCGAGACACCAGCTTGCGTGGCGATGAGCGCGGTGCGGAAGCGCGATTGACGGACGCCCAAAGCGAACGCCGAGCCTCCGTCTTTCAGCGCGGAGGAAACATCCGCTCGTGATGAGCGCAGTGCCGGCGAGAGCCCGAAGACGATCCCCGTGAACAGCGCAATGAGCAGCGTGTAGAGCATGACGCGAATATCGGGAGTCATTTGCACCGCGTTCGGGTCCATGGCAAAGAGGCTTCGCACGATGACTCCGATGGATACCCAGAGCGCGCGGCTGGTCCACAGCGAGACGAGAAAGCCGGCCGCGCCGCCGAGCAGTGCGATCAGAACGCTTTCGGTGAGCAGCTGGCGCACGAGGCGGCTGCGGGTGGCGCCAAGCGCGCGCCGCACGGCAATTTCGCGCATGCGCACAGTTGCACGAGCAAGCAGCATGTTTGCCAGATTCGCGCAGGCAGTCAGCAAGATCATCCCGACTACGAGCATCAGCGCTGCGACGAAGACCCGAAATTGGAAATCGTTGGATTGGCCAAAATACGTTGCTACAACCAATGTGAAGGCGGTGGTCTTGTCGGTTTCGCGATAGCCGGCGCAAAACGCGAGGCCGAGCACCTGGGTCTCGGCTTGCGCGGTCTTCCGCGATACGCCTGGAGCAAGCCTGCCGAGAATTTGCACGCGTCGATTTAGAGGCTCGTTGATCCAATTTTCCGCGGTCACGAGCTGAGGCTGCATCGAAAGCGGCGCCCAAAAATCGGGGATGACGGGCGGATTTGCGGTGCCGATAAACTCTTGCGGCGCTACCCCGATCACGGTGTATGAAATGCCGTTCAGTTCAATTTGCTTTCCGACGATCTGCGGATCGGACTGAAAGCGGCGGCTCCAGCACGGATAGCTCAACACGATCACGGGATGCCCGCCCTGTTGCGCGTCTTCGTCCGGAAGGAACATTCGTCCGAGCAGCGGCGCGATGCCTAATTCCGAGAAATAATTCGCGGAAACGAGTTGGCCGAGCCAGCGCTCCGGTTCGCCCGGCGCGCCGCTGGGAGCAGAGAGAATTCCTTGCGCCAAGGTTTGCGCCGGAATCACGGCAGTCGCGGCTGTCGGCCAACTGACTGCGACTAGAGCTGAAAATGAATGCTGGCGGTCGAGGTAATTCAGGTATTCGGGATAAGAAAAACCGTTTTGGATGTCGCCTTCGGCGCCACTCTCAAACCAGCGCGTGAGTCTCATCACGCTGCGAGGATTCTTCACCGGCAGCGGCTTCAGCGCGACCGCGTCGAAGGCGGTAAAAAGAGTTGTGTTGACGCCGATGCCGAGCGCGAGCGTTGCGACCGCGACGGCGGTGAATCCGGGATTCTTCCGCAGCATGCGGAAGGCGTAGCGAAGATCGTGGGTAAGATCGTGCAGCCATGCGAAACCCCAAGCGCGGCGGGTGAGTTCCTCAACTTCGGCTACATTGCCGAATTCGCGGCGGGCTGCGGAGCCAACGTCTTGCGGCGAGCGGCCAGACTGCTGCTCGGCGCGCTCGGCGAGCGAAAGATGCGCGCGAATTTCTTCATCGAGTTCGCGATTGCGCGATTTGCGGCGCCAGAATGCGAATCTCATGATTCGCTCGATTGCTTTGCCGGGTTCATGATTCCGGCGATGGCGGAGGTCATTCGCTCCCAGCGCGAGCGCTCCGTGGTGAGCTGCTTGTGTCCTTTCCTGGTGAGTGTGTATACGCGCAGGCGCGGTCCGACGTCCGATGACTTCCACGCGGCCGAGATCCAGCTTTTGCGCTCAAGGCGATGCAGGGCGGGGTAGAGCGAGCCGGTGTCCACCTTCAGAATTTCTCCGGAATTGGTGCGGATGGCTTTGCTGAGGGCGTAGCCGTGGCGCGGCCCCCAGAGAAGTGTCTGCAGGATGAGCATGTCGAGAGTGCCCTGCAGGATTTCGGTGCGGCTTTGGTAGCGTTCTTTCGAGTCGCCCATGATTGCTATGTAGGCTCCCTTCCTAGCTGTAGGTAGTACGCCTACATACCAGAAAACGTTACAGGGTTAGACGAAGGAATCTCTCGAATGTAAGCGCTGTTTTTGCGGAGGCGCGTTCTGGAATCTCAAGAAGCTCCATCCGTAACGTATTGTATAGTTACTGCTCTTATAAACGAACAAGCATCGCAAATTGACGCTATAACCCAAGCGCTTGGGATTGTGATACAATAGATGCCGACAGTTCTTCGACTAGATGGGTTGAGGGTGGTCATTTACCCAAACGACCATCGTCCCGACCACGTGCACGTCATTGGTGCCAGCGCCGAGGCGGTGTTCTATTTGAACTGCCCGGAAGGCCCAGTTAAATTGCGCGAAAACTACAAATTTTCGCATCGGATGCTTAAGAGAATCGCGAAGCGGCTGCGAGAACATTTAAAGGACCTTTGTGCAGCGTGGGAGAGAATTCATGGTGCTGAAAAGAGAGGTTGACCTCGCGAACCAAAGGGCAAACGCGATGCACGCGAGATTTCCCCGCGCTCTTGCGGCTCGCTATGACCGGGAACGAGGACGCATCGTCATTTCGCTCAGCTCCGATGTGGAACTCAGCGTTTCCGCGTGCGATGTGGAAGGGCTTTCGAACGCAACGCCAGCCCAACTGATGACAGTTGAGATCACTCCTTCGGGTTATGGGCTACATTTCCCTAAGATTGATGCAGATGTTTACGTTCCGGCGCTGATCGAAGGGGTGCTGGGGTCGAAGCGCTGGATGGCGGCGCGTCTCGGACATGCCGGAGGACGTTCGCGTAGCGTTGCCAAGCGACGCGCGTCGCGGGCGAATGGGAAGCTCGGAGGCAGGCCGCGCCGCAGAGAGAGCCGCTCGTAAACCGTTCTTCGACGCCTTCTATTCCAATCGTTCGATCAGTAGCGCCAGGATTTGGTGTCGGCGCCGGTCGGAGCTGTCGCGAGCATGCGCTGCTCCGCTGCTTTCAAGACTCGCTGGGTGAAGGTGCCGGAGCCGACGTTTGAGGGCACACCGCCGCCGGTGTAGCAGTGCGGCTGGCCTTCGCCATAATCGAAATCGGCGGTGACGTGGGGGTCTTTTGAGTTGTCGAAAGTTTTCTGCATTAGGCGCACGGCATTATCCAGGAAATAGGTGTCCGCCGTCCCGACCATGACGTGGATTTTCCCGTCGAGCTTCGGCGCGAGTGTTTTCCAATCGCGCTGCAGGATCGCGTTCAGGTCGTAGTGATCCTTCCAATGGTTTGCGACGTCGTGATCGATCGCGCCGGTGAGCGGGTCCCAGATAGGCTTCGGGTAGCCATCCGCGCCGACGGGGCTGAAGACCGATTCCCAGATGTTCCACTGCTCGGTGGAGCGATCGTGCGTGCCGAGCGCGAGCTCGTAGCGGACCGCGCCTGCCGTTGTCGCTTCGATGGTTCCATCGGTGCGGCGCATATCCGGGCGATCGATGCGGCCGAAGGGGCCGATTTCGTAGAACGCGTTTTGATTGTCGTAGATGTTGACGGTTTGATAGGCGTGAAAATCGACCGGATCGGGGCAGGCGCCCCACGCGCCGTTGTAGTTATCCGGATAAAAAATTTGCGAGGCGAGGGTTTCCCAGCCGCCTGTCGAGCCGCCGAAGAGTCCGCGCGCCCAGCCTTGCCCGATGCCGTGAAATTGTTTTTCCACGGCCGGAATCAGCTCGCTATTGATGGCATCGCCGTACGGGCCGACATTTGCGGAATTCACAGCGTAGGAATCGTCATAAAAAGGATTGGCGTGCTGGATGATCAGGATGAGCATGCGCGGAAGTTTTCCCTGCGACCAATCCTGATAAAACTGATAGGCCGTCTGCGTACGAGCGAGCTGTGCGCCCTGCGCGCCTGCATCGGGCGGCGTGGTGCGGAAGCGGTAGTCTGCCTGGAAGTGACCGTGGTTGACGAGCAGCGGATAGTGCGCGTCGGGATGCGCGGCCCAGCCTTCCGGGATGATCACGATCGCGCCAAGGTACATCGGCCGACCCCAAAACTTCGTGAGTAGCTGGCTTTGAATGCGGATGTGCTTGACGAAATCGGTGTCGGCGGGAGCCTGCACAGCCGGGATCGTGTCGGTCAGCTCGATCTTGATCTGCGCGCCCATGCCCGGCTGCAGGTGCATCTTCACAGGCTTGCTATACAGATTGCCGGGCTTACGCGCCCAGTGCTGGCCTTCGCCTTCGTCTGCCGGAAGCGCGACGCGATGGCCGTCGGCGCGGTTGTAAATGGTGTATTTATTGAAGACCGCCTGCACGTAGTAGTCGCCAGAAGGAATGGCGGACATTTTTTCGATCGGGTAGCCGATCGCGGATTCGTCCACGGCGACGGTCTGGCCAGCAGACACCTTTTCCACGTCGCTGCCGAAAATCTGTTGTGATTGCGCGGATTCTTCGCTGATCGAAAATCGCGGCTCGGGATTCGCCTGCGTGGAAAGCAGGACGTAGATGCGGCCGGTGAGCGGTTCGCTTCCCGCTGACGAGGGGATCGAAACTTCAAAGCGAACGGAAGGTGCCGCC
>DASTCZ010000052.1:0-7402 GCA_035710585.1 Candidatus Acidiferrales bacterium | reverse complement strand
TCAGACGCGCGATTCGTCGGGCGTCCCGGAAGACGTCGCGATTTTTGGCGTTGTCGATCCCTCGTTCGGCGACAACGTCGGCATGCTGAATTTCGAGTGGGCCAACACGGAGAGCGATAAGTACCGCACGCAGACCTCGGTCCTCGATCCGGCGGTTCCGCTGAAGCAGATGCTGGACTCTTTCGACCGGAACTACGCCGAGAGCGGGCTGGCGAAGGAAGTGTCAGACGGAAAGCGCCGCTTGATCAAGGTGCTGATGGCGCAGATGAATTCGCAAGAGGCGCATACGCTCGGCACCCGCATGAAGCAGTTTCAGGTGGTGGTCTGCGCGGCCGACCAGGAAGTAGCGACAGTCGGCACGACTGTTACCGCCGAATGGAACGCTCCGCGAGCTGGATCGGTTCGCCATCCGATGGTGCTGGTGGTTCCAGAGCCGTACTTTGTTTCCAACCGCAACCCCAAAGCGGTGGTTGATGTCGGCAAACTGGAAATCCGGATTTCACAGGACGACGCGCCGAAGTGGTCGCTGGTCTCGGAGCATCTGGAGTTAGGCAAACCCTCGGATAAGGATCCTACGGGCGGAACGGCACCGCTCTTTTGGAAAGCGGTTGACGCGGCGCTGAAGCGCGATTGCCTGCCGAACGGCTTCAATTCGAAAATCCAGGCAGAGCAGATCGAAATTCTCACGCTTTGCGAGATGCAGCGCGCGGCGCAATCCGACATTGCGATTCTGCAGGAGCGAGACTTTTTCGCGGAACTTCCGCCGGACGCCGGCGACATCGCCGATTTGAAGGCCGGGACGCCCGACACGATTCTGCAGCAACTGATGGACCGCATCGTTTGGAAGGGTGACTTCCTGAAGCTGATGCGGGTGCCGGGCAGCGCGCTACAACAGGCGTTGAAGGAGTCGAAAGCGTTTGATTCTGCGGACCGCTCCAATCTGACCATCGGTCAATACAAAAATCGTGGACTGCTTTCCGTCGGCATCGTGTTCGACTCGGCGCACGGCGAATATCTGATCAACGGTCTGCGGCTCGACCCGACGAAGCTCTACTCCATCGCCACGAGCGACTTCATCGGCGGCGGGGACACAGGGTATCCCGACCTGGCTACCGCGCAGATGCGGGCTCCTGTCGTGCCGAGTGACTATGACAAGCAGTTGCAGACGATCAGCGGGATCGTTTGCCGCGCGGTCGCTGGCGATGCCTGGGCGGCGCACTGCATCGGACCGATTGAGCGAGACAGCTATCTCGACGAAATTGCGCTGAAGCCTGCAAACACCGGGCCGAGCAATACGCCGCTCGAACAATTGCGAGTGTGGTCCGTGTTCCACCATTCGCGGCCCGTGCCTGGCGATCCTCGCAAGGCCGCGTTGCGGCCGGCCACTCTGCAAAATTCGATGGACAACTGGATCGAGTACCGGCCGATCTGGGATTTCCGGCTGATAAAGGCGTCTTTCGGCATAACGAGCCTTGGCCACAATGGAACGGACGCGCAGATCGATTCGAGCTTCGGCGGAATTACGACGCCGGGAGTGAACTCGCACCGCTTCAGCAACTGGGCAAGCGATTTTTCGGCGCAATGGACGCGCAACTGGAAGCACTACCAGATCTTCGCGGCCCCAGCGTACTCGTACAACGTTCAATTCAAGGGGCAGCCGAACGCTGCGCGGCAGACGAACCAGATCGCGAATCTGGGGACGTTTGATTTGGGCGCCGCGAAAATCTGGGCAGAGCGCGGCTCGCAGCATCGCGACCTTGTGATCACCAGCCATTTCGAGACGCCGCTGCAGGAAACGGCCACAGCGTTTTCGCTGAGGTCCACGGTTCCGGCGACGCTGCAATTCAATCAGCCGCGAGGGTACACGCTGCTGCTTAGAACGGGATTCCGGTGGCAGCGCCGCATCAGTTCGCTGGAATTCGGGCCTGAAGTGGGCCATCAGTGGGACGCGATTCAGGGATTCCAGTTCGTCACGAACGGAAAAGTGACCGCGACGTGCCTGGCGAAATCGAGTACGAGCTTTTCGAATTGTGTGTCCGCGTTCAGCAATCCCAAAGTGACAAATCCTCCCGCGATCACGGTCAACTCGATCGTGAACACTCTGCAGGGCGGAAAGGACCATGCTGGGCTCTACTGGAAGATGAATCTGACGGTGCCGCTGTACACGCGGATCAGCTACGTCTTCACGGACACGGGCGACTGGTTCGCCGTGAATTTCAACACGGAAAACTCAACGGACACGCGATTCCGGGATATCGAGCAGCATCAACTGCGCTTCACGATTTTCCCAAGCTTATCGATCGGCCCCGAGCTTGACCTGCTGCTCTACGAAAACAAATCGCTGGGAACGCTGCACGGAACGTTTCTGCGCCAGGACCAAATCATCATGAAAGCGCAGTTCGGCTTCGACCTTTTCAATATGCACAAGAAGTTGGACCAGCTTGAGTACGCTCCGTCGGGGAAATCGCAGTAGGTGCGGGTGATGCAAATGCGAGTAGCGGCTGAATTGTGGGCGGCTTGTTGCGGGTAGAACTTCTGTCAACGCGAGGTGAAGAGCGAAATGGCTCCCGATATTGAAGAACTCCACGAGCACGCCAAAGCCGGCGCTGAAAAAGATGAGTTCGCGCCGGTGACGGTAAGCATGGCGATTCTCGCTGTCTTTGCAGCGGTTGTGACGTTGATGGGCGCGCGGGTACACGCCGACGCGATGCTCGCGCAGACTCGCGAGACCGACCAATGGTCGCAATACCAGGCGAAGGTGATTCGCGAGCGGAGCTACGAGGTGTTTCTCGATGAGCTGAATCTTTTTGCGCTGCAGAGCGGCGCCAATATCGCCGCCGCGAAGACGAAGTATTCCAGCGAGATCGCCCGGTATAACGGCGAAATGAAGGACATCCAGAATCAGGCCAACGCCACGGAAACGCAGGTGACAACGCTGGAACGCCGCTCGAACTGGTTTGACTTCGGCGAAGTGCTGCTCGAGGCGAGCCTGGTGATCTGCTCGATCACGATGCTCACGGAAAAGCGCATTTATTGGTACCTCGGGCTGGCGTCGGGTGGGGCCGGAGTTTTGATCGCGATCGTCGGATTTTTCATTCGCTGAGGGGAGCATGCACCGGAAACGATGTGTAAGCCTTGCCGGAGGAGCGATTTACGTTTCTTCAGAGTTCTTGAGACTTCCGTCAGGACTTCGATCGGGGACCTGTGGCATTTCGGGCGGCGACACTGGGGATGGAGCCGAAGCGGTGCGGTTTGCGAGTGCGCGTCGGGACGAAGACAAGTGACTGAAGGCGGACTGAACGCGAGTCATAGAGGCGGATTGATCCGCCGGCTGGCGGTGTATGCCACGAGCCTTGCGTGCGCCGCGTGGATTCTCGCAGCGTTCGGCTGCGGCGATCCGGTGGGGAAGTACACGGATTCGAGCGGGACGATCGTGCTGGAGCTTAAGCCTGGAGGCTCGGCGACGTTCAGCTTCGCGGGCGTTGCTTCTCAATGCAGCTGGGCGGTCGATGGTACGAAGCTGAATGTGGATTGCAAGGGCGACATCGGCAAGATCACGTTCAACGTTGGCGACGGGGGCTACCTGTGGGGACCGCCGCCATCGGATTCTCCGCTCCGAAAAGTTCGCGATTAATTTTGGAAATTTGGCACGGCACCAATCGGTCTTAGAAACGGCTCACGAGTCCCGAATACAAAGGAGAGAAACATGAACGCACAGGGAAGGATCAGAAGCACGATTGTAAAGGTTCCCGACGCAAATCCAGGCCTGCTGTTTCTGAACGGGCAGCAAAGGCAATTCACGCTGGAGGGCGTGTGGAAATCGCCTGTGGCGCCCGCGGCGAACATGACGGTCGATGTTGAAGTGGATGGCGGCGGGCAGATTACCGGCATCACTGCGGTTGACTCCCAGCAACTCGCGAAGGAGCGGATGAATCAGCTGAGCGGAGTCGCTCAGGAAAAAGGCAAAGAAGCTGCCAAGCTCGCGCAGCAGGGCGTAGGAGCACTTGCGGCGCGCATGGGGAAAGTGGCGTTGGGCGCGACCGTGGTCGTATGGATCGCTTGGTTCTTCCTGCCATCCGCTACGCTCGGCGGCGGGATTACGGCGGCGGAAAATCTGACTTTTTGGAATTTGCTGGGGATCGATTTCAATAGCCCGCTCGCCGTGCTGGGCGGCGGGGCGGATCACGGCTTCCTCGCCTATCTTGGAATTGCGTGCATCAGCGCGCCGTTCGCCGCGCCATTTATCACCGCTCCGTGGGCGAAATATCTGAACGCCGCGCCGCTCGGGATCTTCGTGGTCGGCTTTATCTCCGTGTACATGTCCGAGAATAAGGCCTTCGGCGATCTCGCGAAGCTGGGCGCGCCGAGTCCATTTTCGTGGAGCTGGGGGATTTTTGTTCTTGGCCTTGCCGCGCTCGTGCTGGCTAGCGGGGCGCTGAAAAAGCCGGCCGCATAAAAGACAGAACGGCCGCGCGAAGGCAGGCGCAGTTCTCGATGAATTGATGCGAACGAGTTTGCTGGCCAAATTTCGAATTCAAAAGGAGACAGAACGTGAAAATTACAGGTTCAAAGATGTTAATCGCAAGTGTACTTGCGGCCAGCGGGTTGGCGATTGGTTGCGGCTGCAGCTCGCTTCCTGGAACGTATTCCGATCCGAATGGCGCGATCACGCTCGAAATCAAATCCGGGGGCAGCGCCAATTTTACGTTCATGGGGCAGACCGCGCCCTGCTCATATTCCGTGAGCGGCCAGCAGCTGAGCCTCGATTGCAAGGGCGGCGCGGGAAAGATCGCGCTGACGATTCGAAATGATGGCTCTCTGGCCGGGCCGCCAGATTCGCTGATTCCGCCGCTGCAAAAGAGGAAGTAGTTTTTCGCGAGAGCTTTGCGCCCATGATCTTGTTCGCGATTTCGGAGGGCACGTGGACCGCGATCATTACGATTGCGGCGATCGGCATCGTGCTCGCAATTTCGTATTCGCTCGCGAACAGGCGCGCGGCCGCTCTGCAAAATGCGGCGGCCGCAATGAGATTTTCATTTGAACGAAAAGGCGAAGCGCTGAGGAATGAGTTGAATTCCAGTCTGAACCTATTGCGTTCGGGCCGGAATCCCACCGCTTACAACGTGATGAGGGGGCCTGGAGACGTCGCATTATTCGATTTCGAGTACACCGTGGGGGCCGATCGTAGTGCGCGAACGATCGGCCAGACGGTGGCAGCGTATCGTTTTCCGGGCGCGCTCATGCCCGAATTCCACTTGTGCGGCGAGGATTTTTTTCACAGGGCGGCGAGTGCTTTTGGCTACAAACCGATCGGGTTTGACACACATCCCGACTTCAGCAAGCGGTTTCTGCTTCGCGGCTCGGATGAAAATGCCATCCGGTCGTTTTTTCAGCCTGCATTGCTCGACTTTTTCCGGACTCTTCCGGAGAAGCCGGCGTGGAATATCGAGGCCGCCGGGCCGTGGTTGATCATCTATCGCGCCAAGAAGAAGACAAAGCCCGCGGAACTCAGTTCCTTTGCGCAACGGACAGATGAAATCGCTCGGGAGATCAACCTTGCAGCTGGAATTTCGAATGCAGCTCAATCCAATTCCGGACTGCGGAATGATGCATCGAAGTACGCCGCTTCATAGGCAGCGCGAGATGACAAGTGACGCGAGCCGTAAAAGGAGGCGTTAGACGTGAGCGAGATAGGGCCTCAACCGGCTGAGTTTGCCTCCAATACACCGCCGAGCTTCGCAACTGAAGCACCGGCACGATCGGCGCCTTCTATCCGCCTCTTTGATTCGACTTCCGTGTTGATGGCGACGCTTTTCGGCTCGCCCCTCGCAGGCGGCGCGGTCATGGCGCTCAATTACCGCCGCCTCGGAAAGCCATCCAGCGCGAGATGGGCCTTTCTCATCGGAATTCTCGCGACCGCTGCAGCGGTTTTTGTTGGATTCAAATTTACGCCGCCGTTTTGGATATCGACTCCGATCGCAGTCGGTCTTGTCCTGGCAACGAAGCAAGTGGCGGAAACGTTTCAAGGGGGAGCGATCGTGGCACATGCGACCTCTGGCGGGATGCTTTCTTCCCGCTGGGCCGCGCTTGGCATCGGGATTCTCGGTTGTGCCACCGTTTACATAGCCGCGCTCGCACTCAGTCTCGGCGCCGCGATACGTTCCAAGGTGATCATCGGCACGAAGGATCAGGTGTACTACGGCGGTTCGGCGACGAAACAAGATGCCGCGGCGCTGGGCGCAGCCCTCAAGTCCGAAGGCTATCTCCGCGATAACGGTTTCATTGTGATTCTCGTAAAGGATACGACCGGCGCGACTGTGTCGTTCGTCGTCGATCCCAAGAAAATCACCCAGCCCGACACCGTAGACGCGTTTGTGCAGGTTCTGGGCAATGCCGCGGCCAGCACAATCGGACTGCCCGTCAAACTTCGGTTTACGAATCTCGCGACGCAGACGCTAAAAGTCATCCCTGTCGGACGCATCACGATTGGGGCAAACGATCTGATCTACTACGCTGGCTCGGCGACGCAAGCCGATGCGAACGCGCTCGCTCAGGCATTGCAGGCGGCCGAATTTCTTCAAGATCGAGGGGTGAGAATTTTCCTCAACAAAGACGACACAGGCACATCTCTCGCGTTCATCGTAAAGGATGGCGTGTGGTCGCAGCCGGCGACAGTTGCGGCATTCGAGCAATTGGTACGCGGAACCGCTTCATCCATCGGCGGCCTGCCCGTTCGCATGGAACTCTTGAGCGTGGAGATGGTTTTGCAGAAGGATGAAATCCTGCATTAGATCCACGAATTCAAGTCTTTCGTTACGGCGCTGTCGATTTCCAGCTTTGCTAGGCCTCGCGTATTCTATTTGCGATGGCAGACGCCGCCTCGGACTCCTTCCTCAATCCTTCCGCTCCGCCTTTTCCATTCCTCGAGCAAAATAGATTTCGGGCGCTGCTTTTCGATTGGGATGGTGTGCTTGTAGATTCCGGAGAAGATTACTACCGCGCGTACGAGCTTGCCCTTGAGCCGGAGGGATTGAAGCTCGCTCCGCGCGAGGTGATGCTGCGCGAAGGCCGAAAAACTTCGGAAGTGATTGCCGCGCTTTACGAGGACCGCGGAATTGCGTTGCCGTCGGCAAAGCTCGATGAGCTGGTCGCTCGGCGGCTCGGATTCTACAAAAAGACGGCGCGCGCGATTTTTTTCGACGGAATCTGGGAAATGGTGGAAGCGCTGCGCGTCGCGCAGTACAAACTGGGCATCGTGACCGGTTCCTCGCGGATTCACGATGTGCTGCCGCTGAGCGCGGAACGAGAAAAATTGTTCGACACCGTGGTGACGGCCGATGACATTCGGCGGCCGAAGCCCGACCCGGAGCCGTTTCAAGTTGCGTGCGGACGCATTGGAATT
>DASTCZ010000051.1:0-28559 GCA_035710585.1 Candidatus Acidiferrales bacterium | reverse complement strand
GCAGACGCTTCGTTGGCCGAGATACGTGCGCGGAGCAAATTCGGGATCGCGATGGCGGCGATAATCAGGATGATCGCCACGACGATCAAGAGCTCGATGAGCGAGAAACCCTTCTGCTTGTTCTTCATTCTTTTCCTCTCTTCGGGATGATTCCAGTTCACCGGGTTACGGAACAAAAGGGTGCAAGCCGGGTTCCAAGAGCACCGATTTGGGACAGCGATTTGGTACAGGTCTTTATGTGGATGAATAGATGAGAGTTATCTCGCACTCGAGGAAAATTGAAGTCATTGACGCGTTCGAGCGGCGATCGGAACATCTCGCAATGACAAAATTCGTCAGAAAAGCAATCCCTGCGAACGCCAATTTGTGACTTATGTCAGATCTCGGCCCCGGACTCTTTGGATAGCCAAGCCCGACGTCCAATCCGTTATCAAAAAGACATCGAGGTTGTATGGCGCGCCTGGAGTTCGTTGCTCAACTTGGAATTGCTAGCTAGCATAGCGATGGGATGAGTGAGACGCGAAGCCTGAGATCAAAATTGGCCCGTCATTTGATCAGAGGCCTTTCCTCGGCCGCAGTAATTACCATTATCGCCTTCGCGGTTCGAATTGAGTTTCTGCGCTACGAGCAGCGATATGCACCGGTTCCAATCAATTCAAGCCTTCCGTTCGGCTACGAAACGGGACGAATTGCGCAGTCAATCGCGCTGGGACGCGGCTTCAGTTCACCACTCTCCGTTGATTCCGGCCCTACCGCTTGGCTAACACCCGTCTATCCGTACTTGCTGGCGGGGGTCTTCAAACTGTTTGGCGTGTTCACGTATAGATCTTGGGTCACCATCATCGCGATAAACTGCGCGTTCTCTGCTCTCACATGTTTGCCCATCTACTACGCAGGCAAACGGCTCGGAGGACTTAAGGTAGGCGCTGCCGCTGCGTGGATTTGGGCTTTTTTCGCGGATGCCATACTTATGCCCACAACCTGGGTCTGGGACTCTTCATTGGCTGCCCTGATTGCCGCGTGCATCTTGATGATGACCATCAAGGTGTGGAATTCGGACCGTTCGAGAGACTGGATAGTCTATGGGGCGCTCTGGGGACTTGCGGCGATGGTCAACCCCTCGATTCTCGCGGTGCTGCCGTTTCTACTCGGCTGGTTTGCGTGGGAGAAGCACAAGGCAAGTGCAGTGTGGGTAAGACAGGTCGCGACTATCGCTATCCTAGTTTTCGCCGCATGTGTTCCGTGGACAATTCGGAACTATCGGGTGTTTCACCAATTTGTGCCGCTGCGTTCGAATTTCGGTTTGGAATTATGGCTGGGCAATAACCCCGACGTTCCCGATACATGGGCTGGAGAGCTCCATCCGAACGATTACCCGCCCGAGCGCGAGAAATTCCAACGCTTAGGTGAGATCGCTTACATGAAGCAAAAGCAGTCGGAAGCGATTGCTTTCATGAAATCGCATCCAGTCGACACGGCGAGATTCATGTGGCGCAGGTTCGTCGACACATGGACCGGAAACTGGGACCCAATACAGGACATCTGGGCGCACGCCTCTTGGTATGAGCGGACGCTGCTGCTGTCCAATATCGGGGTATCGGTTTTGGGCTTGGTCGGGTTGCTCGTCTTGTCGCGTCTTAAGAATCCGTTTGCGGTGCCACTCGCGCTATTCCCGCTCATCTTCCCGATCATCTATTACGTCACGCACCCTTCAAGGCGATATCGTCATCCCATCGACCCGGTCATGATTACGGTAGCCGCGTTCGCGATCACGTATCCGTTTCGACTGTTCGCCGAGCGAAGACAACATGCGCTGGCAGACGACTCTTCGCAGCTTGTCGCATCCCCGAACTAGGTCAAATGTTGTATTTCTTTGAGTAGTGGCGGAACGACCGGTAGGACATACGCAGGAGTTCCGCGGCGCGAGTACCCACTCCATCTGTCATTTTGAGCGCCTCAAGCAGATAGCCCTTTTCCATTTCCTGGATATGCTTCTCAAGATCGAGACCTGTTTCGGGTATCAGCGCGCCATTGTGGTTCCCGGAAGCTGTCGCCGATGCGGCGATTGCGACCGCTTGCGCCGCTCGATAAATCTTATCGGGCAACACGCCGCTGCTGATCTGCTTTCCGGATTCAAGGGCGACGCAGCGCTCGATTGTGTTCTCCAGCTCTCTGACGTTTCCCGGCCAATCGTATTCTTCGAGTAGCCGCATCGCCTCCGGCTCGATTCCCTCTATGGCCTTGTTCATGGACTGCCGGAACCGCTCGAGGAACCGCCGGCACAGTGTCGGAATATCTTCTCTCCGTTCCCGCAGTGGTGGCAGCTGAATCGGGATCACGCTTAAGCGATAGAAAAGGTCTTCGCGAAACCGCCCCTCGGCAATCTCTTTCTCGAGGTCCTTGTTGGTCGCGCCGATCACGCGGACATCGACATCCATCTCCTCGGTGCTTCCAAGCGGGCGGACTTTGCCCTCTTGCAGTACTCGGTACAGCTTCACCTGCATGCTGATCGGCATGTTGCCGATCTCATCCATGAACAACGTGCCGCCGCTTGCAGCCATGAAGAGACCCTGGCGATTCTCGTTCGCGCCGGTGAACGCTCCCTTTACGTAACCAAACAATTCGGATTCCAGAAGGGTCTCGGGAAATGCTCCGCAGTCGATGGTGATGAACGGCGCCTCGTTTCGAGGACTGTGTTGATGGATCGCGCGCGCAACCAGCTCTTTACCCGTACCGCTTTCGCCAGTGATCATTACCCTGCTCTGCTGCGGACCGACGGTCTGGATCAAGTCGAAAATCGCACGCATTTTTGGGCTATGTCCGATGAAGTTTTCGTCGCCCGTCAGCCGGCGCAATTCGCGCTTGAGAATCTTCGCTTCCTTCTTTAGCGTGAGCGTTTCGGAAACTTGCGCGACCGCTTTTCGGAGTTGATCGATGAGGTTATGATCTTTAATTACGTATCGGTCTGCCCCTGAATTCACCGCTGCGATGGCTGTTTCGAGCGTGGGCACGCCCGTAATTAGTATGAAGAGCGTCGAGGGCGAAGTCTCGCGTGTGAACTTGAGCAGTTCGACGCCGCTCGAATCGGGCATGTGGATGTCCGAGATAATGATGTCGTAGATTTGCGACCCGATGCGGCGGCGGGCGGCTTCGGCGTTATTGGCGATTTCTACGCGATGTCCCTCCTTGCGGAAGGTGATTTCAAGCAATTCGCAAATCGACCGTTCATCGTCGACTACCAAGAGATGTGCCATCTGATTCGCTATCACCCCTAACAGCTAGTCCAATATTCGAGCGGCGCCGCTAGGCGACTCTCGGAAGCTCAACTGTAAACTCTGCTCCTCGGTTCCGTTCGGATGCCACAACAATTCGTCCGCTGTGCGCCTGCACGATCTGGTAAACGATAGAAAGCCCGAGACCGGTGCCTCCCTGAAATCCTGACTGCAACGGTTCGAAGATCTTGGCGCGCATTTGAGGATCGAGGCCTACGCCGGTGTCGCGAAACCGAATCCGCACCAAGAAGGGAGCGCTCTCCAGTCCAACAGTGAGGGTTCCGCCTGACGGCATGGCACGGAGAGCGTTGTCGCAAAGATTCCAAAACACCTGCTTGATGCGGTTCGTGTCGACTCGAGCGCGAATCGGGTGCGTTTCCAGACGCTTCTCGATCCTGTATTTCCCGTTCAGTGATGGATGCTTTTCGAGGAGTGTCAGCGTGTCTCGTAATAGCGATGTAATGTCTGCCTCTGCGAACTCGTACGTCTTCTCTCGTGAGTAGTTGAGGAAATCGGTGATAAGTGCGTTAAGGCGCTCTGATTCCCTGCCGACAATCCCGACAAGATGCTTTTCGTCTTCTTCTAAAGGAGCAAGCCTCGCGAGTTCCTTTACCGCGCCCGCAATCGCGGTTAAGGGTTGCCGGATTTCGTGAGCGATGGCGGCGGAAAGTCTGCCGAGCGCGGCCATCCGGTCGCGGGTGGCCAGTTCTTGTTCGAGCCGACGCAGCTCCGTCAGATCTTGAAAATTGAAAACATACCCGTTCATTGCTTTGTCGCTGGTGCGCAGCGGCGAAACAGAAATCCCGAGAAAACTCGTTGCCCCGCCAGGCGTACGAAAATCAATTTCCTGGCGGGGAATTCTCGCAATCTCAGTGTGGGGCAGCCTGGGCAGCCAAAAATCGGGCCAAAGATCCTGGACTTTTCTGCCACGGACTTCCTGGAACGAATGACCTGTAATCTCTTCGCCGGTCCGGTTCAGCAGCAGAATGTGGCCTTCGACGTCCGTGGTCAGAAGTCCGCCACGCATCGAATGAATGATGTCTTCATTAAAGGCTCGAAGATCCTGAAGCTCGCCGCTCTTCTGCTCGAGTTCCAGCCCCTTTCGACGCAATGTTTGCGCCAGCAAACTCGAAAGGTATGCTACAGCGAGAAACGCAAGAAGGTTGCTCACCACCCAAGTCTGCATCGCGCTGAGTGTCGGGAGACTACTCGCGGTGCGTGGCAACCGTCCGAAGAAAACCAGCTCGACGACACCCGCGAGCAGGACGAATCCAAGGCCAGCTGTAAGAAATGTGCCTCTGCGCGAGAAAAGAATGCTGGCCACGATGATGGCGAGAGGATAAAACGAGATGAAATAGCTTTCGTGTCCCCCGGTCAGATACACGAGTGCAGTAATCATGCAGAGGTCGCATGTGATTTCGACAGGCGCGAGCCAGGACGCTTCCTTCAACCAACGACCGAGAATCGAATCGAGAACACCGAACGTGTACCAGAGCACGATCAAAACAGCGAACGGCTTTCGCGGCAGGAGAATGATTTGCAATTGCCACAGAAGGATCGCGATTCCGACCAGCAGAGTGATTACCCAAAACCGGACGCGATTCAACCAGGCGAGCCAATCGCTGCGACTCTGCGAGAAATCCATCAGGTTAATGGCCTTTCAGTGATTCTGCGATGGCGCCGAAACGAGGGTCAACGTCGATTGGTTGACGTGTTTCGCACTACACACATGCATTTACCCGACTGACTCACTCCGCGAACTGCTCCGAGACCTGGCCTGAGCCAGACGGCGAAATTGTTCCGCCTGGCAGAGGACCAGCTTTTCCCTCCAAGTGCTTAGTGCGAAGACAGCTTGCTGATTAGGGCGAACAACGGCAGATACATCGATATAACGATGCCGCCGACGACGACGCCCAAAAACACGATCATGACAGGTTCCATCGCCGCGAGGAGGTCCTTGACTGCGGCGTCCACCTCGTCCTCGTAGAAGTCGGCGATCTTTTGAAGCATCGCGTCCATCGCGCCGGTTTGCTCGCCGACGGCGATCATCTGCGTCACCATGCCAGGAAAGACCTCGGTCTCGCGCAGCGGATCGGCAAGCGTGCGTCCAGCCTCCAACTGCTTGCGCGTTTGGAGCAGGGCTTTCTCGATCACGGCGTTGCCTGAAGAGCGTGCTGTGATATCAAGACCCTCAAGAATAGGCACACCGCTGGTAATGAGGGTCCCGAGCGTTCGCGTGAAGCGGGCCACAGCGATCTTTCGAAGCAGAATTCCGATCATGGGCAATCTCAGAAGAGTTTTGTCGATGGCCATGCGGCCTCCGGGAGTGCCATACCATACCCGCAAGCCGACCCCAGCCCCAATAACTCCGATCAAAATTAGGAGACCGAAGATGCTCCCAACGAAATGGCTCAGCGCAATCACAATCCGTGTTGGCAGAGGCAGCCCAACGTTCAAGCTCGCGAAGAGGGTGGCGAAGATCGGGACCACCTTCCAGAGAAGTAGCGTAATTACGCCCGCAGCGACGAAAATGACGACGGCAGGATAAATCAGAGCCGACTTCACCGCCCGTTTCAGTTTTACGTTCTTCTCGATGTAAGTCGAAAGGCGCTGGAGAATTGTGTCGAGAATACCGCCCGTTTCGCCTGCTTCAACCATGTTCACGTAGAGCGGATCGAACACTTTTTCGAACTGCTTCATCGAGGCCGAAAGCGTGGCGCCGCCTTCGACGGAACTCCGAGTGCCCGTCAGCACTTTTTGAAAAGTCTTGTTTTCCTGTTGTCCGGCCAGGATTTCAAGACATTGCACCAGCGGGAGACCGGCGTCGATCATCACGGAAAACTGCCGCGTAAACACGGCGAGTTCTTCGGGCTTCACGCCGCTGCCGAAGCTGGGCAAGCTGAACTCTTTGCCCTTCTCCGACATCTTCGTGACGGTGATCTGCTGGCGTCGGAGCAGATTCTGCAGCTCGGTCTTACTGCTCGCCGTTTGCTCGCCGGTGACCTTTGTCCCAGTTCGATTTTTCCCTTGATAGGTGTAAACAGGCATCGTCGTCTCCTAGATGTCGTAATTCTCGGATCTTGAGCTTTCTCGGCCCTATTGCCGCCGGTTTCCCGTATATGTGTTCGCCGATGTGGCCACTCCACGATTGATCATGTCCTGCAATTCGTCGGCATTCGACGAGCGCGACAACGCCATCTCCAAGGTGATCAGCTTGTTGAAGTAGGAGTTTGCCAGGCTCTGATTGAAGGTCTGCATGCCGGTATGCGCAGTTCCCGTCTGCATCGCGGAATAAATTTGGTGAATTTTATCTTCGCGGACCAGGTTTCGAATGGCCGCGTTTGGGATCAAAACTTCCATCACCATGACGCGGCCCCTGCCGTCGGCTCTCGGAAGCAACGCTTGGCAGAGAATTCCTTCGAGCACGAGCGAGAGCTGCGCTCGGATCTGCGGTTGCTGGTGGGCCGGGAATACGTCAACAATACGGTTGATCGTAGACACCGCGGAATTCGTGTGCAGGGTCGCGAACGTCAAGTGGCCCGTCTCCGCGATGCGTAGCGCGGATTCGATTGTTTCAAGGTCGCGCATTTCTCCGATGAGGACGACGTCAGGGTCTTCGCGCAACGCGGCTCGCAATGAGTTCGAGAAAGAATGTGTATCAGAGTGGACTTCGCGCTGATTTACGAGGCACTTTTTGTGATTGTGGAGAAATTCGATCGGATCCTCGATCGTAATCATGTGCTCTTCGCGCTCGCTATTGATTTTGTCGAGCATCGCCGCGAGCGTCGTCGATTTGCCGGACCCTGTCGGGCCGGTCACAAGCACGAGTCCGCGCGGCTTGTCGCAGAGATTGCGAACGACGGCCGGCAAACCGAGTGCGTCGAAGCCTTTGATCTCCCAGGGAATCGTGCGGAACACAGCTCCGACCGCTCCACGCTGGTGGAATATGTTGCCGCGGAAACGCGCGAGATTTTTCAACCCAAAGGAAAAGTCGAGCTCGAGGTTTTCCTCGAAGCGGTGCTTCTGCGCATCCGTGAGCACGCTGTAGGCCAGCGACTTCGTATCGGCGGCCGTGAGCGGCGCCATATCGAGTGGCCGCAAATGGCCGTGCACGCGCACTCGAGGAGCGCTGTTCGTCGTGATATGGAGGTCGCTTCCCCCCTGCTCGATCATCTTTTGCAGCAATTCACTGAGCGTGATTCCCGGCATACTTCTCCTCTTTCCCGCGTTAGAGCACTGTCTCTCGTAAGACCTCATCAAGCGTGGTGAGTCCTGCTGCCACCTTGATCAGGCCGCTCTTCCGCAGCGTGATCATTCCCTGGTCCAGCGCCTTCTTTTTCAGTTCCAACGCCGAAGCCCCGACCAAAACTAGCTCCCTAAGTTCGTCGTTCATTTCCATGATTTCGTATAGCGCCACCCGGCCCTTGTAGCCGCTGTTGTTGCAGGTCTGGCAGCCTTTGCCCTGATAAATCTTGAGCGACTTCGCCTCCTCGAGGCTGAAGCCTGCGTCCAGCAGCGTTTGCTCGGGCATCGGGACTTCTTCCTTGCAGCCGAGACAAATGCGGCGGATGAGGCGCTGCGCTCCGATCAGGTTCACCGAGGTCGCCACCAAGAAGGGCTCGATACCCATGTTCATCAACCGGCTGATCGTCGAGGGCGCGTCATTGGTGTGGAGTGTGGAGAGCACCAAGTGGCCGGTGAGCGCGGCCTTCACGGCGATTTCCGCCGTTTCGAAGTCGCGGATTTCTCCGACGAGAATGATGTTCGGGTCTTGCCGCAGGAAGGCGCGCAACGCCGTGGCGAAGTTCAATCCAATCTGGTCCTTCATCTGGACCTGATTGATTCCATCGAGTTGGAATTCGACCGGGTCCTCGGCCGTCATGATGTTTGTTTCAGGAGTGTTTAACCGCGCGATGGAGGAATACAGCGTGTTCGTTTTTCCCGAACCGGTCGGTCCGGTTACAAGCACCATTCCGTAGGGTTTCAGAATCGCGCGCTCAAATTTTTCAAGCGACTCCTGCTCGAATCCCAATTTCGTCATGTCAAGCCGCAGGTTTTCCTTATCGAGCAAGCGAAGAACGATCTTTTCGCCGAAAATGGTCGGGACGGTGGAAACGCGGAAGTCGAGCTCCTTCTTTTTTCCGTCGCGCGCGTACTTCAGCATGATGCGTCCGTCTTGCGGCAGTCGCTTTTCGCTGATGTCCAGCTTCGACATGATCTTGACGCGGCTCGTAATGGCGTCTTTCAGCTTCATCGGCGGGGACATCACGTTTTGCAACACGCCGTCAATACGGAGGCGCACGCGCAACTCTTTGTCGTAGGGCTCGATATGAATGTCGCTCGCGCCGCGCTTCACTGCATCGGTCAGAATCAGGTTCACAAGCTTGATAATCGGCGCCTCTTCGGCGGCCTTTTCCAGGGCAGCGGCGTCGAGCTCAGCCTCTTCGGTAGCGAGCTCGAGGTCCTCGGCCTCGGTCGCCGCAATATCCTTCATCACCTTGCTGAGCTCTTCGGCGCTCGATGCGTCGCCGTAGAACTTGTGAATCGCTTCGTTGATGTCTGTTTCCGATGCGACCACCGGCTCGACGTTGAAGCCGGTCATGAACTTGATATCGTCCATCGCGAAGACGTTCGTCGGATCCGTCATCGCAATCGTCAGGGTTGCTCCGACGCGGGAAAGCGGCACAACCTGGTATCGAAGCGCTGTTTCTTGCGGAATCAGGCGAATTACGGCGGCATCCACTTCGTAATATTTAAGATTGATTGAAGGGACGCCGTATTGGCGGGAGAGGACTTGCGAAATGTCGTCGTCAGAGACGAAGCCGAGCTTCATCAGGCTGCTGCCCAGCCTGCCGCCATGCTGCTTCTGATACTCCTGCGCCTTGCGCAGCTGATCAGAAGTGATCAGGCTCTCTTTGACTAAAATTTCGCCCAGTCTGGACGACATAACACTCCGGTACGTTTCGATACAAATTCAGTAATTCAGCGGCACACTCCGCCAGGTCTCATTGAATCAACCCGATGGAGGCGAAAACACCTGTTCTGAGGGACAGCTGTAACGGGAATATCTACGCCGCCTTGACGTGACCAGAGTGACTGGATATCTTGAAATTCAATGGCAACCGCGGCCGCAGTAACCAATCCGAACTTGAAACTTCGAGAAGTCTCAGTCGTTGAGCCTTCTCTAAGTAAGTATGCGTCGGCGGACCTCCTTAACGAGTATTTCGACGCGATGTCCAAATCACTCGGGCCGATGCGTTGGTGGCCTGCGAAAACTCGCTTTGAAGTAATCGTCGGGGCGATTTTGACGCAAAATACTGCGTGGACGAACGTGAAGCTGGCACTTGAGAACCTGCGAGGCGAGAAGTTGTTGAATCCAAACGCGATGGCCACGGTTCGCGAGTCCACGCTGGCTCGATTGGTTAAGCCATCAGGCTATTTCCGGCAAAAGGCCAAGAAGTTAAAGGCATTCTTGAACTTCCTAGAGTCGGAATATCAAGGCTCGCTGAAGTCGATGTTTCAGGAAAACACGGCTAGCTTGCGGGAAAAGCTCCTGCGCGTGCATGGTATTGGTCCGGAAACTGCAGACTCGATTCTACTGTATGCTGGCCGCCACCCAGTTTTCGTGGTGGATGCATACACGAAGCGTCTTCTCTCCCGTCACGGCGTTCTTCCAGAAGATTCCACTTATGACGAGGTGCAGCAGCATTTCATGCAAAATCTCGGCCTAAATGAGAGCCAATTCAACGAGTATCACGCCCTGATCGTGAATGTCGGCAAGAGATGGTGTCGCGCGCGAGAACCGCGTTGCGCTGAATGCCCCTTGTTCAAGTTTCTGCCGCAGGAAGCGTTGCTCACTCATCCGGTGGGAGTACGACCTTGACAGCGCGGCCACAACGCCGACTTTGGCTCGGATTCGGGCTATTGCTCATCGTGCTCCTGCTTTCGGCTGTGTTCACGCTTGGTTCGCTCGACCTTCCCTTCCAGCCGGCTCATTGGAGCGACATCCTCGTTCTTTACTCCGTTTCGACGTTCATCGTCGCGGCGCTGCTCGTATTTGGATTCATCCTCACGCGGATGCTGCTCAGGCTTTGGCTCGAGCGCCGCGCAGGCCGGCCGGGCACTCATTTCAAAACGAAAATGGTGGTCGGGGCGATGGCGCTTACCCTGTTGCCGGTGGCTTTTCTATTTTTCATCAGTTATGCACTCTTAAACCGCACGCTTGGCCACTGGTTCCCGAAACCGCTCGAAGAAGCTGTGCAGGTCACGCAGAGCGTAGTGAATGAGCTGGGAGCGCGCGATCATGAGCGGCTCAATGCTTACGCGAAGATCGGCGCCGAATCGCTTCCTCAAAAACCTACCGAAGAGGATCTCCGGAAGCTTCTTATTCGGTTTTCACCGGGAATCGATGGCATAGCGGTCATCGACCCTCGCGAGCACGCGGTAAATTTCGCAATCAACTTCCAGGAGTCCGCTGGCACGGTCCCGGTTCATGATTCCCAGATGCCAAGCGGAGCCGAATTATGGAAGGTTGGCGGGATTTTTGCGACCGGAGGCCGCGCAATGTTTGGAGCCAATTCGTTGCTCGCGATCCGCCGCCTTCCACCGGATTTTTTCGCAAAATACACGGCCGCGCAGGCGCAACAACACATCTACGAACAAGAGCGGCAGCAATATCGCGTCTATAAGAGTCAGCTCCTGCTCTCGCTTTCGCTCTTTACGTTGCTCCTTTTGTTTGCGGGAACGTGGTTTGCGCTTTTTCTTTCCAAGCAGGTTACGGTTCCGATCGAGGCGCTTGCGGAAGCGACGCGGGAAGTCTCACATGGCAATTTCGACTATCGCGTGAACCTGCAAGCTCAAGACGAGCTCGGCACGCTCGTGCGTTCATTCAACGAGATGACCTTGCAGCTCGGCGACAGCCGCAAGCAGATCGACGATTTTACGCACAGTCTTCAGCAGGCCGTTCAAGAAATCGAGCGGCGGCGGAAATTGCTTGAGGCCGTCCTCGAGAATATTCCGACGGGCGTGGTATCGCTCGATCCCGAAGGCAATGTTGTGCGGTTGAATTCTGCGGCCGTAGAGATGTTCCCGGAGACGGCATCAGGCGCACAATCGCTGAGCGATCTCATCGGCCCAAAAGCGTATGCCGAGGTCCGCCCGTTGCTCCGCAGATCGCTCCGGATGGGCGCCGTCTCGCGCGCGCTCGAAATCGCCGTGGAGGGCCGCGTAATGCATGCGGCGGTTACGGTCAGCGCACTGGGTTCGATGCGCAGGAACCCCGGATTCGTGGTGGTGATCGACGATCTAACTGAAATGCTCCGGGCGCAGAAGTCAGCCGCGTGGCAAGAAGTTGCTCAGCGCATCGCGCACGAGATCAAGAATCCTTTGACCCCAATTCAAATCTCTGCGCAGAGACTGGAGCGATACCTGCAACGCCGCGGGCTGCCCGCGTCTTCACCAACTCGCGATCTCGATTTGGAGGCGCTTGTACACGAATGTTCGGCGCAAATCGAACGCGAAGTGGCGACTCTAAAATCGCTCGTTGACGAGTTTTCGCAATTTGTGCGGTTTCCGCAGGCGCGGCTGGCACAGGCCGACGCGAACGCCGTTGTTCGCGAGGCACTGGAACAATTCAGAGATCGTCTCGATGGCGTTCAATTGCACACGAACCTCGGGGCAGAGCTGCCGGCCATAAAGGCTGACGCTGAGCTTCTCCGGGGGGTAATCGTAAATCTCATCGACAATGCGGCCGAAGCGGTCGATGCCTCACCCGTCAAAGAAATTGTCGTGAGCACGCGCGCTGGGGATCACGGCGATTCGGTGGAAATCATGGTCAGCGACACCGGCACTGGAATCTCCCCCGAAGATAAGGACAAACTTTTTCTTCCGCACTTCTCGACGAAAGACCGGGGCACGGGGCTGGGGCTGGCGATCGCTGCGAGAGTCGTCGCCGAGCACAACGGCACCATACGCGCGGATGATAACTCGCCAGTCGGATCGAGGTTCGTGATCTGCCTCCCCACGGCAGATGTAACAGCCGCAACGCCGGCGGAGGCATAGCTCCAACCAAATGGCGCCTTCCATCCTGATCGTTGACGATGAGAGCGGAATCCGGCAGTCGCTCACCGGAGTTCTTCGCGAGGACGGATATCGCGTCGAAGCTGTAGCGAGCGGAGAAGAATGCCTGCAGATCATCCAGCAGCAATCGGTAGATCTTGTCCTGCTCGACGTGTGGCTTGACGGCGTCGATGGATTGGAAGTCTTGCGCCGCTTGAGAGAGGCAGATTCCAGCCCGATGGTGGTCATGATATCGGGGCACGCAAACATTGAGACCGCCGTTCGCGCCACGAAGCTTGGAGCCTTCGAGTTTCTTGAAAAGCCGTTGTCCGTCGAAAAGATCAGTCTCGTTGTAAAGAACGCCCTCGAGCATCACCGGCTGGCTCTTGAAAACCAGCGCCTTCGCGCGGAACTCGCGCAACATTACCAGGTGATCGGCGAGAGCGTGCCGATGAAGGCGCTGCGTCAACAGATCGCATTGACGGCGCCTACCAACGGTCGCGTTCTGATCTACGGCGAAAGCGGCACAGGCAAGGAACTGGTCGCCCGCGCGCTTCATGCGGCAAGCCTTCGAAACAGCCGCGCATTTGTAGAGGTAAACTGCGCGGCTATCCCGGAAGAACTCATCGAATCCGAGCTCTTCGGGCACGTGAAAGGAAGCTTCACTGGCGCGACCGACGACAAGATTGGAAAGTTTCAAAAGGCCGATGGCGGCACGCTATTTCTCGACGAGGTCGCGGACATGAGCCTGAAGACTCAGGCGAAGGTCCTGCGCGTCCTCGAAGAGCAACGCTTCGAACCAGTGGGTTCGAACACTGCGGTAACCGTTGACGTCCGGGTGATCGCGGCTACGAACAAAAAGCTGGAGGACGAGATTACGCGCGGCGCATTCCGCGAGGATCTTTTCTACCGGCTAAACGTAATTCCATTCTATGTCCCGGCTCTTCGAGAACATCCAGAGGACGTTCCGCTGCTTTCGAGATATTTTTTGAGCGAGTTCAGCAATGCCTACGGCAAGAGGCCGCGCGAATTGGCGCAACCTGCTATCGATGTGCTTCAGCGATATGGATGGCCTGGAAACGTTCGCGAGTTGCGCAATCTCCTCGAACGAATGGTGATCGTCGTCCCGCAGCAGCATATCGAGGCGCACCACTTGCCACCGGAACTCTTTCGTGGCTCCCGCAATTCCGGCCAGCCGTACTCCACGCTTCACGAAGCCCGCGAAGCCTATGAACGCGATTTCATTCTGCGGAAATTGGAAGAAAACCAGTGGAATATGACGCACACTGCAGCGGCACTTGGCCTCGAACGGAGCCACCTATACCGCAAGCTGAAGTCCCTTGGAATTTCCTCAACCGCGCCGCCGGAATAAGGTCGGTTACGGCGTCTCCGTGTCTTCGCTTTCGTTTCCGCCAAGCTGTTCGATCTGCGTATGCCAATCAAGCTGCTTGACCATGGACGCGCTATTTCGCCATTCCGGCTGAGCTTTGACGAACAGCTCCAGAAATACCTTCGTTCCTAGAATCGATTCCAATTCCACGCGGGCTTGGGTGCCGATGCTCTTCAGCATCGCGCCTCCTTTTCCGATCACGATTCCCTTTTGACCTTCGCGCTCCACGTAGATCGTCGCGCGGATCCGGATCAGTGATGGCGATTCCTCAAATGTGTCCACCAGCACTGCGACCGAGTGCGGAATCTCCTGCTTCGTCAGCGCCATCACTTTCTCGCGAACGATTTCGCCCGCCAGAAAACGCTCCGGCTGGTCCGTAAACTGGTCCGTCGGAAACAGCGGCTGCCCCTCCGGTAGGAGGTTTATGATTTCAGACAGGGCTTCCTCGATGCCGTCGCCGGTCAGCGCCGAAATTGGGACGATCGCCGCGAAATCGCGCGCTTTACTGTAGTCTGCGATCAGTGGCAGCAGCTTTTCCTTCGGTATCCTGTCGATCTTGTTCAGCAGCAGCACAGCCGGCCCTTTGAATTCCGCCGCTCGCTGCAATATCCCGTCGTTGTCTGCGCCGATTCCACTGTTTGCATCCGCCATCAGCGCCAACACATCGACGCCCTCGATCGCTTCCACGATCTCGCTCAGCATCTGCCTGCCCAGCAGATTGTGGGCGTCGTGCCATCCCGGGGTGTCGATCAGAACGATTTGAGCATTCTTGCGGTTCACAATGCCCTGAATCCGGTTGCGAGTTGTTTGAGGCTTTGAGGTGACGATTGATACTTTTTGGCCAACGAGCCGATTTACGAGCGTGGACTTTCCTACATTTGGCCGCCCGATGATCGCTACGAATCCGCTGCGAAATTCCTTCGGCTCGGTGCCCTTCTTAGCTTTTTTGTGCTTCGGCATATTCGCTTCAGCATCGTAAACGATTCCGCCCGCCCACGCGACTTTCTTGGTCCAGGCTGCGCAGACGGGCGTTATCGCCGAAGGCGTTCTTGGATCAAACCCGCTGCGGGTGCGGTTGTAAGAACTTCTCCTGCCACCGAATCCGCCCGGTCATCTGCATCACGACGAAAAGTGTCAAGATCGATCCAATCGTGATCGCCAAGCCGGTGAACCCCTTGAAGAAGAACGCGTACGAAAACAGCACCAGATAAATCAATTGTGCGAGCCCTGCCTCGATTGCGGCGAAGCGAATCCCGACCACGAGCCTGAGATAGCTCACCACCAGGAAAATCGAGACCGCGGAGCACACGGCGAACGCGGCGTGAATCGAAATGTGGTCCACCAGATATGCCAGCAGGATGTGGAACGCAAAAAAAGCCGCGGCAAGAAAGAAGTAGTTCATCGGATGTAAATCGATTTCGCGCAGCGTTGTGATAATGAACATCAGGAAGAAGAAGAAGAAAAGCGATACGGGCGCAAAGTAACTGATCTCGCCGGCTAGAGGTCCCGGCTGCAGTTTTTCAGGCATGGCCATCCCGATCTGGTAGCCCGAGACCAAATCCTTGTATTTCCACGTTAGACCCCAACCACTTGGCGTCTCCTGTTTAGTCGTGGGCGAAAGCGTGCTTTCCGGAAAATCGATCCCTTTGAAGTTCGTATGCATCGTGAGCGCAAAATTCCGAATCTGCGCGACGCCCTCTCCAAATTTGTATTCCCAAGTGTCCAGCCCTTGCGAACGATAGCCGACGTGAAAATCCGCCGTCTGCCCAGCCGCCACCTGGTAATTCGCATAGGCGCCAGTATTGGTATTCGCGATGTTCAACGCTTTGCCGTCCACGGAAAAATTAAGGTCGTCATAAATCGCCTTGTCGGTCGGAAAGTTCAATGTGACGGTGACCACCTGATCCGCGCTCGTATTGTTTCGGAACGCATAGTCTCCGGCGAATACCACTGAATATGTGCTGTACCACAGCAATCCCTTTTGCCGATGCGCCAGATCAAGCGTCACGTCGATGGTGCTCCCGTCGAGCGGGATCGCTGTCGCCACCGTTGATTTCGTCTCGTGCGTTCCATCTTTGTCGTGAATCGTGTTCGTCACTTCGCGCTCATACATCGCCGAAGGCGGCGTTTGCGTCTGTGCCGCTCCCCAGCTCGCCGCCACGCGCGATTTCAGATCGCTCGATCCCGTCGAGTACGTGCGAAGCAACATCGTCGAGCCTAGAATGATCCACGCCACCGACGTACACACAAAGATAAACGCCAAAGCTGCAATTCGCTTGACCATGGCTCCTCCATTCGGAAGTCTCATCCCCGTGAGCTTTGCAATTCTGCGGCCACATCTCTCTGCAGCGAAGTACTTTGTGACGTAGAGTATAGCGCCTGGCAAACCCTATTTCCATACTTTTGTGCGTATGAAGCGACACGGCCCGTGTCGAGACAAACACACAGTTGCATCACCTCCCGCAAACGCGGAGGGTCACAACCTAAGTTTCGATGGGTCTGATTGCGGTGCCTCGCCCCTCAGATGGATGTAGAGGCAAATGCACGGCCTTTGCTGACGCGGGAACAGAGGGCTTGCCTAACCGCGCGTCGAGGTGCGGGATCTACTTCACAATCGGCAATTCAATCGCGCTCGGATGAGCGGCGTCATGATACATCGTGATATGGGCCGTTCGAGCGTCTTTCGCCGTTTCATTCGCGACGATGCCTCCGGAGTTGTAATTCTTCTCCGTATCCGGCGAGTTGATCGCCTCAAACACCAGCCTCAAGCGGCTTCCCTTCGCGATCTTGTGCGAGAAAAATGTGAACCCGGTGAACTCGAACTTTTCGATTTCGCCGGGCTTCACGAGCATTTCCTCTCTTAACGACTTGCGGTAACGCGCCCGCAGCGAATCGCCAGTCAACGCAACGCTTCGGCCATCAGGTAGGATTTCATACAGCCCTGCGCTGAGGTCTGTATCCGGTACGTCCATCGAAAGCCAAACCGTCAGCTTCGCAAAACCTGAAATCTCCGTCGCTTCCGCGAATGGCTCACTGTGATAAACAAGTCCCGCGCCGAAGAGATTCAGCGCGTCCGCTTCGCTAACCAGCCCGGGAGCGGTCTGCTGGACATCCCCCGGCCGGACGTCCATCGGGTCATACACGAAATGGTCTTGGGCAGATGACCCGCCGGCATTGTCCGCGAGTGTCCCCGAATGAAACGCTTCGTTGGCGCTTCCGTTCGAGCCTAGGTACAGCGTTCTCTTTTGGTTGGATAGTTCCTCCAAGCCGTCCGCATACTTCCACTCGTCTGAACCGGTCACGTAATACGCCACCCGCTTTTTCAAAAACTCCGGTCTAGCACCGCCTTTCATCGTCCAGTCGTACCACTCTCGATGCAATTTGTTCAGATCGAGCATGCTCGCTGCGCCGAAATGAAGTCCGCCGACGTCCTGATTCGGCGTCCGCGTCCCGGCATGGTCCCAGGGACCAATGATTAAGTAATGCTGCGCGGTCGCCTCCTTTGTGCCGTACTGCATGTGCCGCTTGTAGTAGGTGAAGGCACCTGCTTGGTCGCCGTCGTAGTCTCCGGTGATGGTCAGAATCGGCACACCGATTTTCTTGTAGTCGGCTTCCGTCGGCACCATTGCGTCCCAATAAGGATCGGCTGCTGGATGCGCGATCCACTTGTGAAAAATCGGCGAAGGATTTCCAACGACAGTATCCAGTTCGATGTATGCGCGGTGCTCGCGGTAAACGTCCAGGTTTTTCGAGCGCCAGTAATTCCCTTCCCCGAATAGATGGTCATTTCCGGTTACGCCGCTCGTATAAGTGATCCACTGCATGTCGTAGAGCCCGAAGATCCCGCGAAAAAACGGAAAGTCCACGCCTGGATGCGCGGCGGCCGCGGGAACGATCGTCGCCAGGTGCGGCGGAAACTCTTTGAGAGTTGACCATTGGTCGAATCCCGCATAAGACCCGCCCCACATCGTGACTTTGCCGTTGCACCACGGCTGCTTCGCAATCCACTCGA
This sequence comes from Candidatus Acidiferrales bacterium, assembly GCA_035710585.1. Taxonomy (GTDB): domain Bacteria; phylum Acidobacteriota; class Terriglobia; order Acidiferrales; family UBA7541; genus DASTCZ01. The sequence continues at coordinate 10,828 of DASTCZ010000051.1, read as the reverse complement.
CGATGTCGTATCCGTCGCGGCCCTCATTCGCAAACGGCTCGAAAGCTCCGCCAGAATTGCCGCGCCCGCGCACATCCACGAGCAAGTAAACGTATCCGTGCTGTGCGAAATACATCGCTCGCGGGTGATACGTGTCGCCGATGTAAGGAGTGAGCGTAAAGATTGCGGGCTGCGGTCCCGAGTTGTGCGGCCGGTACAGAGTTGCATTCAATCTTACGCCGTCGCGCAGAGGAATCTTCACCGCCCAGGTGAGATCCACTTCGTTCTTCGCCGCAGGATCCGGCGCAGCCTGGGCATTCGTCGTCATGCCACTCATAGCGCTCAATACAAACAGCACGGCTGCACAGGCACAGTTCCGCATGCTCACGAATCACCTCCACAGAAACTTTGTGCGAGCTTTCTATCAGAAGAATGGATTGGCGATCAAACGCGTCGCTCTGCCGGCCGCCTAATCGGAAGATCTCGTTCCTGCCGGCGCTACAGCCGCTTGGCGGCGCGCGCGGAGCCGCAGCACCTTGCGCTGATTTGCTTCCACAACCTGGAAGCTGACACCGTCGAACTCAACCCGTTCTCCGGAGGACGGCACGTGCCCCGCAATGTGATTTAGCAGGCCGGCCACGGTGGTCGCCGATTGCATCGCGTCGTCGTCCAGTTCGACGCCCAACAGTTCGTGAAGTTTCTCGAGCGATACGCTTCCGCGCATCAGCAGCGCTCCGTCCGATTCGCGAATTACATCCGGCGCGGGCGGACGGTCCTCTTCCCCGATCTCGCCGACAATTTCTTCGACCAGATCTTCAGCCGTTACCAGTCCTGCCACCAATCCATGCTCGTCTACAGCGATTGCCATCTGTTGATTGCGACGCTGCATTTCCTTCAGCAGCGCCGAGCCGCGTTTTGACTCGGGAACAAATAAAGCCGGCCGGATCAACTCTCTCGCGCGCCTTTCGCGTGAGTCCTTCTCCGGGATTTCAAGCAGATCTCGCGCATACGCAATTCCTACGATGTCGTCCACGTATTCGCCAAATACCGGAATGCGCGAGAATTTTCTTTCTACGATCAGCTTACGCAGATCTTCCAGGCTCGCCTGCGCGGAAATCACCACCATGTCCGGACGCGGCGTCATCACTTCTGTAACCCGTTTGTCGCCGAACTCGACAACCTGCTCAATCAGCTCCGCGTCATCGTGCTCGATAATCCCTTCCTGCTGCGCTGCCTCGACCAGCGCCTCGATGCTTTCCTGCTCGGCTCGCCCTTGCGGCGTTTCCACAGATTCGTCTTCATCGGAAATCCGCGCGAGCGAGCTCGCAAACTCAACCAGCGCCCGGAGCGGCCACAATACCCACAGCAGCGCCCGCAGCACGGGTATCACAGGCCTTAGCCAACGTCCTGTCGTCCTCGCAAGCAGAAGCTCTGGCAGGAAGTGCATGGTGAAGAGCACTTCCGCCGTGAGGAAAACGACCAACTCGGTAAACGCGGCGCCGCGCCCCGGCACGAAGAAAATTACGCCGCGTGCGGTTTCCACCGCAACCAACACAAGCCACAACCTGCTGAGGAGTGAAAATCCCAGCGCTGCTCGCCGGCGCGGCAACGAAAACTTCTTTTCGATCTCCGCCTCGAACACATCCAGATTGTTGTGCACCCGCCCCGTGGTTACCCGGCCCAGCTCGCGGTAAACCCGATCAAGATAGGCGAAGACAGTCAAACACGCCGCTGCCAGCAACACTCCAAACGTATGAACGGCGAGCCAGATTGCATTTACGGCATTCAGGGTCATCGCAGTCCCAGACGCCTTCTCAATCGCGCTTCCACTCGATCCATTTCGCCGTCATCCGCCTCATGGTCGTATCCCAACAAGTGCAAAGCGCCGTGAAGCATCAAGATTCGCAGCTCCTCATCAACAGTCCGCCCCAGCCGCATGGCGTTTCGCCGCGCAACCCCAGGAGCGATGGCGATATCGCCCAAATATCTTCGCCCTTCCGCATTGTTTGACCGCCGATTTCCGCCGTCGCCGAACGGGAATGACAACACGTCAGTGGCCTTCCGCTTCGCACGATAGGTGTGGTTGAGTCGCGCGATCTCTACATCAGAGACAAAACAGACAGTCGCATCGCGCGGGTCAAGCTTCAATTCCTTGCGCACGCGTCTCCAAAAGCGCGAAAGTCCTGGAATTTGGATAGAAACCCGATCTTGGCGGTTTAGAATCATGGCAGCATCGCCCTAGCGGGCGACGTCGGCCTTCTGTGCCTCGGAGGACGGCTTGGGCTGAGCCGCATCAAAATCTTCATACGCCCGGATAATCTGTTGCACCAGATTGTGCCGCACAACGTCTCGCTCACTGAACAGTATTGTCGCAATTCCCGGAATTTTGCCGACGACCTCGAGCGCCTCTACCAAACCCGATCGGCGGTTGGCCGGCAAATCGATCTGAGTCACGTCGCCCGTAATGACCGCCTTCGAATTGAACCCCAGGCGGGTCAAGAACATCTTCATCTGCTCGGAAGTTGTGTTTTGCGCTTCGTCAAGGATGACGAACGAATCGTTGAGCGTGCGGCCTCGCATAAAAGCCAGTGGCGCCACCTCGATGATTCCCTTTTCTACGTAGCGCTCGAGCTTCTCTGTGTCGAGCATGTCATACAGTGAGTCATACAGCGGCCGCATGTACGGATCGATTTTTTCTTGAAGGGTTCCCGGCAAGAATCCCAGCCGCTCTCCTGCTTCCACTGCCGGTCGCGCCAGAATGATCCGGTTGACTCGCTTCGAAAGAAGCGCGCCTACTGCCTTCGCCACCGCGAGATACGTTTTTCCGGTACCGCCCGGCCCAACCCCGAACACCATGTCGAACCGGTCCATCGCATCCAGATACTTGTGCTGGTTCGCGCTTCGTGGCGCGATTGTCTTTTTCCCCGTCGCCTGCCGTTGCGCCGTGATCTGCTCTGATTCCACAAGCTGCCTCAACGGCGTCCCCGGCTCCTCGATCGCCACGCGCAGCAGCGACTTCACCTCGCCGTTTTGGAATCGGCGGCCCTCCCGCGCGAGTTGGTTAAACTGCTCCACCAAATTCGCCGCTCGATTGACGTCCTGAGGCTCGCCCTCGAGACACAGGCTCTCATTCTCCAAATCGGCGCGCACATGAAAGCCCGATTCCAGCAATTTCAAATTTTCGTCCAGGGTTCCGAACAGCGCTTCTACACTGCCGGCTATTTCCACTGTGCGTCGCATCGAGGGTAGGACCCGCTCACTATCCAGCGGACCGAGGATCGTGCCTCCGGAAGGAATCTCTCCTGTGAATCAGAATAGCTCAGCGCATCCGCTGTTTCAACAGGGCCGACTACGCGGCACATTCAGCGGCAATCGATTTGCAGCCCGCACGTTTGACATCCATCTGTGCGTCGTTTACCTTACCAATTCCTGCTTTTCCCGCAGGTTTTACACTTCCAGGAGATTTGAATGGCGCAAGGTGCACCCACAAAGGTTAAGAAGCGCAAGAAGTCGGTATTGAAGCGCGCGGCGCAGGCTTTGGTGCGCGGTGACCGCAATCGCGCGGACCGCACTCGCGTTCGCAGCGCGATCAAGCGCATGCGCACGGCACTGGCAGCGAAGGACGCAAAGGCCGCCTCAGAACTTCTGGGGCCGACGATGTCTGCTTTGGATCGCGCGGGGGCAAAAGGAATTCTTCCCAGGAACACCGCAAATCGGTATAAGTCGCGTCTGACCGTGTCCTATAACCACCTGCGCGGGTCCGCAAAGGCGTAAGACTCACAAGAGATTTAGTTCACCCGTGAGTTGCGAAAGCGATCTGCAAGCTTCAAGCAACGGCAATTCTCTCTGCGCGTTTCGCCAATTTCGCGACCAGGAATTCCATCAACGCGTTTGGAACCGCTGCCCCGCCCTTCAATCGGCTGTCCGCCTCCGCTAGCGCGGCCAATCCTTGAATTAATTGCTGGCGAGGAATCTTAGGCGCCGCACGAAGTGCGATTTCGGCGGTGTCACGCCGCATGCCGAGCCTCACGACCTTCCACACATCAGCCCCGCGGCCCAGCTCCTGCGTCTCGAGCAGCTTCCTGCACATCCAGGCCAGCGTGCCCACAATCGCTACCGGCTGTTCCCCATCGCGCAGCAGCGCATTCAGAAAAGTGATCGCGCGTTTCTCTTCGCCATTCGCCATCATGTCCGCAAGCTGCCAGACCGTGTAGCGCTTTTCGGCCATCACCATCGCGGCGACATCTTCTTTCACGATGGAGTTTCTTTCGCCGGCGTACACGGCGAGTTTGTCCAGCTCCGTCCGCATCCGCGCCAAATTCGAGTTCGTGCTTTCCGCCAGTAATTCAGCGGCGTCGCGCGCGAGGTGCAGACCGGTTTCGCGCGCCATTCCAACTGCAATCACCGCGGCCTGCGCATCCCGGGTTGGTCCCTCTTCGCCCAGTTCGCACGCCACCATCAAAGTCTTGTCCGCGAAGGTTTTGAAAAGCTTCGTTCTCTGATCCAGCTTGTCCGCCTCGATCACCAAAATGGTGAATGGAGCTGGATCGTCTAGGTAGTTTGAAATCATCTCTACAACCTTCTCGCGCGAATCTTCCCCCAATCGTTCGAGCGCCTGCACTTCCCTCCACACGACAACTTGTGTTGAGGCCAGCATGGGTCGCATCTGAGCCTGATTGATCACGCGATCCGCGTCGTCGTCCTCCGCGGAAAACTGCGACACCGACCAATCACGTGTCGCGGGGTCTGTAAACGTTTCCACCAATAGTTTCCGGCACGTGTCGCGAAGATAAGTCTCCGCTCCGAGCAGCGTCAGGGCTGGAATGAGTTTTCCTTTTTTCAGCCGCTCGACCAGTTCGGCGACAGATGTCGAGTCCCCGGGCACTAGAAGCTCTCCAATATGTCAGCGACTACATGCGAAGCGAAATCTCGGGCCATTCGGTCGAGCGCCGGATCCTGCTCGTCAAAAAAGCTCGTCACGTCCGTCGAGATCTGATACTCCTGCCGAAATAAATACTTCTCGCTGCGAAAGAGAACTTTTTTCGTCGCCGTGTCGTCCAGCCAAACCCTCATATGAACCTGCACGAGCATCGTCGTCGCGCGCCCAGTCGCGGGATCGAATACGACGGCCGAGGACTCTAGACCGGTGATCTCACCATGCAACACCGCATCTGCATCCCTCGGATCTGAGACGATTCGATACTTTGTACGCGCAAGGAACTCGTGAATTACGGCCTCAGTCATCCGCTGCTCGATACGGTATCTCTGCGTTTTATTCGTAAAAGCAGGCACTGCGATCGTATGGATCTCGGCCGGAAGCGTATTCGCGCGCCCGGCGACTCGATATCCGCAAGACGAAAAAGTAGCGGACGCAACCATCGTCACGGCGAACGCAACCATTCGCATAATCCGGTGACGAACCGCTGCGGTCACTCGATGACCTCATCTGCAATCGCCACGGCGTTCGCTGCCGCCAACTTAACGTTGTCCACCGCGCCCCATAACCAAAGGGCGTTCGGTCGGTTAGGATCAAATTCCAGCCGCGAGAGTATCGCCCGCGTTTCTCCGGCTGCGCTGATGTTCGACGGCGAAGGTTCGTCGTCGTCGGCAAATCGGAACCCGGCAGCCTCCAGCTCGATCTCAATCGCGCTTAATTCGGGTGCATCCTTAAACTCTGCAAATGCGCTGAACGTGTAGGAATAAAACGACGGCACTTGAATCAGCTGAGTTGCCGGCACCGGAGACCGCGCTCTCAAGTATTCCAAAACGCTTCGTGCGATGACCCTCCGCGCGTCACTAAGGGTTTCGGAGCTGCCGGCGCCGAAGCGCCCCAGGATATTGAATGCAACCTGCGCATCAAAGACCGTTTGCGCGATAGGCTGAAACGAGAGCAACTTCACAGTCTGCGTTTCGAGTTCCTCGATTCCTTCGATTCCCCGCTCTGATACCGGCCGCAAAAATAGGACAGAAAGCGCGCATTCCGGCCACTGCTTCAGTGCCGCAGAGATGCCGCACGCAACAATCGCCGCAGCGCTTGGGGAAATCCACTCCCGCGTCGCGCTTCGTTCCTGCTTCGTTGCCTCCGCATCGGATCCGGAGGGAAGCGCATCCTCTAGCGAAGGTATGCTAACGGCCGCGCTTTCGCGGCCCAGCAAACCGCCACTCAAATCGATCACACGGCTTCCAGCGCGCAACGCCGCCTCGACATTCGCGCGCGCGAAAGCCGGGTGCCCGGCGAAGAAAGTAAGTTGTGCGCGCTCGAAGCTGTCAGCGTCCACCGGTCGCACGACAAATGCTTCACCGGCCGCGGCAGCCAGCGTGCCGGCGACAATTTCTTCGTCTAAAAGCTGCAACTCGGCTGACGCAAAGCGGCCTGCGCCGAGAGCCTCAACCAATTCCTTCCCGAGCAGGGACGTCGCGCCGGCAACTACGATTCTGAGTCCTTCGAGCGGGGCCATAATCGATTCACGCCGGGTGCGCGGGTTGACGTAATCGCAAGAATCGCACGATGTGGAGAGTGATCCCCGAGAGCGCATAAATTCCCGCGAGGACAATCAGAGCTTGCTCGGAATAAACAAAGATGATCCATGCGAGAAGCGCGATCACAACCACCGCAAGCGAAGGTTGCCGGCGCCCCCAGTTAATGTTCTTGAAGCTGGGGTAGCGGATCGTGCTGGTCATCAGCAATGCAAGCGCGCCTACTACAGCAAAAAAAATCACCGACCAGTGCCAATTCACCACCGGGTCTTGGAAAAAGTGTACCGTCGCCGCGACTACACCCGCCGCCGCGGGAGTCGGCATCCCTATGAAGTACTTCATGCCCGTACCAGCCGCCATTCCCTGGACATTGAACCGCGCAAGCCGCCAGGCGCAGCAGATCGAGAAAAACAGGCACATGACCCACGCAAATTGCCACAAGTGCACCGCGCCGCTGGAATCTCGTGGAATCTCGCGAATGCCCCACGCGTAGGCCAGTGCAGCGGGCGCAATGCCAAAGCTCACCATGTCTGCGAGAGAATCGAGATTCTTACCAAAATCGCTGTTGCTGCCCATGAGCCTCGCCGTGAATCCGTCCATTGAATCGAACAGAAACGCTATTCCGATAGCGCGAGCAGCGTGATCGAGACGCGAGACGTCGCCAAGGATCACCGCCAGCACGGCGTAGTATCCGCAAAGCAGGTTCCCAACCGTCAACATGCTGGGTATGAGGAAAATTCCTCGCCGCCGGCGGTGATTCCTCAGCCGCTGGCCGCCAGGAAATAGGAGCTCGTGCTGTTCAGCTTCGGGCAGTGCGCTCATTTTGGAAACCTTGCGACGATACTCGACCCGCCCGCGACGTGGTCGCCAATCTTCACCGCAATCTGAGCTTCCCGCGGAAGCCACAGATCCACCCGTGAGCCGAATCGAACCAGACCGACGCGCTCGCCCGTTCCAACATTGTCCCCCGCCTTCTTCCACAAAACGACGCGCCGCGCAATCAGGCCCGCGATTTGCTTGAACATCAACTCGCCTTCGCCGGTGTCCATAAGCACGACGTTCTGTTCATTCTGCGCGCTCGCCGTTTCCTTCATCGCCATTTGAAAACTTCCCGGCCGGTAGTCTACCCGCATGATGCGGCCGGCGTACGGAGCGCGATTCACGTGCACGTTCCAGATCGCCAGAAATATGCTGATCCGCTTACCCGCCCTCGAGCCCAGCGCCTCATCCACAATTGCTACTACCCTCCCGTCCGCCGGCGAAACCACGGCTCCGGGCTCCTCCGGGATTTCGCGGTCCGGATCGCGGAAAAAATACAGCACAAATGCTGCAAGCAAAAAAAAAGCGACGGCCACCGCGCGCCAGGCGACAAACCAGGCGGCAATTCCCACCACAAAAGGTGGTAGTCCAAATTTGTAACCTTCGGGTACCAATCGTCTCCCAGGCGCAACAGATCTTACACGGAGCGGCGCGCGGCCCAATTGTACGACAGAATTTCGGGCTTTCTCCGGCAGGCAATCGTGCAGCGTGTATTAGGGTTTACGAGCCGAATTCTGCTCAAGATTGCGCGAGCCATCTCAAATCACACGTCCGGATTGAAAGAGATTGAGGTACCGACACCTATAATTCCGAGGCTCTTTGGCGAGGAATCGCGGCCGAAAAAACGCCGCTCGGACCTACGACAACGCTTTGCCGTTGCCGTTGCGGCTGCGCGCTTGCGCGTAGATCTGCTCCATCTGGTCCTTTACGCGAAGCTTCAATTTTTTAAGTTCGGATTCCTGGATGAGGTCTTCGGAGTTTAGGAAGGGAGAGGTGACAATTTGCTGAAGGCGTGTCTCGTAGCTCGTGAGTTCCTGCGCCAACTTCTGAAATTCCGGATTGCTGGCCATAAGCTGTTCACGGATATCACCGGGCGTGATGGGCATCTTTGGCCTCCCGAATGTGAAGTAGGTCTACATAACGGCCGCACCGTATCACAATCCAATATCCACGCCAATAGGGATTTCACCCAATATTCACACACTGTTTATTCTTGCGGCGGCAGGGTTTGGAGTTGCGGCGACGCTTACCACACGTGGGAGACTGCAAGGAACGCGACGATTATGACTCCGATCGCGAGGCCCACGAGAATCGCCCACATCATCGCCCGCCTTTGAGGGTCCACCTTCATGCCCATCGCTGAATGCTCGGCGCATACAACGCGGCCGGGCTCTGCTGGGCGATTGCAATTCAGACAGGTGGGCATTGGTTCCTCGGAGGTTTTGCGATTCGGAAGAGCGCCTGCAGACAGACTCCGACGCTTTCTCTATCATCAGCTCTCGTAGCAACCGTGCTGCCACAACTAGACTTTGTGAAAGCTCAAGGAATTAGGGGGCTTAGCGACGAGGCTGTCTACGATTGGGAACAGTCGAAGCGTTCGAAATTACATCGCGGACGCTAAATTTGAATCGAACTCTGACTACAGAGATTTCCCATCGAAGCGTTTCAGAGCGCGACTCATCAGGATTGCATCGTCGCTCGGTGCGGTGTAGTAGTTCTCGCGGCCGCCGTCTGCTCGAAACGAATTTGCGGCGTAGAAATTCCGCCCCGCTTCGTTTTTTGAACGCACTTCCAAATATGCCCTGGTAACGCCGTGTTGTGCGCCGTGGCGCAAGGCCTGCATGAGCAGTCTCGTGGCAATTCCCTTTCTACGGTCTTGGGGGGAGACGCCGAGGTTCAGAATCTCCATCTCATCGGCGGCCAATCGTATCAGGATCATCCCTGCGAGTCCGCGATCGCGTTCGGCAATCCAGCAAATGGCTCCTGCTTTCAAGGCGGCCGCGATCGATCCTGCGCTCCATCGCGCAGCCCCATCGCATTTCGCAAGCAATGCGGCGATCGCGTCGGAGTCCACATCCGCTGCTCTCCGAACATAGGCGGCTGCGGTGCTATTGCTTGTTAAGCGGTCCCCTTCCAATAGACCTCCGCGTCACATCGGCGAATATAGTTCGCATCCAGCGTCAGAGCGTCGCGCGACTTTCCCGCTTTCAACCTCTCAACGGCAATGCGCCCCACCCACGGCGCAAGATCTTCAGAAGCGGTAATTACCGCTGAGCCTTCAAGTTTCGAACCAACTAACGCCGCCGATAGCATGTCTGCAGTGGGCGTAGCGAATCGCACGGAAGAGTTTTCGGCCCTCGCCAAGACCTCGGCGATCAGATCACCTGGGCTGAGAGCTCCTTCGAAGAGGCGTTCAATTTGCCCCCCGTTGAACGATCGGTAGATACCCCCGAACACCTGACCTCGGTGCGCGTCCAACACGGCGCAAATGAGTTCCCTGCTCTGTAGAGCGGGAAGTCCCTTCACCGTGGCATCCGAATACACGATCTGGGCCGCGACCGCTTCAAGGGAACTGATTTCCACTACCGGCTTCCCGAATACCTCCGACCATGCTTTCGCGGCAGTGACTCCGGCTCGCACGCCCGTGAACGAGCCGGGCCCATTTGCGACGGCGTAGGCGTCATAATCCCCAATCGCGAGGCGTGTGCTCTCTGCCAGCGTTCGCAAGTCCCTGAAAAGGCGAGACGAATATGGCTCCTCGGTCTTTGAAAACACGGCTTTTAGGAGCGTCCCGTCCTGTAGCGCGGCGACTCCCCCGGCGCGTAGGCAAGTATCGATGGCAAGAAGGCGCACAGGGGAATTCTAGCCTATCCCGCGATGTTCGGGCAGCCCGCGAAGCAATTGTCGTGCCAATCGTCAGGATTTATTTTGCTTAACTCTTTGATTCTACGAGGAATATCGTTGACTTATGAATATCGAGAGTCCTAGAATATATGTATCCTCAGGGGGGACGGCATGGACTATAAGATCGGGGACAAAGTGGTCTATCCGAATCATGGAGTCGGTGTAATAGAGCAAATCCATTATGGGATGTTGAACGGCAGAACCGAACGCTATTACATGCTGAAAATCCTATCGAGCGGTCTGAAAGTAATGGTTCCTCAGACCAATGCCGACGCAGTCGGGCTCCGCTCGGTGATCCGCAACGCAGAAACCTCCAAGGTCCTGCAATTCCTAGAGAAGGGCAAATACAGTTCTCATCCCGATTGGAAGCATCGCTTCAAGGAAAACTCCGAGCGCATGCGCACCGGTTCTCTGATCGAAGTCGCCGCCGTTCTGAAAAGCCTTGTCGCCCTGAGTCGCACAAAACCCCTGTCTTTCCGCGAGAAAAAGATGCTTGAGCGCGCAAAGTTTTTGCTCGTCAGCGAGATGGCGACTGCGCGCAACGCCACTGCGGAGACGATGGAAGGTGCATTAGTCAAATCGCTCGCGAAGGCACGTTTGCAAATGCCCGTGATGACGGAAGCAGAGGGCGCCGAAGCGTAATCCCAAT
>DASTCZ010000050.1:0-2789 GCA_035710585.1 Candidatus Acidiferrales bacterium | reverse complement strand
GTTGCGATTTCCGCTGCGGTTTTCTTCCTTCTTCGCGCTGAACATCGCGTACGGCCTGGCCGATCCGCTGGCGCTCACGGCGATTGTCTGGCACTTCGCGATGTGGGTGGGAATTGTGAGCGCGCGGCCCGACCTTGGTGCTCCGGTCGCTCTCGTTGCGGCGGCGTCCATCGTCATGAATCTTGCGTTTGGGCGCATGGCGTACGCGTGGCTGGAGCGTTTCCTTTCACAACGCCGCACGCGTGAGCTGCTCTTTGTCGTTTTCATGCTGATTGTCTTTGCGTTTCAATTTACTGGAGTTGTGCTGCAGCGATATCGCGGCCCGATTTTGCGGCTCTACCGGGCGACATCTCCAGTGTTGAACTCGCTGCCGCCGGGCGAATCCGGTGAGTCGGTCGTATCGTTTGCAAGGGGCGACTTCAGGGGAGCGCTTTTGCAAACCGGCGCGGTGCTGATATTTGCGCTCGTGTTTGCGGCGCTGTTCGCACACCGGCTGCACCGGCAATTCCTCGGTGAGTCGTTCAGCGAGTCCGGAGACAGAGTAGGGGGCACGCAGAGAAAAGCAGCGACCGCCCGACCGGCACTCGTAGTGATACCCAGCGGAATGGCGGGAGCGACAAGCACTTCGGGCGCGCAGCGTAGGGCCGTCGGGGGAGCGACAGGTGCGATCCTGGAGAAGGAACTTCGCTATTTATTCCGCAACAGCATTTTGATGATGAACCTGTTCATTCCCGTGATCCTCGTTGCGGTGATCAGCTTTTCCGCGGCGCAGCAGGGCCATCGTTCGAAACCGGGACACGGCTTTCACCTTCCGCCGGAGCTCATCTATTCCGCGGGTGTGGCGTATGCCTTCATGATCATGCTGCCCCAGGTTTGCATGAATTGCTTTGCCTATGACGGCGAAGGCGTGCAGCTACTCTATCTGGCGCCGGTGAAATTTCGCGAAGTCATGCTCGGCAAGAATTTATTTCAAGGGGCGATGCTTCTGGTCGAAGCGCTGCTGGTGCTCGGCCTGATAACTGCGATCAGCGGACCGCCGCCGTTCATTGCGATCCTTACCACTTGGACAGGAGCGGCGTTCCTCGCATTGGTGCACATCAGCGCAGGCAACTGGTTTTCGCTGAAGTTTCCACGGCGATTTGAGTTCGGGGTCCGGCGGCAACAATTGTCCGGAATTTCTGTGCTCGCGTATTTCGGCACTTATCTCGGATCGGTGGCGATTCTGGGGATCGTCGCTTTGTTGGTCAGATTCCTGGCAGGCCCGTGGACTGTTGTCGCGGTTTACGCAGGCCTCGTTGTCGCAGCGTTTTCGGTTTACCGAACTCTCCTCAATCTCACGACGTCGCAAGCGATCGCGCAGCGGGATGCGCTCATCGGCCAGATCGTTCGCGCGTCCCAGTAGACCGAACAATCCGAAACGCATCCAGGCAAGCATCCGTCCCTCTTACACACCTCGGATATGCGGCAGCGCTTGCCTTGCGATGCCGCAGACCGCGCGGTAGTCTCTGCCGGCGCGTGGTGGCGCTCGGCGGACGAGAAGTACATCCTGCAGGATCAATGGAAGTTGCATGCGATGCAAATTGAGGGAGCAAACGATGAATTTTGGCCGAGTGGTGCGAGCAGCGGGCGCATTTGTCGCAGTCGCATTCCTTGTGGCACGCGCATCCGCGCAGGATCTGCAGCAAGATCTCGCGAAGTTCGCAGAGACGCCGGCCGTTTCCGGCTACGAGCAGGAACTCGCGAAGGAAATTCGTTCGCGTCTGGCCAAATTCAAGCCGCAGATTGACACGCTCGGCGACGTCATCGTAACCGTCGGAAGTGGCGCCCCGAATCGCGCGATCGCAACTCCCATGGACGAGGACGGCTACATCGTGAGCGGCATCACTCCCGACGGCTATATCCGCGTTCAGCGATTGCCGCAGACGGCGCCCAATCCAGTTTTCGACCAGCTCCATGCCGCGCAGCCGATCAGCATTCGGACGCGCTCTGGAAAAATCGTTGCGGGCGTCGTCGATGGTCTCTCGACCCACTTGCAGGGCGGCCGCATCAATCCGCCGCAGGCGAACAACCTGGACGACGTGTACGTTGACATCGGCGCAAGTTCGGCCGCCGACGTGAAAGCAGCGGGCGTAGAACTGCTTGATCCTCTCTTCATCGATCGTCACCTTTACGAAATGGGGTTCGAACGCATGACGTCGCCTGCGATTGGCGACAGGTTCGGATGCGCTGCGCTGGTCGAGATGTTGCGGCAGCTCAATCCGTCTCAGGTAAAGGGAACGCTTACGGTTGCTTTTCTCGCGCAGCAAGCGACCGGAACGCGCGGGATCCGGCGGCTCCTGACGACGCACCAATCGAATCCCTTCGACGAGATGATTTATGTGGGCAGGCTGCTCTCGCGACGCGCTCCCCTTGGCGGCGGACGGGGCGGCATAGGAGGACGAGGTCAAACGGACGGTCAGCCGGAGCTACAGCAACCAGCGCCGCAGACGACGGCAACGGGCCAGCCGCAGGCGCCGCAAGTGCAATTGATCGAACCGAAGTTGCCGGATGGAAGTGGAGTTTTGATTGGCGCGACAAACACCGCGAACAAACTCGCGGGCTTCGCGGCGGAGCTCGATTCTCTCGCACAACAGAACCACATCACTGCCGCCGAAGATTACAGCGCGCCGCTGCTGCCTGCTCCCAATCCAAATACGGTTGTCGTGAACCCAATTGTGCTGCCCCAAAGATTCGCACATATCGGCATCGCGTCGCGCTTTCCTGTCACGCCGGCCGAAGTGATTGACGCA
>DASTCZ010000049.1:0-20776 GCA_035710585.1 Candidatus Acidiferrales bacterium | reverse complement strand
GCGCCGCCTCCGGCTCCCACGGGTCAAAAGGTCTATACGTTCCGCTGCGACAATCCGGCTCCATGGGGCAGCTTCGCCGCCGCGGTCTATCGAGGCCGAACTGTCGATGCCGACGGCGTGAAGATTCCTGTGCTCGCATTTCCCGCGTCAGCTCAGACCGCGCAGCTGTATGGCGATGCAGCCGGAAAGATGATCACGACCTTTACGGATGCTTTCGGCGCCCTGCCTGACCCGAGCCTGACTGTTGCGGAATTCCCGGACGGCAGCCTCACGGGATTTTCCGGGCCGGGACTCGCCCTGATTAGCGAGCGGAATTGGCTTGCGCGAGGCAATACCCGCGAACTCTCGAGGCTGATTGCCGGCCAATGGTTCGGCAGCCAGGTGTTGCCTGCCACGCGTGCCGACGTCTGGGTCACCGATGGGCTTGCGCGGTATTCAGAGGCGCTCTACGCCGAGGAAAACGCCGGTAAGGAAGCGGCCAATCGCGCGATCGAAGACTTTACGGTCGGTGCGCTGATGTTTGAGGGCACCACGCCGATCGCCCAGGCGCAGCAGCTGCAGCCCTTTACCGCGCAATACCTCAGCATCGTGCAAGACAAGGGCGCGGCTGTCTTCAACATGCTTCGATCGCTGATGGGCGACGCATCGTTCCGCTCGTTGCTGAAGGACTTCTACGCCAAGTACGCCGGCAAAAATGCGCAGGTCAGCGACATGGAGCAAATGGCGCAATCGCACATGAAGGCTTCAGCGCCGGCGCAGGTAGCCACGATTTCGAATTCCGGCGACGCAAAAGTTGCGCCGGCGGGCGCCGATTCCCTGCCACCGTTTTTCGCGCAATGGATCGATTCAACGGGCGCGCCTCAATTCGCGATGGAATACACCATCTTCCGCAACCCTAAGGGCTTTCGAGTAGTCGGGAAGATCAAGCAGAATCTGGACACGTTTAACATGCCGGTGGAAGTGGAAGTGCAAACCGAAGGGAATCCCGAATTCAAAATGGTGCAGGTTGTCGGTACTGAAACGACTTTCAATATCGATACCTTCGGCCGGCCCAAGCCGGGCGGAGTCATCCTCGATCCGCACAACTACTTGCTGAAATCAAGCAGCGCGCTGCAAGTTCGCGCGATCGTCGCGCGCGGCGAGACGCTCGCGGGCCAGGGGAAACTCTTTGACGCCGTACAGGAATATCAGCGAGCTCTTGATCTCGAACCGAGCAACGCGCTCGCGCTCTTCCGCATGGGAGAGGCGTTTTTCTATCAGAAGAACTATGCGGCGGCGGCGAATTCGTTTCGCGGCGCGATCGGCGGTCTCACGGACCTCTCGACGAAATGGGTCGAGGTGTGGTCGCACATTTACATGGGAAAAATCTACGATCTCACCGGGCAGCGCGACCGGGCGGTCAACGAATACAACCAAGCGATTCGGCTGAAGGATGACACCGGAGGCGCGCAGGATGAAGCGCATAAGTATCTGACGGGCCCCTACAAGGATACGCAGTAGTCGATCGGCCAGAGAGCTAGATCGATTTCAGTCCCGTGGGCTCCGCGGCGTCGATGCCCTTGCTCTGTATCATCACTGAGAACGTCTCGCCCATCGCTTCCGGATGAATCAGCGTCTTCAGTTTCAGGCGTGCACGGACTTTCTCGGCTTCGCTTTCGCCGCCATCGTATAAGTCCGCGAAATCATTGCCTCGCCCCAGCGCGAGCAGAAATTGCGTCTGGGAAACACGTCCAAGCGTTTTCAGCCCGTGGGCGGCTCCGCATAGTTCCAGATCCGTGAAGTTCACGTGCGCGGTTAGGTCCGTCTCGCCCGGCGCATCATAAAAATTCTCACTGGCGCGATGACCCGAGTATGCGAGTACGGTCCCGCGCATGTGTCGGCTGTTGTAGAGTTCGCGCGCTTCGTGGCCGTAATCGACCGTAACTACGAACCCGATCCCAATCGCATCGGCAATACGCGAAATCCATCGCCTCGCTGCGAGATTTACCTCCGCCCATTGGCCCTCGCGAAGTTCAATTCCCTGCTCTGCGAAGTAAGCTGCGATCTCTCGCGACGATAACTCGCCGTTCACCCCCGTAAACCCGCCGTCGCGCACGTCAATATAGATCTCCCGCAACTTCCCGCGCTCCATCACGACGCGGTGGACGGGCAGCGCGTCGAAAAACTCATTCGAGATCACGGAGCCGACATTTATGCGCGCTGGCAATAACTCGCACACTTCGGCTCGACCGGCTGAGATGTGCCGAGCCAACGATTGCGCTGCCGTCTCGCAACGCAGCGAGCTCCGTTCCACTGCCGTATACCGCATCGCGAGGTAGAACTCCGACAGTTGGCCTTCCGAAAAGTTGAGAAGCTCTGCGGCCAGCGCGCCGCCACCTGCGCCAAGCTCGACCACTTGAAATTCACAAGGACGGCCCACGGCCTGCCACAATTCTTCAATCTGTCGCGCGAGCAGCCGCGCGAAAATCGGGTGCACATCGGCGCTGGTGTAATAGTCCTGAAATCTATCGCCGCTCGCCCGCGTGTAATAGCCGTATTGCGGATGATAGAGGCAAGCCTCCATGTATTCGGCAAACGTGATCGGACCGCTGGCCGCAATTCGACTCTTCAGTTCTGCAGCCAGCGCCGTCTCTTGCTGGGGCATTGCTCTCATACATCTTGTCGCTGAGGATTGCAGGTAAACATCTCGATGACAAAATCGTGCAGACAGTCGTAAAGCTGCTTCTGGAACATCCACGGAAACTGCTTATTTTCGATTTCGCGCGGCCGCATCAGGAAAACGTATGTGTGAACTTCGGGTTCTGTCGGCTTGAAGCGGATCAACACTTCCACGCCTTCCGCCCCAGGCCGCGCGTCAAAATCAAACAGCGGGTGCTCGTACCGCCGCAATTCCGCGCGCACAGATTCGGCCATTGCGACAAATCGCTCGTCCGTCGAAGTCACTTCGCTCCCGCTGCGGCGGATTCACGCTCCATCGTCTTGAGCACGCGTTCAAACTCGCGTAGCGCCGTGTCGTCGAACAACACAAAATCAATTCGCTCGATCTTCGAGCCGGCCTCGAGATGCCTCACCGACTCTCGCAGCATGATCTCTGCGCAATCGCGCATCAGAAAACCTGCGATTCCCGTGCCGACGGCGGGGAATGCAATGCTCTTTAGTCCGCGCTCTTCGGCAATCTTGAGCGAATGCGCTGTCGAACTTCGCAGCGCCTGCGCCGTCGTCGCGCCGCCCAATTGCATGCTCGCCGCATGGATTACATATTTTGCCTTCAGCTTACCTCCAGAGGTGATCGCCGCGCCTCCGATCGGGATGCTCCCAATCTCGTTGCATTCGCGCTGAATGGCGTCGCCGCCTTTTCGCCGAATCGCGCCTGCGACTCCGCCACCAAGCTGCAAATCATTATTCGCTGCATTGACGATCGCGTCCGCGCCGCTTTCCGTCAGATCGCCGGTCATCAAGCGGATTTTTTCAAGCGCCGGACTCATGCCTTCGCCGCCGCCTCCGGATAATCGTAAACTCCGCGCCCCGATTTCCGCCCGAGCCTGCCGGCTTTCACGTACTGGCGCAGCAACGGCGCAGGACGAAATTTCTCGCCGAGCGTTTTGTGAAGATATTCGAGGATCGATAGCCTCACATCGAGTCCCACAAGATCTACCAGTTCGAATGGCCCCATCGGGTGATTCAATCCCAGCTTAAGCGCCTTGTCGATGTCGGCCGCGCTGGCAACACCTTCTTCCAACATGTAAAACGCCTCGTTCCCGATCATCGCGTTGAGGCGGCTCGTGATGAATCCGGGCGCTTCCTTGACAACCACGACTTCCTTGCCCATTCGCGCGCCGATTTCCCGGCAATCCGCGATCGTTTCGTCCGAGGTCTCCAGCGCGCGCACGACCTCCAGCAATTTCATTTTCGGGACCGGATTGAAGAAGTGCATCCCCACGCACTTTTCGGGCCGGCAGGTGATCGTTGCCAGTTCCGTCACGGAAAGTGAAGACGTATTGGACGCAAAGATCGCTCCGGGCTTCGCGAATTTGTCCAGCAATGTGAAAATCTCCAGCTTCAGCTCCATATCTTCCGGCACCGCTTCGATGACCAAGTCTGCTTCGCGGCAGGCGTCCTCCACACTTCGCGCCGAGCCGAGCTTGCTCAGCCCACGATCGCGCTGCTCCGGCGTCACCTTCCCACGTTTCACTCCCTCTTCGAGCGACTCGCGGATGTATGCAAGCCCCGGCTGAAGCACCGCGTCGGACACGTCTTCCAGAATTGTCCGGTATCCGCCGGAGGCCGCCGCGTAAGCGATTCCGCGGCCCATCGTCCCCGCGCCAATCACGGCTATGGTTTTTACTTCCATCCGCTCGCCCTCGCTTCAGCGCTTCGCAGGAAAAAGCCGCGCAGCATTGTCGTACAGGATTTTCCGCCTCGCGCCTTCGCTCAACGGAACTTGCATGAATTTTTCAATATTGCCTTTGATGTCCGGCACGCCAGGCCCTGGCCAATCCGTACCCCAGAGTACCTTATCTGCGATTTCTTCCAGCCGCGGAAAATATTCCGGCAGCTTTTGAGGCGGAATGCCGGAAATATCCATGTACATGTTCTTGTGACGGCGAACGAGAAAAAATGCCTCATTCATCCAAAGCGGCCTGCCCCCGTGGGCAAGAATTACGACAAGATTGGGGTAATCAACGCTCACATCGTCGGCAAGCATCGGTTGCGCGTGCACGTTGCGCGCGCCCGGAAAAATCGAAGTGCCCGTATGAATCATTACCGGCAGGCGATTTGCCTGTGCCCGCTCGTAAATCGCCGCAAGCGGTCCCAGCCCGTCGCGGTATGCGTTTGGAGAATAAACCTGATGCGAGGGATGCACCTTCAGTCCTCTGATCCCAATCCGCGCGAGGCGATCCACCTCCGCGCCTGCATCCGCTACGTGCAGCGGATGTACCGAGCCAAACGCGATCAGCCGGTCCGGTGCGGCTGCGCAATAGTTCGCGCACCAATCATTCACCTCGGCCGGAAAGCCGATGACCTCCGGCGCCACATAATTAATCAGTCCGGCCCGTTCGACGCCCACGGCATCCAAAAAGGACAGAAATTTCTTCGGCTCGCGTGAAAAACGCTCAATTTCTTCGAAGTTCTTGCGCCCGCGCTTAACGAGCTCGAGCGCTTCCGGCTTGAAAAGGTGGAGAGGTTGGATGTGTATGTGAATGTCGATGATGGGATGCAATGGTTTTCCGTGTGCGCGCGGAACTCTACGCCGTAGCGATTTCCTTCAGCGCTTCTTCGTCGAATCCGAGCGAGATTCGTTTCCCGCGTATCACCACAGGCCTCCGGATCAGATTCGGCTCTGCGGCCATCAGTCGAATCGCTTCCTCTCGCGATGGCGGATTGTTTTTCATGTCGCGTTCGCGATATAGCTCGTTTCGCGGATTCAAAAATAGCTTGTAATCCCGATCGCCGATCAGCGTATCGAGCTCAGCTCTGCTCAACCGGTTCGTTCCAATGTCGCGGGTTTCCAGTTCAACGCCCTCCGATTCCAGGAAACTCCTGGCTTTGCGGCAGGTCGTTCAAGTTGGCTTCTGCAAAAACTTCAGCTTCACCTTTGATTTGGTCATCGTCTCGACACCTGTGCTGATCCCCGTCGGTGGACCAAAATGGCTAGTACCGCGCCATGCCCGGATCGATCTCCGAGGCCCAACGCTCGATTCCGCCGGTCAGCGAACGAGCGCCCTCTACTCCCTGCCTGCGCAAAAAAGCTGCTGCGTTCAGACTTCTCATTCCGTGATGACAATACAAGATCACTTCCCCTGCACCTTCGAACGCGCTCAAGTTCGATGCCACCGTGCTTAACGGCACGAGTTTCGATCCGGAGATCGTGCAGATCTCCGCTTCCCATGGCTCGCGCACATCCACGATCAATGGCTTTTCGCCGGCGTCGATTTTTTGTTTTAGCTCGCTCGGCGCGATTTGAATGTCACTCACGATCGAATCCTCAATATCCAAAATCAGCCGCGGCGGCCATTGCGTGCTCTTTCACTCCCAGCTCCGCGATTCGCTTTGAGCCGATTTTTTCCACATAGGCACGCCTATCCTTCACGCCTGTCACCCATTCGCTGATCCATGTCTCGAACCCGGCAGCCTCGCGGCTCTGCGCGTGATAATCGGCGAAAAATTCGTGATCGCGCCCGCAATATCCCTGTACCGGCGAAGGATGGGCTCCCCATGGCTCGTGAACCACCGCGCTCACCAAGAATCCGGGGATCAGTGTGCGGTTCGGATCGGAAGAAATCACTTCCGGCTCGACGATTTCCTCCGTCACCACGATCACGCGACGCGAAGCCCGTGCGCCATCGACAGCCACACCCAAATTCCCCCAAAGATGTGAATTCCCAAATCGATCCGCTCGCTGCACGTTAATGATCGCCACATCGGGCTTCAGCGCGCGCACCGCTATCAGTTTCTCTTCGTTCACCGGAGACGGAAACTCCCGCAGATTTCCATTTTTCTTGAGCAAATCGCTGCCGAGCGTCGAATATGTGGGCATAAACGGCACGCCCATCGCTCCCGCATGCAACGCCAGCGCTAGCGTGAAATTCGAATAATCCACCATTTGAATCGGCCGCGGCTGCGAATGTTCCACCGCGCGGCGGAAACAATGTCCCAACCCGGCCGACACGTTTCCCACCCATGCCGCAAATACGCGATCTACGCAGCCGGCTCCGATCAGTTGGTCAAAGAGTACATCTGAGATTGGTCCCACGAGCGTCAAGTCACGGCAGCCCTGGCGAATCATCTCGTGGCCTGCGGCAAACGGGATCATCTGCTCGAGCTGAGCACCCATCAAGACCATCGCGCCGCGCCGCACGCTTTGCGCGATCGCCTCGCGCATGGAACAGAGCTTCGATTCCGCCGCAGCCACTACCTTCCCCTCCAACTTGCGGGCCGCTTCTCCAGAAATGCGCGCACACCCTCACGCGCATCTTCCATTTTCATCAGCTGCCCCAAGTAGATTTGCTCGATCTTCGCCAGCTCCGCGTCAAAATCTTCAAATTGCCGCCTGCGCATCGTGCGCAGCGTTAGCTCCAACACCGCGGGGCTGAGTTTCTTGAGCGAAGAAATCAACTCCTGCACATCATGTTCCACGGAGCCATCATGAGCGATCCGCGTGACGATGCCCAGCCGCTGAGCCTCCGCTGCAGAAATCGTCCGGCCCGTCAAAATCAAGTCCATCGCCGCGCGCGGACCGATCAGCGCAGGCAGCGTGACCATTGCAACCGGTGGAAAGCAGCCCAGCTTGATTTCTGGCTGGCCGAACTCCGCACTCCCTTCAGCGACCACAAAATCGCAAAAGCTCGCCAGCTCCATCCCTCCGCCCAAGCAATGCCCGCGCACGGCCGCAATCGTGACGCATTCAGCTCGCTCAAGTTGCCGGAACACCTGATGAAACGCAGCCAGCATTCCACCCACTCGATCCGGCGTGTGGTCGGCAACTTCCGCTCCCGCGGAAAAAGCGCGCTCTCCTGCACCGCGAAAGACCAGAAATTCACAGCTCGATCTCCGAGAATCGAGTAGGGGCGTCAAAACCCGCGAGAGCGATCTCATCATCGCGGTGTCCAGCACGTTCAACGGCGGCCGGTCGAACGTGATCCACGTCGCGCGGCCTTCAGTCCGCACATCGATCGTCGATGCTGTAGCTGCTTCCTGTTGTCGAGTCTCCGCCGTCACTGCTTCGTCCAGAATCCCGCAGGATCAATCTCACGGATTACGGCAACTTCTTCCTCGGTCGGCGCCTTCGTCTGCGTCACATCCGCCGCGACCCGCAGCGACCAGCTCGTGTTACTCAGCACGTCCTCCATCGCATTCCCCGGATGCACTGAAACCAGTTCCGCTTCGCCGTCGCTCCCGAATCGCAGCACAGCGCGAGTTGTAATAATCGCTGAAGGTCCTGTTCCCGCCGGCAAACCTTCTCCGCGCCGCCAGCCATTTCCATTTCCAAATCCAGGTGACGTGATGTGGTGCACGCGATCCACGAGCCTGCTACGATCGTGCGCCAGCAACACCACGGTTCTCTGCGCAAGGCACGCGATATCGCACGCTCCGCCGGAACCCGGTAGGCGCACCGGGTGCCCGCGATGATCCGCCCAGGTCGTATTCAAATTGCCGAACTTGTCCACTTCCGCCGCGCCCAGAAACCCGATATTGACGCGGCCCTGCTGCAAAAATCCCATCACGTCGATCATCGAACCGGTCATCGTGGCAGCCCGAAGATTCGGCGGGTCCGCCATCGTGTAAAGCAATTCACTCGCCGGAGTCTCCCGGATCACTCCATTTTCAAATAGTCCGATCGCCCTCGGAGCGTGCGTCCGCTTCGCCACCGCAAACGCAATCAGCGGCAGCCTCATTCCAACGAATACGAATTCTCCGTCGTGGATTTCCCGCGCGGCGGCGCACACCATCAACTCGCCCGGAGTAAACGGCAGCAATTTTGGCGAATTTGTCGCCAAATCTCTCTCCCTTGTGCTTATTCTAATTGACGGAGTATTGAAACACGCAGCATATCGCCGCGCAACTTGACCGGCCCGCTTGCACGGGCCTCTGAACCGCTATTTCCCGCGAAATACTGGCGGCCTTTTTTCAAAGAAAGCCGCAAAGCCTTCTGCACAATCCTCCGACTGGAAGCATTGTGCCTGCTGCCAAATCTCATTCTCCAACGCCGCGCGCAACCCTTCTGCATCAGCGGAGAGCACCGTCTTCTTGATCGCTCGGATCGAGATAGGCGGTCCAGCCGCGAACGTCGCTGCGATCGTCTTCGCCTCATCGAGCAAGATATCGTTCGGCACCACCCGGTTCACAATTCCCAGGTCCGCCGCCTCTTCAGCAGTGATCAACGCTCCCGAATAAAACATTTCCGCCGCGCGCGACACTCCCACCAGCCGAGGGAGGAACCAAGTTGATCCAAAATCCGGAAACAGCCCAACCTTTGCGAAGCTCTGCGCGAATGTTGCGCTGTCCCCCGCAAGGCGAATGTCACAGGCCAGCGCGATGCTCATCCCCGCACCCGCAGCAGGTCCGTTCACCGCCGCGATCACAGGTTTTTCCATCGTTGCCAGCGTGAATACCGCATCGTTGCCTGCGCGGATCAGCCGCTCAATTTCCTTCGGCGCAGCGCGCTCGCGAAAATCTCGCAGCACACCCAGATCCCCGCCGGCAGAAAACCCTCGTCCCGCGCCCGTGATGACCACCGCGCGCACGGTCGAATCGTTCGCCACTTGCCGCACGCGATCGGAAAGCGCCTCGGTCAGCCCAATATCCAGCGCGTTCAGCTTTTCCGGGCGGTTCATCGTGAGCGTCGCGATGGCGCCCTCGCGCACATCGATTACCAGCGGCGCCGCCGCGTGTACTCCGCCCGTCGCGCTATTTGCTGCAACGCTCATGGTTTGCCGTTTGCCCCCGCCAGGACTTTCGCAAGCTGCTTGAAATATCGCACCTTCTGGCCACGCACTGTGGCTTCGGCTCCCATCGTCGAGGGCAGCACGAAAAGTCGCGCGCCATATACACTCTGGTCTTGCAATCCGTAAGCCCCGATTCGCTGGGCAAATTTCTCGTAGGTCGATTTCCCGTTGAACGCCACAACGCGCGGCGTGAATTGTTCTATCTTCTGCGCGAGCAGAATGCGGCCTTCCCCAAACTCCTCTCGTGTGATCTCTTCTTCGGTCTTCGTCGGCCGGCTCACAAGGTTCGTCAGCCCGATGCCAAACTCGATGATCCGCCGGTCATCGTTGTAGGTGAGATGTTCGGCGACCACTCCACCTTCATAGAGCAGCGTCCAGAACACATTCCCGCGACCCGCGTAATAGTGGCCCACGCGCGCGCCTTGCTCGCTGGGGTTCATCCCTACAATGACGAGCTTCATCCCTCGGCGCAAATAATCAGGAAGGGTACGCATTGTGCAAATTCTATCCTATCGCTCCTGTATCGGCCATGAACTCCGCCGAGGAGTTGCCATCCCGCACTCGTTAAAATTCTGCAAGATTCTTGCATCTTCCACTCCGCAGAGGGCGTCCAATCTGGCTGGGGAATTCCGGCGTGCTTTCGCAGCATGTGTTAACCTGTTTCTCGCCCGCGCATCTATATTTCTTGCGCGAGATGCCGATTCGAAAGATGACGCCGACCCAGCCAAAGCGCGCCTCGACGATCGTTCGCGACGATGAAGGCGCTCTCGTCGCCGCTGCCAAAGCGGGCGATACCTCCGCCTTTGAAGAGCTCGTAAATCGCTACGAGCGCAAAATTTTCCGCATCACTCAGCACATCACACAGAATCAAGCCGACGCCGAAGACGCGATGCAGGATGCGTTCGTCAAGGCCTATGAGCATTTGCAGGATTTTGAAGGTGACTCGCGCTTTTACACTTGGCTCGTCCGCATCGCAGTGAACGAATCGCTGATGCGTTTGCGCAAGCGCCGTCCTGGGCACGTGTCCCTCGATCAGCCCATTGAAGGCGAAGACAACGAAATGCCCCGTGACGTGGAGGACTGGGGGCCGTCGCCCGAAGCGCGATTTGCACAAACGGAGATGGGTACCATTCTTGACTCGGTAATTGCCAAACTTGAGCCCATCTATCGCGCGGTGTTCATCTTGCGCGACGTCGGCGATGTCTCTACCGAAGAGACCGCCCGTATTCTTAATATCTCGATTCCCGCGGTAAAATCGCGCCTGCTTCGTGCGCGTCTGAAATTGCGTGAATTGCTGAATCCTTACTTCGAGGGGAGCAAAGCGCATTGAACTGCCGCGGCGTGCTTAACGAAATTTCCGATTATCTCGATGGCGCGATGGACTCCGCGCTTCTCCAGGAACTCGAGATCCACCTCGGCCGCTGTAAAAATTGCCGCCTGATCATCGATACGACGAAGAAGACGATCGACATTTTTTGCAATTCCGAGCCCATTCCTCTGCCAATCGGAGTTCGCGATCGGCTCCACGCCGCCGTCGCCACCCGCTGCAAGCCGCGGCGCGCCTAATCTCCCCAGAGCGGAACCTCTTTCCCCGCACCGCGCGCTTTCGCCAACTCATAAACTTTCGCCGCGCACGCAACGTCCCAAATGGCGATGCCGCTCGATTTGAAAAGCGTAATTTCAGTGATGCTTCCGCGCCCCGGCAACTTTCCCACAAGCACATCTCCGATTTTTCCCACTCGCTTCCATTCTTGATCATCATTTCCGTAAGGTTGCACGAGGTCGCCGGCCTCAATTTTCGCTTGTTCGATCGAATCCACGAAGATTTTATCGCAACGCGCGACCGCCGCATCATCCAGCTCCCGCTTTTGCGGAAAATTTGCTCCGATCGCGTTCACGTGCATCCCGGGCTCGAGCATTGATCCGGTCAGAACCGGCTTCAAGGCTGTAGTCGCAGTAACGACAATTTCCGCGCCGCGAATGGCTTCCTCCGCCGATTTGGCCGGCTCGACGTTTAAGTTCAGCTCCTCGCTCATTGCCGTTGCAAATTGCCTCCGCCTCTCCGCATCACGTCCAAATACGCGCACGCGTTCCAATTGCCGCACCGCTGCGATGGCGAGCAATTGCCCACGCGCCTGATGCCCGGTCCCGATCATCCCCGCGGTCTTTGCGTCAGCGCGCGCCAGATACTTCGTGGCAACTCCGCTCGCTGCGCCCGTGCGTCGCACGCCCATCTCATCGGCTTCAATCATTGCTAACAGTTCGCCGGTTTGAGAACGGTATAGCAACACCAGAAATCGCAGCGCTCCTCGTACGCTCGTGTAAATCTTCATTCCGACGAGTCCTTCGCTAATGTCGGCACCCGCCATATAGTGCAAGAATCCCTTTTGCGGGAGCTCTAACCTCTGCCGGGGCTGCACGATCGCTGCGCCTTCAGCCTCTCTCCGCGTAACTTCCTCCACAGCGGAGACGGCGTCTTTCATCGTCAGCAGCTCGCCAACTTCCCGCTCGTTCACCCACAATGCCATCATGCACCTCGAAGTGACTCGATAGTTTCAGCGGCGCGATTATATAGACTCCGAAGCCAATCGAGGTTTGCAGCGTTCGAGGACGGGGAGAGTCACTGCAAGTTGATGCGGTAACGAAGGACTTGATGGCCTGCGGGATTCAAAATCATCAATTCGCCAGCGGGCGTTACAGCGAGGGTAGGCGAATCTGCGCCCAGGCTGAGTTCGGAATCGATAGGCAGCGCGCCGGAGAATCTTTCTGCGCCGTCGCTCGCCCATATTTGCAAATGCGGCGCGGACTGTGTACCCGTAAGAAGAATCACGTAGCGGGAAGTCGCTGTCAACGCACAAAGTTCGGCGCCGCTTACTCCATCACCCGAAACAGTTGACTCGGGTGCAGACCAACTCCATGAACTTTGGACCTGGCCACCGGCGCTGAGCCGAAGGATGCGGCGTTTCTGCGCATCAGCAACGAAAACTTCTCCGCTTGCTCCTGCGGCGATCTGATCCACCTCTCCCAACGATTCAGCGACTTTCGCGCCGCTAAGGGAACCAATCATCCGTCCCGAAGTCGCCAGCCGCACGATACGCGTGGGATGTGATTGCCCGATGTAAATTCTGCCGTCGTCGTCGACTGTGACACCGGTGGCGACCGCCTTCGGCGGCAACCGTAGCACCGAGCGAATGGTGTGAAGTTTGCTCCCATCAGGCATGAATAGCGCGAGAGCGCCGCTGTGGCACTCCATTACGTAAATCGCGCCGCCCGGCTTCACCGCCATCGCGCAGGGATTTGTCATGCGCGTGATCGGCTCGAACGTGTAGAGCGGATGGCCGTCGTGCGTGAATTTGTGGATGTAAGGAGTTGGTGCACCGGCGTCGGCGATATAAACATTGCCGAGATCATCGGCTGCAATGGAGCGCGGCGAACCAAGCTGCCCGGGATCTCCACCCGCATTTCCCCACTTTCCGAGATATTGAACGGGAGGCGGCGTGGGTGTTTCCGCCGCGAGCTGCCGCGATTGAGTGGCTGTGCAACCGCACAACGCGAGCGCGCAAGAGCACGCGAAGAGGGAACGCGCGGCCGGAGTACGCATTCTCATCGATAGAAAAATCGTAACACGCGAATCGCATAGGAAAATGTGGCAGATTTGCTGAGCTTTGCGAAAAACAAACCTGGGAGAGAAAAACTGTACGCGCGTACAGTTCGGCCTCCTCAGTTCTGCGAAGTTGATCAGTGGCGCTTGCGGCTGGTTGGTTTTTTCGAAGGCGCGCCTTCGCGGACGCGGCGCACTGTGGTCTGGCGCATGCGGTAAAGCGCGTCCTCAGTCGCGCCGTCGCGCCGTTCTTTAAACCGAAATTCGGGATCGCTCCCGCTGGATTGCTGACCGATTCGGATCGGCAACATACCGCAGAGGTTTCCTTCGACGTACGCCGTCTCGTAGCGCTGCTTTTTGGCGTCCCACGTGTAAACGCGCAGCATTGAAAAATCGCACTCCGGATTTTCACCGGATTTCGATCCCGCAAGCAGAAATTGAGGGCGCTGCACGCCCGCGTCGGGAACTCGATTCAGCACAAACCATGCAACGGGTCGGATGGCTGCGGAGCTTGCGTAATCGCGAATCGTTTCAGGCAAATCGTAACTGACGAATCGCGCGACCACCCACCCCGCGATCGGAGGCGTCTTTTCGCCGGTTGACGCCGCCTGCCGCTGCGCCGCCGTCGTGCCTGTCGCGAGATCGGTGCTCACCGCAGCTGGAGTAAGCGTCACTTCACCCGAAACCACTCCGCCGGCGTCCTTCGCGGCGGCCGGTGCGGGTCCGTAAACCAGGAGCCAATCCTCTTTCTTCGGCGAATCTCCCGTCGCACTTCCGGAGCCGCTGGGCGGAATCTCGGCATACGCCCGCGCTACGACCGCGACCGGAACACCGCCCGGGAGCTGATAGATGCGCTGCGCGTCGCGGCGAGGCGTGAGATGAACGTTGCTGAAAACCTTCGTGTGACCCGCAGCCTGCAGCGGCATGCGTTGTACGCTTTCGAGCAGATGCTTCTCGCTTTGCCACGCATCGGCATCGAGCAGCGACCGGCTATCGATCCAGCCCGTGGCTCCTTGAGCTGTCCGGATTTCTACCTGCGCGCCGTTGTGGCCGAACACCTCGACGGCTTCACCCCAGTGCAGCTGCGCCACTTCCTGTCGCACCGCAGCGGTACTGCTCCAGAGAATTACGTTGGCGTCTCCAATATAGGATTCGGCCAGCGGCGATTTCTTCGGGCGCGTACGCCAGTAAATTCCAAGGGCAATCAACAGCAGAAGGCTTCCGATAATCCACTTGCGCATTCAATCCATCTTACACTACGGCCACTACGCGGCACGGCGCGCAAAACGCTTCTGTTACAATGCGCGCACCAGCTCCGGTGAAAACCGCGGGCGGCGCATGAAGATCTTCAAGGAGGATTCGTGGATTATCTGGAGCGATTGCGTCCCTTCACGCTGCTGGTACTACGAATCGCGGTTGGAATCATTTTTATTTATCACGGATACGACAAATATCATCACGGCATCGCCGCGACAAAATCAATGATGGGCGGGAATGGGCTGCCGGAGTATTTTGCGTACCTGTCGATCGGGATTGAGCTGTTTGGAGGTGCGCTTTTATTGCTCGGATTTTTAACGCGGCCGATTGGCGCGCTCATGGCGATCGAAATGGCAGTGGCGCTGGTGAAAGTGCATTTGCCGCACGGTTTCACAAAAGTGCCGGGATACGAATTGCCGCTGGCGCTCTGTGTGGCGTCGCTCGCGATCGCGACTTTCGGAGCAGGCAAGGCATCGCTGGATTACGCATTTTTCGGCAAGCCGCGGCCGCTGAAGGCACGCAATAAACTGACGAGTTCTAAGTGAATCAAGGTCTGTGCTACCGAACTAGGGGATGGCTCCGACGAATATGTTCTCTAGAATTCACATAAGCCAAGAGTTTCAGCAGCATCGCCTCGCTGGAATTCGCAGCTAAACGAAATAGGCACTCTTACAATCTAGAATCTGTGCTATGAGTTCGCTTCGTGATATTTGAGTGGGATCCGCGCAAGGCGCAACGCAATTCCACAAAGCATGGGGTGTCTTTCGAAGAAGCGGCCAGCGTTTTCGGCGATCCTTTGGCCGTGACGTATAATGATCCCGATCATTCTATCGGCAGTGAACAGAGGTTTCTGACTATCGGGCTTTCTAGGGCGCAACGTATTCTCATCATCGCGCATATCGATCTTGACGAAAGAATTAGGATCATAAGCGCGAGGAAAACGACGCCGATCGAGCGTAAACTTTATGAGCAAGAAATCTGAAAGGCTAGCTGCCCGGGAAGAATTGCGCCGCGAATACAAGCCCGCCGATCTGAAGAGCGGAGTTCGGGGAAAGTACACGGCGCGCTATCGAAGGGGCACAAATCTGATCCTACTGTCTCCGGACGTGGCCGCGCATTTCCCAACCGAACGAGCTGTCAATTCAGCGCTGCGAAAACTGATCCGCGTCAACAAACGGATGGCTACTCGCGCACGATAGAATCAAAGTAGCCGCATCCGATCCACTCACTGGCAAGCGGGAGCGCTAACGCCCTACTATGGCTGGGAGTTCAGAGCAGGAGCTGACGATGGCGCGGGAGTCGAAACGGCAACCGGGATTTCCTCTCGTGGGATGACGAGCCACGCGACGAAGTAACCCAAGACCGCAGGAACCAAAGGTACGGGGAAAATCACCAGAAGAACCCAGACGAGTCGCACAATAGTGGAATCAACGCCCCAGTATTCCGCGAGGCCGCCGCAGACACCGCCCAATTTGCAGTCCCGCACGGAGCGATGCAAGCGGCGCGGCGGTCCGTAAACCGGTCTTTCAGAAGAAGCTGAGCTAGCAGAGGTCTGACGCGCTCCGCACACCTGGCAGAAACTAGAGGCAGCAGCGATTTCCTGACCGCAATTTGCGCAATACATTTGGCACCTCCCGCCTGGCGAATCCATTGCCACGCAACCCCACCAATTAGGCTTCTACATTCAGATACGGCCGAGCTACACGAAAAGTTCCATCTGGCAGACCCTTATAGAACGGCGCAATTGAACAGCTAAAGATCAAATTCCGACTCGGCGCGACTGCCGTTCTAATACGCCAGCAAATTCCGCAGCGCTGCAACGACATCGTCCGTCTGCGGCAAGATCTCGTCCTCGAGCCTAGGTTGATAGGCGACAAAGGTATCCATCGCAGCGACGCGCTTCACCGGCGCATCCAGATGCTCGAAGAGTTCGTCCGCAATTCGAGCGGCGATCTCGGCGCCATATCCCCAGGAGAGAGTGTCCTCGTACACGACAAGCGCGCGATTCGTCTTGCGTACCGAGGCAGCGATAGCGTTCCAGTCGTAAGGAGAAAGAGAGCGGAGATCAATAAGCTCGCAGCTTGCGCCCTCGCGCTCGAGCTGGGCCGCAGCCACTTCGCTACGCCGCACAGTCGCTCCGTACGTGACAATTGTGACGTCCTTACCTTCGCGCACGGTACGCGCTTTGCCGAACGGAATCGTGAATTCGGGGCCCGGATCTTCCGCACGATTGTATGGTTGCCGGTAGAGGTGCTTGTGCTCGAGGAACATCACCGGATCATCGCAGCGGATCGCCGTGCGCAAAAGACCGGCGACATCGAGCGCCGTGCTTGGCATCACGACACGCAAGCCGGGCGTATGCGTGAAGATCACCTCGCCGCATTGGCTGTGATAGACCGCGCCGCCGGTGAGATAGCCGCCGATGGCCACACGAACGACAGCGGGGCATTTGAAGCCATTGTCCGAGCGCCAACGCATGACGGCGAGTTCGTTGCGAAGCTGCATCATGGCCGGCCAGATATAGTCGAAGAACTGTATTTCGACGACGGGCTTCAGCCCGCGAATGGCCATCCCGATTGCTCGGCCTACAATCGTGGCCTCAGCGAGCGGCGAATTGAACACGCGATGCGATCCATACCGCCGCTGCAAGCCCGAGGTAGCTTTGAATACTCCGCCCTTCCCTTTTACCTGAGAAAGATTTTCCTCGCGGGAGCAATCGGCCACATCTTCGCCGAACACGACGACGCGCGAGTCGCGGGCCATTTCCGAGTTGAGAGTTGTCGCGACCATTTCGACCATCGTCTTCGGCGAACCCGAAGGATGCGGAGTTGATTCGAACGGTTTCGACGTCGGGTCTACATCGGGCGAATATACGAATTGAGGAACAGTTTCGGGGCCCGGAATCTCCGCCGCTAGCGCGCGGTCCGTGGCGTCGATGACTTCGCGTTCGACATCGGCTTCAAGAGTTTCGAGTTCCTTCTCGTTGAGGATGCCTTCACGAACAAGAAAGAGCCCAAACCGCGGAATTGGGTCGCGGTGGGCTTCGGCTTCGCGCTCGGGGGCGGACTTGTAGAGCCGCTCATCGTCGGAAAGAGAGTGCGAGTACGGGCGTGTGACGTGGGCGTGAACCAGAGCCGGCCCTCGTCGCGCGCGGCAATACTCGACGGCGCGCTTGCATACGGCGTAGCTTTCGAGCGGATCCGTGCCGTCGCATTCCTGAACGAGCAGCGACGGAAAATTTGCGACAAGCTTCGAGATGTTGCCGCCGGCCGTTTGCGCTTCCACTGGAACGGAGATCGCGTAGCCGTTGTCCTCGATCATAAAAAGCACCGGCAGCTGCTTGATGCACGCAGAATTCAGCGCTTCGAAAAACTCGCCTTCGCTGGTGGAACCTTCGCCGCCGGAAACATAAGTGACTTCATCCGAATGGTGATTCACAAGCTCGCCCAGCGGGGCGCGCCTCGCTTCATCGTATGCGGAGCCGAATTCTTCAAAGTACAAGCTCGCTTCGGCGCAACCGACGGCCTGTAGAAATTGGCTGCCGGTAGGAGACGAGCGGCTGATCAGATTGAGCTTGCGATGGCCCCAGTGTGAGGGCATCTGGCGTCCGCCGGAGCTGGGATCGTCTTTCGCACCTACGGCCTGGCAAAGCATTTCGTATGGCGTGACGCCGATGCTCAGGCAAAGCGCGCGATCGCGATAGTAAGCGCAGAACCAGTCGTAATGTGGTTTGAGAAGCGCGCCGATCGCCACAAGGACGGCTTCATGGCCCGCACCGCTGATCTGGAAAAACGTGCGGTTCTGATTCTTCAGCTGAATTTCGCGGTCGTCGAGCCGGCGAGAGAGCTGCATCGTGCGATACATGCGGATGAGATCTTCGCGGCGAAGGCTGTGATATTTCGCGGCGTCAAATTTGGCAGGCTTGACGCGCGTCTGGACGGGCATAGAGCGGAGCTCCTTTAATGTAACGGGAGAACCGATTACTGATTATAAGCGAATTTGCGGAGTCAGCGTTCACCTCGGAACGGGCGGTAAGAACTCCGCTAAGGTCCTTTAATCGAGCCGATCAAATAGCGCAGACGTCTCGCCGACGCCGGGATCACCATGACGGACCACTTCCGGCGAGGCGGACTTGAAGGGGTCCTCCCCGGGAATGCGTTCCACCCAGCGCTGCTGAGAGAGCTTTTCATGGTCGGAAAAGCTCAAGCGGACGACTATGCGCACGTTCTCCTTGCCGTCGGACGCCTCCGATTTCTTGGCTGCGGACTTTGTGGATTTCTTGCGCGATTCTCCGGATTTAGAAGGCTCCTCTCCGCCGCCATCAGCGGAATCGGCAGACTTACGCTCGAATTTGTACTCAATTTTCTTGCCGAGGTGGAAGGCCTGCCGCCAGCCGTCGAGTTTGCCGCGAGCCTGCTGGGCCGCTTCTTCGTTCGCGCCAAAATCAAAAATGAGAAAGGTCTGTGCCATGCAATGGATATAGCGGCGCGAACTGGCGAAGTCAAGGAGCGCTGCCTACTTCGCTTGGAGGTTGAGCGGTTGGCCGCCGGCTTGTAGAATGCGGCCAAGAAGGATGAGATTGCCGCTTTCGGCTATTCTCATTTGCAGATGATTCCGCGAAGAATTTCCGGATTCGTGCTCGCCGCCCTGCTAGTCATAGTCCAAGCAGGACCACTGACGGCTGCGATCTGCGGTGCGCACGCGATGGATTGCTGCAACGGCAAAATGTGCCCGATGACCAAAAAGTCTGGCGCGTCCCATCACGCGAACGCGGATTGCCGTGCGACGCAAAGCTCCGAGAAAAGCAGCTGTTGCTGCAGCGCGTCGCCCTGCACGCAGAAGGATTCCCCGACCATCCACGCATCGGTTTACTTGGTCGTGCCCCTCGAGAACTTGAGTGCGGCTTTGCCGCGTCTTCCTCTCGCGATCGTCCCCGGCCTCGTGCATCCCAAAGTCCTGTCAGTACCCGACTCGCCACCACCTCGAAGTCTCTCCATTTAGCGCCACAGCTCAGATAAATCAGCGCCGAAGCGCGTCCGGCGCATTTCATTCCATTCTACGCGAGCTCAAATTGGAGAGATTGTGATGATCAGGCGAATACTTGGAGTTTTCTTGGCGGTGCTTACGACCGGCGTGGTGCTCCACGCCACTATTTTTTCGACGGTGCGAGGCGTGGTCCACGATCCTTCGCACCGGCCGATTGCGAATGCAAAGGTGATGCTGGAATCGACGCAGTCGGATTGGAAACGCGACGCGGCCACGAATGACGAGGGAGAGTTCGCTATCGACGCTGTTCCGGCGGGTGAATACCGTGTCCGGATTGAAAGCGCCGGCTTCACTCCGCTCGAACGGACCTTGACGGTCGCCTCCGGAAGTGCGCCCATACTCCACCTGGCGCTGGATATCGCCGGAGGAGCCGAAAAAGTGGAAGTGTCGGCGTCGACAGAAGAGGCGGCACAGGAGTCCGCCACCGCCGAGAGCGAAGTGACGCGGACGCAAATGCTCGAGACCCCCGGAGCGGAGCGGACGAACAGTCTCGCGGCGATCACTGACTACGTTCCGGGAGCATATATGGTTCACGATCAACTCCACGTGCGCGGCGGTCACCAGGTGAGCTGGCTCGTTGACGGTGTCCCGGTGCCAAACACGAACATCGCGTCCAACGTCGGGCCGCAATTCGATCCGCGTGATATCGAAACGCTGGAAGAAAGCCGCGGAGGGCTTTCGGCTGACTTGGGCGACAGAACCTACGTCGCGTTCAACGTGGTTACGCGATCGGGATTCGAGCGCAATCGCGAAGCGGAGTTGAGCACGACGGTGGGCAACTTCGGCGCGACCGATGATTCACTCAGCTTCGGCGATCACAGCAGCCGCTTTGCGTATTACGCGAGCGTGAACGGCAACCGCAGCGATTACGGCCTTGAGACGCCGACGGCCTCCGTATTACATGACACGGAGGGCGGCGAGGGAGGTTTCGCTTCGCTGATTTACAACGCGACGCCAAAGGACCAGCTCAGGCTGGTGACGTCGCTGCGCCGCGACAACTTCGAAGTGCCGAACGATGCCGCGAATCAATTGGCCGGCGTGAATGATTTCGAACGCGAGAGCGACGCCTTCGTGAATTTCTCGTGGGTGCACACGATTTCGAACGGGGCGCTGGTCGTGATTTCGCCGTTTTACCATTTCAACCGTGCGCTTTACGACGGGAGCCCCGCGGATCCCGATGTCGAGGCGACCGACCACCGCACGTCGCAATATGCCGGCGGCCAAGTGTCGCTTTCGATCGTGCGCGGGCGGCACAACGCGCGCGCGGGCGTGTATGGTTTCGCGCAGCGCGACGACGAGTTTTTCCGATTGTCAGCCACCGACGGATCAGGAACCACCGTCGCGCAATCGACGCATCCCACCGGAAATCTGGAAGCTGTGTTTCTCGAAGAGCAGTTTCGCGCAGCAAATTGGCTGATGCTTACCG
>DASTCZ010000048.1:0-5290 GCA_035710585.1 Candidatus Acidiferrales bacterium | reverse complement strand
AAAATCACAAAGCGCGTGCCCCCTTTCGAGCCGCGCTCGATGCGTATTGAGCCGTGATGTTCGTCTACCACTTTTGAGACGATCGAGAGCCCGAGACCAGTGCCGGTCTTTTTCGTCGTGACGAACGGATTGAAAATCTGTTCCCGCAACTCGGCGGGAATTCCCGGGCCGGTGTCCTCGATCCTGATTGCAATGCCGTCCTGCAGTTTTTCGTTCTCCTCGGTAGCGGAAACTCGCAGATCGCCACCGGGAGCACCCATAGCTTCGTAGGCGTTTTGAATGAGATTGGTGAACGCGCTTTCGCAGAGCTGGGCATCGACGAATATTTCGGGGATGTCGGGTTCGTAATCGCGCATGACCACGACGCGGGCATCGGGATACCGTTCGCGGACGTTGTCGAGCGCGCGGTCGAGAATCTCCGTTATCGAACTGCGGGCGAGGGCGAGCTTTTCCGGCCGCGCGAAATCGAGAAAGCGCGTGACGAAGGAGCTGAGGCGGTTCACTTCGCTATAGATGTATTCAGCCATTTCGCTGGCCAGCGGATTCGTCCCCTCTACCTTCTGCTGAAGCATTTCAGCGGAGCCCTTGATGACGCCGAGAGGGTTGCGGATTTCGTGAGCGAGGCCGGCGGACATCTGGCCGAGGGCCGCGAGGCGTTCGGAGCGCCGCGCTTCCGCCTGGGCGTTTTCCAGTTGGCGATTGGTTTCGGCGAGCGCCTCCGCGGCCGCGTGGGAACGTTCTGCTTCGCGGCGATACTGAATCACGAGCCGATTGACGATGACGCCGATGAAAAAGAAAAACAGGATGCGAGTGGCGAGTTCGACGAGATCGCTTTCCTCCAGAGAGAATTCGGCGAGCGCGGGAAAGAGATACGAGCAGTAGGCCGCGGCGCTGAGAAACGTCCAAAAAAGTGAGCCCCACGGGCCGAAATAGACGGCGGCGGTGATGATCGGAATGTAGTAGATCGGGTAGTAGCTGCTATTGATGGCGACCTGTTCGCCAGTGTGCGCGATCAGGAGGCTAGCGAGCGCGATTTTTATGAGGACGACGTAAGCGCGTCCGCGTCCGGGAACGCGAGCGACGATCTGGCCTTCGAATAGCTGGACGAACCCGATGGCGAGGAGCGTGATTTGCTTGTGCCACTCGTTGATCGGAGGGATTACGGCGAGGCCGGCAAGAAAAAAGAGAAACAGGACGTCCAGCCAATTGATCGTGGCGCGCCGCGGGTGCAGGGCGGCGGCCTTTTCAGGAACGGCCGGCAGCCCGGCGGGCGGCGGCTGCATCGTAGTTTCAGTTATCGGTCGGGCTGTTTCGTCCACGGGAAGTTTCTACCGCAGTCTGCTGTGCGCGTCCACCGGCGCACCTGAAGTGAGATGACTCAACAGGCGCGCGGGTTTAAGATTGCGTTGGCTTATACGTAACTCCGATGCGACTGCGCCGCATTACGCGGGGACCCTTCGGCGCGACGGCCGCGACGATGGCGGCGATCCTCGCGATTGCCCTGGCCGGTGAATTTCTCGCGCGAGGCCAGAGCGTTTCCACCGATGAAGTGCGCTGGAGCGTGCGGAATTTCTTTCCGGCGGCGCCGGGCGCGATACGCGTACAAACCGATTTGGTTCAAGCGGACGTGGTGGTGCGCGATGGGCGCGGGAATCTGGTGGGCGGGTTGGGCGCGACGGATTTCAAGGTATTCGACAACGGGAAAGAGCAGAAGCTGAGTCTATTTTCGGTAGAGACCGCGCCGAAGCAGACAGTGGTTGAACACGCGGCGCCGGGCTCGGATGCGCCCGCTGAAGTTGCGAGTGAAACTCCCATTACAAAACCGATTGCGAAGCCGCGTTACATCGCGTTGCTGATGGATGACACTTCGATGCCGAATTCGGACGTGGTGAATTCGCGGCGCGCGGCGGAGCAATTTGTGCGGGAGAGCATGCTGCCGGGAGACAAGGCGGGAGTGTTCACGACTTCGACGCAAGTGACGCAAATGTTTACGGAGGATAAAGCGGCGCTGCTGGCGGCGCTGGGGAAAGTGGTGAACCGGCAGAAACGTCCGGGAAGGCTAGGCACCTGTCCGGCCATGACGGATTATGAAGCGTATATGTTACGGAGTTTTGCCGGCGAGCACACGCCGGAGTTGGATCTCGCAATGATCCTGCAGGCGGGATGTTGTCCGTTATCGGGAGGCAGGTCCGGGAAATCAGAGCAAGTAACCTGCCTTAACAATATGGCGAACGAGACGTTGGCACTGGCAGAGCATTTCGGCCAGGACACCCTTGGAATCATCGGCGATGTGATCCGTGTGCTTTCTCATCAAGATGGAAAGCGAGTGATTGTGCTCGCGTCGTCGGGCTTTTGGAGCCAGACGCTGCCTCAGCAACGTGAAACGATCACTGAGGAAGCATTGCATGCGAGCGTCGTTATCAATTCCCTAGATGCGAAGGGACTTGATTTAGACAGCATGGGGCAGAGACCCGAGGACGGTCCGCCTATAGCGCTTACGGGTCCGATGCTGATGTTGGCGATTACGATGGAAACTCAGGAACGCAACATGTTGAACGATCCCATGGCTCAATTGGCCGATGCGACGGGTGGGCGATTTTTTCACAACAATAATGATTTGGGGCGCGGGCTGCGGGAGATGGCGGCGGTGCCGGAAGTTTCGTATGTGCTGGGATTTTCGCCAACGGGCATCAAGCCGGATGGAAAGTTTCACGAGCTGAAGGTGAAGGTGCAGGGACATGGGGATTACGCGTTAACGGCGAGGAAGGGATACTTCGCGCCATCGAACGAAGGGAATGTGATTGCAACCGCGCCGGAACGGCGGAGCGAACTCGAGCGCGAAGTGATGGCCGACGACGTGAAAAAAGCCATGCCGGTGGATTTGAATGCCGCGGTCGCTGGGGTCGCCGAAGGCGTATCGAGTTTGAGGGTGGATCTGCAGGTGGGCGTGCAGGGCCTGCCGTTTGAGCAGCGCAACGATCGCAAGGCGGAGAGGCTGATTTTGGTCACGGCGCTCTTTGATTCCAAGAACAATTTTCTGAGCGGGGCGGAAGGGATTCTGGATTTATCGTTGAAGGACGACACCTGGAAGCAGCTTCGCTCGACGGGAGTGAGCGCGCATTTGACGCTGACGGCGCCGCAAGGGAAATACCGGCTGCGGGAAGTGGTGCAGGAAGAGGGGAAGGGCATGATGAGCGCGTTTAGCCGGGGAGTGGAGATTCGGTAGAGACCTGATTGAGGTTCGCCGCCTGACCCGTCGGTATTTTTGTCTGGTGAAGCTCCAACGGACAGTGCCGACCTACACAAACCGGCGGACGCACTCCCAGTCGACTTACCTATCTTGTCGCGCAAGCATTTTCATCCTAGACTTTCGGCTTTGGTCCGCCAGTTCCCGGGAGGCCGGATGCGCTCCTCATCAGCGTCGCCGCGATTCGTTTCCGCAATTACGGCTTTCGCGGTCGCGCTCCTAATTGTCCCATCTCACCGCGTCTGTCTTGCGCAGAGTACATCTGCAACAACCGCTCGCCCACTCGATGAGGCGTCCCGCCTTGAGTCCGAGCAAGCCCGCCAGGTGCGCGCGCTGCTCTTTAATGCGCAATACGATCAACTCGACAAAATGGCCGAGACGGCCCGTTCGCAGAAACTCCGCTTCCCCGGCGGCGAGTGGCAGCTCCGCTACTTTTACACCGCGATCGACGCGCCTGTAGGCGCGGACCGCGGCTCCGAGGATCACCTCCGCCGCATCGAAGCTTGGGCGCAGTCGCGCCCCAACTCCGTCACCGCGCGCGTCGCTCTCGCGAAGTCGTACGTTCGCTACGCCTGGGAGGCTCGCGGCAACGGAATGGCGGATACGGTCACGCCGCTGGGCTGGCGCCTCTTCGCCGAGCGGCTGCATGAAGCGCACGAAATCCTCGATGCCGCCGAGGCGATGAGTCCTCCTTGCCCCGAGGTTTATTCCACGATGCAAGCTGTCGCCCTCGGCGAAAATTTGAATGCCGATGGGATGCGCCAGCTGTTCGAACGCGCTATTCAGATTGAGCCTGAATATTTTTATTTGTATGACGCCTACGCGAACTATCTCTTGCCGAAATGGGACGGCCGCCCGGGAGATTCCGCCGCCTTTGCGCGTGAAAGCGCCGATCGCGTAAGTGGAAGCGCGGGTGACATCCTTTATTTCGAGATCGCCACGGTGCTGATCAAGATGGGCAACGGCAATTTCGAGCCCACGGAACTCGATTGGCAGCGTATCCAACGCGGCCACGCGGCACTTGAAGCCGCCTATGGAGGTGCGCGCCGCGAACGCAATCAATTCGCGTTCATGGCTGTGCGCTTCAAGGATGCGCAGGTCGCGCGGCAGGAATTTTCGATCATCGGCGACGATTGGGGCCAGGCCGTCTGGCGCACCCGCCAGCAGTTCGATAGGGCCCGCGATTGGGCGCTCGCCCATGGCGGCACGGCTGGGAGCTAGGTGTTTTCGAGGGTGCTCGACGCTCTTCCGCTGAGATAGTTGCTGCGGCTCCCGCTGCGGCTTGACACTCGAGTGATGCGGGCCTAGTCTCCACGCCACCAGAGGAAAACCATGCGAAAAATTCTGGCGGGAATTGTGTTGGCGGGATGGGTGAGTTGCGTTTCTGTTGCCGCTCAGCACGCGGCATTCAAACTGAACGGCGCCGAAGTGCCGGTGGGGCAGAAGACGACGGGCGTGCTGGAAGTTCCGGCGGGCGTGGACGGCGCAACGCAGATTCCGATCGCGGTTATACGCGGCGCGAAACCCGGACCTACGCTCACAATCGTTTCCGGCTCTCACGGCACGGAGTATGCTTCGATCATCGCGGTGGAGCGGCTGATCAGCGAGATCAATCCGGCTCAGGTTTCGGGGACGGTGGTGCTGGTGCCGCTTGTAAATCACGCTTCGTTTCAGCAGAAAGTGCCACACGTGAATCCCGTGGATGGGAAGAGCATGAACCGGTTTTATCCGGGCAAGACGGACGGGACGCAGACCGAGCGTGCTTCGTATGTGATGACGCACCAAGTGGTGGATCAGGCGGACTACTTGATCGATTTGCACGGCGGAGATTTGGACGAGAGCCTGCGGCCCTACAGCTACTGGACACCGGTCGGAAACGAAAAGGTGGACGCCGAGGCGAAAGACCTGGTGCTGGCGTTCGGGCTAAATTACATCATTATTCAGAACGATTTTCCTCGAGACCCGAATGCTTCGCGGTATTTGTCGAACACGGCGATGACGCGCGGAAAACCTGCGGTGACCGCGGAAGCGGGCTATTCGGGC
>DASTCZ010000047.1:0-2876 GCA_035710585.1 Candidatus Acidiferrales bacterium | reverse complement strand
GGAGCCGCGATGGCGCAGACCACGCAGGAGCTGCTGGACAAGGCTCCGCAGCTGGAATTCGAAGTCGCGTCAATCAAGCTGGTGCAGGTGAATTCGGGTGGGCCGATGCGTATCGGCCTGATGAATACTCCTGACGGATTTACGACAGAGAACGCGACGCTGCAGATGATGATCACGTACGCCTACGCAATTCAGAATTATCAGATCCAAGGCGGGCCGGGCTTCATGACTTCGGACCACTACAACATCGACGCGAAGATGGACGAAGCGACCGCGGACATTCTCAAGAAAATGAGCACCAACGAAGAGCGCAACGCCGCGCGGCAAAAAATGGTGCAGGGACTGCTGGCGGACCGCTTCCATCTGACGATTCACAAGGAAAGCAAGGAGATGCCGATCTATAACCTTGTGGTCGCGAAGAACGGGATAAAGATGACCGAGGCGAAGCCTTTGCCGCCGCTCGATCCGAACGCGCCGAAAGGCGACGCACCGACTGCGAAAGGCGACGGGGGCGGGCCGGGAAAATTTGGGCCAGGACCTGGTCGCGGCGGTCCGAGCATGTTTATGTCCGGCGGACGCGGCGGAGCGATGACGCTGACTGCGACTTCGATGCCGATGTTGAGCCT
This sequence comes from Candidatus Acidiferrales bacterium, assembly GCA_035710585.1. Lineage (GTDB taxonomy): Bacteria > Acidobacteriota > Terriglobia > Acidiferrales > UBA7541 > DASTCZ01. Next base: position 2,250 of record DASTCZ010000047.1, on the reverse strand, counting down.
GGTGAGGATGCTGTCCGGTACGCTGGGGCGGCCGGTGATCGATAAGACTGGGCTTACGGCGACCTACGATTTCAAGTTGGAATATACGCGCGACGACCTGGTTGCGGGACCTGCGCCGGGGGGCGGAGGCGGCGGGGACGGCGCACCGCCAGTTCCCGCGGCCGAATCGAGTGGGCCGACACTATTTACCGCGGTGCAGGAGCAACTGGGGCTCAAGCTTGAGTCGACCAAGGGGCCCGTGCAAATCATCGTGATCGATCGCGCGGAGAAGCCTTCCGACAACTGACGGCCGAGGTTGGCGGAATGGCACGAGAGCCGAAACTTTCGGGGCCTGCGGGGCGTAATTCATTGCAGAATTTTCAGCAACCGGTATGTGTGCGGGCCGCATCTGTGTCCAAAACCCCCGGCGACGGTTGCCGGTCACGAAGCAGACCCTTCACTGAAACGATTCGCTCGGAGATGGAGATTGAGCATGAAGCGAGCACTGGCACTCGTGGGTTTACTTGCGTTTGCATCCTGCGGCGCGTTCGCGCAGGCTCCGGCCAATACGGCCGCGACGAGCAGCGCGACTCCTGCTGCAGCGACGCCGGCATCATTTGAGATTGCCGACGTTCACAAGAGTTCCGCGACGCCCTTTCCATTTTTTCAGGGCGCTGTGGTGCGGGGCGGCAAGTACACGCTCAAACAGGCGACGATGGTGGATTTAATCGCGACGGCGTACGGAGTGACGAACGAGCGAGTGTTAGGCGGACCGAGCTGGCTCGAGACGGACCGATTTGACGTGATTGCGAAGGTGCCAGGGGGAACGAAAGATGATGCCGCGAAGGCGATGCTTCAGGGAATGCTGGCCGAACGCTTCAAGCTGACGTTCCACAACGATACGCACCCGATGCCGGTATTTGCGTTGTCGGCCGGAAAAGGAAAGCCAAAGCTGAAGGAGTCCGACGGCAGCGGCACTCCGGGCTGCGTTCCGCAGATTCCGCAGACGGCTCCGAACGAGCCGCCGACCTACATCACAGCCGTCTGCCATAACATGACGATGGAGGCTTTAGCGACCACGCTGCGCCAGTTTGCCGGAGGCTATCTGTCGAATCCGGTGGTGGATCAGACGGGATTGAAAGGGAATTGGGATTTCGAGTTCAAATGGTCCCCGCGCGGGCAGCTGGCGGCGCAGGGCGCGGACGGAATTTCAATTTTCGACGCGATGGACAAGCAGCTTGGGTTGAAGCTGGAGCCACAAAATATTCCGCAGCCGGTGATGGTCGTTGACAGCGTGAACGAAAAGCCCACGGACAATTCGCCGGAGGTGGCTAAGGTTTTTCCAGCTTCGACGGTACCCTCGGAATTCGAAGTAGCGGTGATCAAGCCGAGCATGCCGGGCGCGAACCTGAACGGACGAGTGGATCCGGGAGGGCAAATCTCACTGCAGGCGTTCACGCTGAAGATACTGATGCAAATTGCGTGGAATCTGAACCCGAACGAAAGCCAATCGATCGTCAATGCGCCGAAGTTTCTGGACTCGAACAAATTCGACATCATCGCCAAAGCATCTACGGTGGAAACGGCGAGCAACGCGGCGCAGATCGATTTTGATGAATTGCGAATGATGCTTCAGGCGCTGCTGAAAGACCGCTTCAAGCTGGCGGTGCATACGGAAGACCGCGAGATCAATGCCTACAGCCTGATCGCGGCGAGCCCGAAAATGAAGAAGGCGGACCCAACGGAGCGCGCGACGTGCAAAGAGGGGCCCGGGCCGGATGGGAAAGACCCGCGGATCGCAAATCCGATTCTGAGCCGGCTGGTGACTTGCCAGAACATGACGATGGCGGAGTTCGCGAACCGGCTGCAGTTGCTGGCGGGCGGATACATCTATAGCCCGGTGGAAGATGCGACGGGGCTGCAGGGGGCGTGGGATTTCACGCTGAGCTTCAGCCCGATAAACGCGGTGAATGGAGGAGGCCGCGGGGGTGCGCCGACCGGCGATGCTGCGGCGGCGGGGGGAGGCGGTGGCGGCGCCGGAGTTGCGTCCGACCCGAACGGGGCGCTTTCGCTGATGGATGCGATGAACAAGCAGCTGGGGATCAAGATGGAGATGCGCAAGCGGAAGTTGCCGGTGCTGGTGATCGATCACGTGGAAGAAAAGCCGACGGACAACTGAACGGCGGCAGCGTGAATTCGGGGTGTAATTCGAATCGGAGCGGGGTGAAGTGGAGACAACTTCGGTCGGACGGCTGAGGGACAGCTTGAAAA
>DASTCZ010000046.1:0-12081 GCA_035710585.1 Candidatus Acidiferrales bacterium | reverse complement strand
TGGATCGCGCCGATGATTCGCAACGTCGGCGCGCTTTTGGTCCGCGGCTTCCGGCCGCGCGACATCTACACGCAATACATGGCGCGTTACACGTCTCCCACCCAGGGGAAGGACGGCACGAGCCATTTTGGGGATCTGGAGAAGCGCCACGTCGTTTCTCCGATTTCGATGCTGGGCGACCTGATTCCCGTTATGACGGGCGTGGCGATGGCAGGCCGCTACCTCGGACAGAATATCGTGAGCATGACGTGGATCGGCGACGGCGGAAGTTCGACCGGGGCGTTCCACGAAGGAATGAATCTCGCGGCTTCGCAAAAAGCGCCGTTTATCTGCGTAATCGAAAATAATCAGTGGGCCTACTCGACGCCGGTAAACCGGCAGGTGCCGTTGCGCGATCTGGCGGACCGCGCTCGCGCGTATGGAATCCCGAGTTACATCGTGGACGGAAACGACGCGCTCGCCGTGTACCGCACGACGCGCGAGGCGGTGGACCGCTGCCGCGCCGGGGAAGGCCCGGTCATCATCGAAGCGAAGACCATGCGCATGCGCGGCCACGCGCAGCACGATCCCGCGGAATACGTGCCGAAGGAAATGTTCGCGTATTGGAAAGAACGCGATCCGCTTGAGCGCTTCGAAAAACATCTGAACGAAAACAATCTATGGGACGCGAAATCGCGAAAGGCAATCGAGGAGCGCATCGATCGGGAACTGGTCGCCGACCTCGAAGAAGCCGAAAATGCGCCGTTCCCACCGGCGGAACTAGCGGAGCAGGGAGTGTATTGCGAAGGCTGCCACACCATCGCGCCAAAATGGAATCGCGCAATCGAAGAGGTGTCGCCGCCACGATCAAGCGCGGCCTCGGAATGGAAAGTTTCAGAATATGGCGGATTCGAAGCGAAGCCGGACGCGCGCTACGAGGCGCTAAACGCCGCCGCAGAAACAATCGAAGTCGAAACGCCTGGCGCGTTGGACGGCGGAAATGGCTCAGCGCGGGCCCGTAAATCCGCAGCCTCGAAATCAGGAGGCGCGAACTCCGGAAACGGCAAACCTTCGGCGAGCACAGTGAAGAAATCAGCGAAGACGTCGAAAGTCGCGGCTGCACTGCCCGGGCGGAAAGGGCGTCGCTAATGCCTACCGCGAAAAAACCTGGGAATGGCAATGGAAAGGCCCCGGCTGCGGCGCAAGCAGGCGGTGAGGTCACTTTTCTCGAAGCGATCCGCCAGGGCTTGATCGAGGAAATGGACCGCGACCCCTCAGTCGTGATGATTGGCGAAGATATCGGCGTCTACGGCGGCGCGTTCAAAGTGAGCGCCGGGCTGCTCGAGCGCTTCGGATGGGAACGCATCATCGATACTCCGATCAGCGAAACGGCCATTATCGGCGCGGCCGTCGGAATGGCGTACCAGGGCCTCCGCCCGGTGGCGGAAATGCAGTTCATCGATTTCATTTCCTGCTGCTTTAACCAAATTACAAATTTCGTCGCGAAATCGCACTACCGCTGGAATGCGCCCGTGCCGATGGTGATCCGCGGCCCTTCTGGAGGCGGCGTGCACGGCGGTCCCTTCCATTCGCAGAATCCGGAAATGTATTTCGCGCACACGCCCGGGCTGAAAGTCGTGTATCCCTCGACGGCGTACGATGCGAAAGGGCTTCTGAAATCCGCGATTCGCGACAATAACCCAGTGCTTTTCTTCGAGCACAAGTTTCTCTACCGTCGCATCAAGGAAACGCTTCCGGCGGAAGACTACACCGTGCCGTTGGGAAAGGCCGCGACACGCCGCGAAGGTCGCGACTTGACCATCGTGAGTTACGCCGCGATGGCGCATTCTTCGCTGGAAGCGGCTGCAGCTTTGGCGAAGGAAGGAATCGAGGCGGAAGTGATCGACCTGCGCACTCTCTTGCCGCTGGATCGTGAAGCAATCATCAATTCAGTGAAGAAGACGAACAAATTGCTCGTAGTGCATGAAGATACCCGGACAGGAGGAATCGCCGGCGAGATTGCAGCGGTTGTTTTCGAGGAAGCGTTCGATGATTTGGATGCGCCGGTGCGCCGCGTGACGTCGCTCGATACACCCGTGCCATATTCGCCGCCGCTCGAAGAGCGCTTTTTGCCCAACACGGCGAAAATCGTGGAAGCTGCCCGCGAGCTCGCGAAATATTGATGTAGCGCCGGATAAGTTCACGACATCGGAGTTGGACAACAGGAGAAAGCAATGTCAGACGTCGTAATGCCCCAGATGGGCGAAAGCATCTTCGAAGGGACGATCACCAAATGGCTGAAAAAGCCCGGCGATCGTGTGGAGCGCGATGAGCCGCTCTTCGAAATCTCCACGGACAAAGTGGACGCAGAGATCCCCGCGCCTTCGGCCGGCGTGCTGAAGGAAATCAAGGTCACTGAAGGCCAGACCGTGCCGGTGCAGACCGTCGTCGCGGTGATCGAATCGGGTGACGGCGCCGCAGCACCCGCGAAATCGAAGCCGGAAGCAAAAGCTGCTGCCGCCACCGCTAAAGCTCCGGCGGCTGCGAAACCGCAACCTTCCGAACCGAAGCCAACTCCTGCCGCTCCCCAACCAGACGGAAGCGGCGAACGCACCAAAGCAGCTCCGGCTCCGGCCGCCAGCGCCGCGGCGGCGCAACCGTCGGTTATCGCGGAAGAAAACGAGGAAGGTGCCTCGGAATCCGCCACCGGCCAGATCGAGGAAGCCGCGGGCGAAGAAGGCCGCGGAGCGCGCAGTTCGCCGCTCGTTCGGCGTCTCGCTCGCGAAAACAACATCGACCTTAGCCGCGTGCAAGGCACAGGCATGGGCGGCCGCATCAGCAAAAAAGACATTCTTTCGGCGATTGAATCCGGCGGCGCCTCCACAGCGGCACCTGCAGCAGCGCGACCCGCTCCGGCAACGAGTGCAGCGCCTCCTTCGCCTCCTCCCGCGGCGGGCGGGGCCGCAGCAGGCCGCGTGACGCTCGAAAATGCCGTCCCGCGCGACCGCATCTATTTCGGGCGCTACGAAGTGCAGCCCATGTCCGTCATGCGCCAGAAAATCGCCGAGCACATGGTGCTTTCCAAGCGCGTCTCCGCGCACGTCTATTCAATTGACGAGGCGGACATGTCGCGCGTGGCAGCCATCCGTGCAAAGTCCAAGGCCGAATTCGAAAGCCGCTTCGAAGCCAAGCTCACCTTCATGCCGTTTTTCCTGCGCGCCGCAGTGGAAGCGCTGCGCCAGTTTCCGACGGTCAACGCATCAGAAGATGGCACCAACATCGTGCTGCACCGCGAGATAAACATAGGCGTGGCCGTGGCGCTCGATAACGGGCTGATCGTTCCTGTCGTGAAAAACGCGGAGGAGAAGAATTTTCTGGGCCTTCAGCGCGCGGTGAACGACCTGGCCGAGCGCGCTCGCTCGAAAAAGCTCAAGCCGGAAGAAGTGCAAGAAGCGACCTTTTCGATCACCAATCCAGGAACATTCGGCGGACTCATGGGCCTTCCGGTAATTAATCAGCCGAACGTCGGCATTCTCGGCATCGGCTCAATCCAAAAGCGGCCCGTGGTGGTGAACGACGCGATCGCCATCCGCTCAATGGTCTATCTCACGCTGAGCTACGACCACCGCGTCGTGGACGGCGCCACCGCGCACCAGTTCATGGGAAAAATCAAGGAGTCGCTCGAGAACTGGTCCGAAGAGATTATTTGAACGCCGGTCACTGGATCAGTGAATTCATGCTGTGCGCCCACACGGCTAGGCGCTCGAGCGGCGCCACCGAGATCTGATTTGCCTCGAGCATTCCGGTAACAAACCGGTCGCGTTCGTTTCCTTTGGCATCAGGTTCGCGCTCCGTTATCGCTGTGAATTCCGTCGCGCTCTGGACTCTTCGAACCGCTTCCGAAGTGAAGCTCAGGACCTTTGCCTGCGCCGGATCGCGCGCCAACGATAGACATTGAATAAATCCCTGCGTCCCGCTGCGCCGGTAAGAAAAATCCAGACGAAGCGGATCTCCCGGGAAAGTAAACTTATCCACCCGCACGCTCCGCACTAATTTCGAAAGCAGCCCCGTCGAGCGGAAGATCTCGACCGACCGCGCGCGGATGCCGCTCCGTGTGTCAGGTCTCTCCTGCGAAGGTTGAGCGGCCGCCACGGGCCGGACTTTGTCGTGATAGAGCCGCTCGATTTCCACATCGAGATCTGCGTGCATGAGCAGCGTCGGCTGGCTGAGCTGAACCGCAGTACCCATGGTTTGGTAATACTTTCCCGGCCACGGAAGCATATCGGTCTTGTAATTCCGCGCCGCGTCTTCAAATGCCGAGCGTAGATTGCGAAGCGTGTCTTCGTGCTTCGAAGGGTGGAGCCGCCGCAGCCTCGCGAATTCCGATTCCTCCTCGATGAGGCGCAGCCGGTAATCGCCGCTCGAGGGATCGAACAGCAGCACGCCGATATTGATCCACTCGTCGCGGATCAGGTTCGGCGTCCAGCGGATCACGTGGTAGATCAGGTCAGGCATTCAATATCTCCAATTCGGGAAGGGCTGCCGCGAAGTGTCACGCGCTTGCTCGATCTGTTCCGCGACACGTGTGCGGCGCCGGTCAAGCCTCTCCAGAAGTTCCTGCAGTTCGTCCCATTTGTCTCCGTACCACTCAGGCGGGATGACCTTGCTTGCTTCGTCGAGCGCATCGGTCATCTGTGAATTTTTGAGCCGGTTGAGCCATGGGGCGAAGGAGTCCATTCCTGTCACCGACTCGTAGACGCGCTGCCGCGCATACAGCCCGCGCAAGGGCGCGTCTGGAAACGTCCACTCTCCCGCATTAAAACAGAATCCGTTGTCGATCATCGCCGTTTGATAGCACCGGCGCCCATCCTCCCTGAAGAACACTGTTTGCCGGCCATTGGTATTGCACGTCCATTTGTCGAATGCCAGCATTCCGCAAAAATCGGCGAGGTTCTCCACCTCGCCCAATTGAGGATCGGGAAGATAATCGAACACCGCGATTTCCGCTGGGTGGCCCGGATATCGCGACCCGAACTGCCTCCCGGATGAACACCTTTCGCGAGTGAGCCCAATCTGCACCTCGAGCTCGGCGGTAAACTCGATGAGTTTATCGCTCACTTCCACAATGGCACAGGGAGCTGCGGGCAGTCCCAATCGGGACGCCAGGATAGTGCCGAGCAATTCATTCGCCAGTATCTTGCGATGCTGTGGATTGTTCTGGAACTTCACGATGTAATAGAAGCCATCCGAGCACCGCATCAAGTGCGATTGCGCACCTCCACGCATTCGCCGGATATGCTCTACCGCTTCGGGCATACCGCCGTATGCTAATGATAGTTCCCCGACATGCAAGTACTTATTTGAATAACGAACAGTGCGGTGATTGCGCGTGTCCTGAGCGCAGGAAGTCCTTCAACAGCAGTGCCACAGTTCCTCTTGCATCGTTACCGGGGAAAGATCGATCAGGTCCGTCTCGAAACAAAAAGCCCGGAGGCACGTCTCCCGGGCTTCTCATTTTGGTGTTCCAAATCGATTGAGCTACCGCCGGCCGCGCTTCTTTCCGCGAGCCTTTCCGCCCTTCTTCGCTGCACCCTTCTTCTTTTTCGGGGCGGCTTTCTTCGCTTTCTTTGCCTTCTTGGCTGGCTTCTTTGCCGCCTTCTTCTTTGCCGGTTTTGCAGCCGCCTTCGCGGCCGGACGGGCTGGCGCCGTGGGAGCGCCGCCAAAACTCGGGCGTTCCTCGACGATCAGCTCCTCGGTTTCTTCCACTTCCACATCCTCGCCGCCACCCGCTTCCTCTTCTTCGTCGAAACGGGGCAATTCATTGTCGTCTGCGTCGTCATCCATCCGAAAATTCATGATTTCCTCCAAAAGTTGCGCCCCGTCTCGTCTGATCCCGTGAAGCGCGAAGGCATTCGCCCATCGCGGCTTATAAACGGAGTCTCTCGGATTTGTCAAGCACTGCGAGCCGGAATCGCAGTCCCACTCGAACATGGCTGCTCGTGGGGTTCCAATGCGCGTCCGAAAACGTACCGCAGAGTTTACATCGCATTAGCTAATTCATTTATTTTGTGTGGTTTATCGGACGGGTGTGGAGGCTAGTTGGGCTTCGTGATGGTCAGCCGGTCGCCTGCTTGTAAAGGACGGCTCAGAAGGAACTTGTTGGCGTTTCGCAACGCCTCGATCGAAATGTTGTATGAGTGGGCGATGCTCCATACCGTCTCACCGGGCAATACTTTATGGACCACCGGGTTGCCGGCTGGCTTCGCAGCTGCTGCTTCCGAACGGCTTGCGCTCGCACGCTCGGTTTCCACGCGGCTGGGTCTCGGCTCTGCCGCGGCCGTGTGCACGGCGCCGCGGGTCGCAGGTTGCGTCTTGTGCGACTGCGCCACGGCAGTCTCCGTCCGCATCCCGCCCGGATAGACGCGCAAAACCATTCCCCGGCTTACCTTGCTGCTCTTTAAGTGATTCCAGGCGATGATCTGGGCCGAGGTTACGCTGAATTGGTCCGCAATCGTGGGCAGCGTGTCGCCGCGCCGAACGCGGTACCGAGTCAGTTTGCCGAGTTGCATATCGGGCCGCGCGGCAGCCGGAATGATCAGCTTATCGCCGGCTTCGATCCGGGCTCCCGACTCGAGTCCGTTGGCGTCGGAGACCGCTGCGGGCGTGACATGATAAATCCGCGCGACTTCGCTTAGGGACTCTCCCTCCTTGACCAGGTGCCGCCTCCAGCTCACCCATTTGTCCGAGGGGATCTCCGCGATTTCTGTCTGGAACCGCTCCGCCGATCCCGCGGGCAGCCGCAACCGGTAGTTCGGATCGGGAGGCGTGACCATCCGTAGCAATTCGGGGTTGATCGACCGCAGAGTCTCCACATCCACGTCAATGGTCTCCGCCACCAGGCGCAAATCGATAGGATGTCCCGGCTTCACCCAGTCCGTATCCACTGGGGAGTCGGGCGTGACCTGAATTCCGTAGCGCGGCGGATCCTTTGCAATCAAAGCCAGCGCCAAGATAATCGGCACGTAATTCCGCGTCTCCTTGATCAGGACGTTGCGTTCATAGAGTTGCCAGAAATCCGCGTAGCCTGTGCGCTCAATCGCCTTTTGCACGTTCCCGGGACCGGTGTCATACGCCGCGATCGCCAGATACCAGTCGTTGAAGTTGTCATAAAGGTCTCGCAAATGCTTCGCAGCCGCGCGTGTAGCCTTCTCCGGGTCCTGCCGCTCGTCCACCCACCAGGTGCGCTCTAGCCCATACTCCTTCGCGCGTCCGGCCATGAATTGCCAGAGCCCTACGGCCCGCGCTTTCGAAATCGCAACCGGCTGGAATGCGCTTTCGGCCTGCGCCATATAGATTAAATCTTGCGGTAGGCCTTCTTCTCGAAGCACTTTTTCGATCATCGGGCGGTAGCGCCCTGCGCGCCGCAGGCCGGTTTCGACAATGGCGCGGCCGCGCGGCGTCTGGAAAAAGTTCACGTACGCCAGCACATACTGATTTACGGTGAGCGGCAAATCGTGGGGGACCAAGGCGACCTCGCGCTCGGCGTTCGCCGTCAATTTCGGATCCGTCGCGCCCGCCGGCGGGAAGGTCATTTCGGGGATCACGTCGAGCGGCGCGGTCTCTACCTTCTGTTCAGTAAACGCATCGCCTTCGCGGAAGGCGGCGAATTCCTCGCTCGTCACTGTTTCAACGATTTTTTGATAGAGCGGCCCCAGCTTGGCGTCGTGCTCGATATCGAGTCCGCTCGCGAGCATGGCGTCCAGCGCCAGGTCGAAGCTCTTTCTCGCGCTCGCCAGATGTCCCGCCTGATATTCCACCTGTCCAGCGTCAAATTCCGCCTTCGCATAGGAGTAAAGGAACTCGGACGCGCTCAACGGCGACGGCGCGAGGAATGGCAGCGATGCTGGGACGCGATGAAGCGGCAAGCCGCTTAGTGCGGACTGTCTCTGAGCCGCATAGGATTGGGGCGTCGTAGGCGCAGTCTGCTGCGATTGCTGGTAAGTGCTTGGCTGGATCGCCGGAGGACGGTTTTGAGCGATCCGCTTTGCCGCGTCATCACACCCCGCGGTGAATAGAAACACTGCCGCGACAGCGCAAACTCCCATCTTTCGCTCGATCTGGCGCAGTCGCATTCGCGGCGTTCAAGGCTGGGCGCGCTCCCTGGCTCCGCGTCTCCGAGAGGGATGCCACGGATTCGATGCTGCGGAACGATATGCCGCCCAAAGTTAGGACGGTCTCCGCAAGCCAAAGGTTAGCCGCCGCTAAGTTTCTAGCCTGACGCAACATGCTATTTCGCCGCAGCGAGGCGGGTCAACGGTACTTTCGGCCGAAGATAACCTATTTAGAACCAACTCCGTGGATGGCTCCAGTACGATCCACTGAATGCTTGCTATCGGCGGTGTTTAGCTGGCGAATCCAGTTTGACGGGTCCGACGCTAGCTTAACGCCTGCCGCAGATCCTCAATCAAGTCCCGGGAGTCCTCGAGTCCAATAGAGACGCGGACTGTGCCCGGGGATACGCCCGCTGCTGCCAACTCTTTTGCGCTCAGCTTGTAGTGCGAAGTGTAAATCGGTAGCACCACGAGCGATTCAACTCCGCCGAGGCTTGCCGCCAGCAGAAACACGCGCACGCGATCGCAGACGCGCCGCGCCGCGGCAATCCCGCCCTTCATATCAAACGCCAGCATTCCGCCGAAGCCGCCGTGCATCTGCCGAGCGCACAGCGCGTGATCCGGGTGCGACGCCAACCCGGGGTAATGCACGCGCGCGATTTTCGGATGTTTCTCGAGGAACTTCGCGACCGCCATCGCGTTTTCGCACTGTTGCCGCACTCGCACTCCGAGCGATTTCATACCGCGGATCAGCAGAAACGCCCCTTCCGGATCCATCGACCCGCCCAGATAGATCACCATTTGGCGCGCCTTCGCCACCAGGTCTGCTCGCCCGACGACCGCGCCTCCGATCAAATCCGAATGCCCGGCCAGGTACTTCGTCGCGCTGTGGAGAGCCAGGTCAAATCCCATCTCCACCGGCTTTTGCAGCGCGGGGGAGGCGAACGTATTGTCGATCAGCGAAACTAGCTTGTGTTTTCGCGCCAGCGCCACCGCTTTCTTTGTGTCCACCACGCGGAGCGTCGGATTCGTCGGCGTCTCGATGTAAAGCGCCTTGGTTCTTGGCGTCACAAGCCGATCTACACCCTCGAGGTCCGTTTCAACATGATTGACCTTGATCCCTAGCCGCGGAAACACATCACGCAACAACCGGTAACTTCCACCGTATAGCTGCCGCGTGGCGATAAGCTCATCACCAACCCCTAGTATCCCCAGCAGCGCCGACGAGATCGCCGCCATGCCGCTGGCAGCTACCACTGCGGCTTCCGCGCGCTCGAGCTCAGCCAGCTTCGTTTCGGCCACCGTGAGGGTCGGGTTCCCATAGCGCGTATAGATGTACGCCTTGCTCTTCCCCTCGGCCCAGCGCTTCATTTCCGCAGTGCTGGAAAATGTGAATGTAGAGGAACGGACAATCGGCGGCGCCACCGGCCCGCCCACACCGTGGTTCGATTCGCCGGCGTGAATTGCTCGCGTGGCGTCGCGCCAACCATTCCTGCCGCCGTTTTTCGAGTTTTTCATAGGCAGCGAATTCTAATCACCGTGCTCCGCGCTCCAAGCACCAAATTGGAACCCACGTGCAAGACCTTACGGCTCACTTCTTGGGATGCTGATACAGCCCAATTACATTTCCGCCGGGATCGCGGAACCGGGCCGTGATTTCCGGCGCGTCGGCCCCAATCGGCTGCACGATTTCCTCGCCATTCGCCACAACCAACTTCACAGTCTCCTCAACGCTATCCACCATGATGTATATCAGCAATCCCGGCGTCGCGGATGGCGGCCTTCCCAGCACCCACGTGCCGCTCACTTCGTTCACGCCATCGTCAAAGGCTGTGCTGCCGTCTCCGCGCCTTCGGATATTCCACCCGAAAACCCTTTCGTAGAAATCCGCCGAGCGCTGAATGTCCAACGCCGGAATTTCGATATAGCAAATCTTGCCGTTTGCAAATGTAGGCATCGCGCGCCTCTCGAATCGGAGCGATTGTATCGGAATGCAGATGCAGGGTGAAAACGCCGCCGTACAGCGATGCGGCATTCCGATCGGAGGCATGACAGTGATAGCCTTTTCGCGCAAACGATCGCGGAGGCAAAGATGCGTTCGAAGCTATTTCTGAGCATTATGGTCGCAGCTGTTTCAGCCGGTGCAATAAACGTCCGCGCGCAGGCATCTCCCGCAAGCGAAAAGCATCCCTTTACCTACGACGACTTCATTGCCGTGCGCAGCACCGCACCGATCGCCATGTCGCCAGACGGAAAGCTGATTCTGCACGACATTGTTTTTCGCGGGCAGAAGGGCCCTTTTCAGCACGAGTACCACGTCATGGCAGTGAGCGGCGAAGGCGACCGCAAGCTCGAGCTTCCGGAACATTTCCGCCCGAGCGGCTTCGCTACCGAAGACGAGCTATTCGGCACGCTGCCCGTGAACGGCCAAGCGCAGCTGGCGATCGTTCCGCTCGATCCAGCGAAGCCGGCTCGCATCCTTGCGCTTCCGACCGGGATCGAATCGGCCGCGATTTCGCCCGACGGTTCGCGGTTCGCTGTTTTGGCCAATCCGCGGACGAAAGATCCTCTCGCTGGGGTGCATCAAGTGATCGAACCAGGCGAGACGAGTCTCTACGTGATTGGTGCGGACGGAAACGGCGGCGCATGGTGGTGCCCAGCGCTGCGCAACATCACGCAAATCGCCTGGTCTCCGGACGGCTCGCAGATCGCCGTCGTGTCCGCGTCCCCGAAACTCGGTCATCACGACGTACGCACCCAGATTGAGATGTGCAGCAGCTCCGGCCCAAAGCGCGTAGCCGAAATCGCGAATGCGACGGCGGGACTTGCATGGGCCGACGGCGGAAAAACGCTGGTTTTTGCGAGCACGTCCACTCCTGTGCTGACTCCCGATCATTTGTGGACTGTTCCCGCCTCTGGCGGTACAGCTGTCGACCGCACACCGAACGAGTCCGGCTCGATCATCGATGTACTCAATGACAGCCGCGGCCGAGTCTGGCTCAACGTGCATCACGGAGTTCACACCACAGTCGAAGAATTTCGGGATGGCAAAGTGCAGCCTGGCTTCGAATGGCCCGATGGCGTTCCTTCGGAGCCGGTTTTTCCGCGCAAAGAGAGTGCGCCGGACGTCCTTGTCTTCGGCGTCGCCGACCCGACTCATGCGGCAAATATTGCCGTCGCGCACGGCTCCGATCTGGAGCGAATCACACACGAAGGCGATGACGCCCTCGCAAAGGTCAACTTTGGAGAAGTGCGCGTCGTCAATTGGACCGCCAAAGATGGCATCCGGCTCGAAGGCATCCTCACTTTTCCGGCCGATTACCAGCCCGGACAGAAGCGCCCATTCGTCGTCTTGCCTCACGGCGGGCCGGAATCAAACGACGTGTTGAGGCTCGATAACTTTTCGCGAATCGTCGCGGGCCTGGGTTACGTCGTTCTGCAGCCCGAATATCGCGGATCGACGGGCTTCGGCTCGGATTTTCTAGCCGCGATCTATCAGCATTTCGGCGATCGCGCCTACAGCGACGTTGATAGTGCGACGGACTTTGCCATCGCCCAGGGCTGGGCGGACCCGAACCGCCTCGCGATTTTTGGCTGGAGCGCCGGTGGATTCATGACCTCGTGGACTGTTACGCAGACGCGTCGCTATAAGGCCGCCATCGAAGGCGCTGGAATCACGGACTGGCTGAGCTTTATTCCCACGAGCGACGTGCAGCAGGTGGATTTCGACGCGCGGATGCAGGAGCTAGACCCGAAGCCGATGCTGCAATTTTCCGCCGTCATGTACGCCGACAAAGTCACCACTCCGTTGCTGATTCTGCACGGCGCCGCGGACATTCGCGTACCCACTTTCCAGGGGCTCGAATTTTACGCGCTGCTTGCAGAGCGCGGAAAAACGGTGCGCATGGTCACTTATCCTGGCTCCCCGCATTTTCCCGTGCTCGTCGAGCAGCAGAAAGACGTCTTCAAGGAAGTCGGCGACTGGCTGAAG
>DASTCZ010000045.1:0-18099 GCA_035710585.1 Candidatus Acidiferrales bacterium | reverse complement strand
GATGGCCAGGTTCACGGCGGCATCGTGCAATCCGTCGGTCAAGCCATGTTCGAAGAAGCTGTCTACGACGAAAATGGCCAGCTCATCACCGGCGAACTGATGGATTACGCCATTCCGCGCGCCGCCGATCTCCCGTGGATCGAGACTTCGCGCACCGTCACTCCTTCGCCCGTAAATCCCCTCGGCCTGAAGGGAATCGGCGAAGCCGGCACGATCGGCGCGACTCCTTGCGTGGCAAATGCCGTAGCCGACGCTCTCGCGCCATTCGGTGTGAAGCACGTCGATCTTCCATTCAAACGTGAACGAATCTGGCGGCTGATGCGCGAAAGCAAGCCACACGCAGTGCCGGCGCGAGAACCTGCCGGACAATCCGGTGCGGGATCGCGCAGCGCGGCGCCCGCCAGCGCTAAACCGCGCAACGGCAAAGGCGCGAACGGCTCCGGCAAAAAAGGTGGCTCGAGCAAGGGCTCAAGGAGATCGCGATGATTCCCGCAGCATTCGAATACCACGCGCCCAAGTCGCTCGAGGAAGCGCTCCGGCTGCTCGAGCGCCACGGCGACGAAGCAAAGCTGCTCGCCGGCGGCCACAGCTTGCTGCCGTTGATGAAGTTGCGACTTGCCTCGCCGAGATTTGTGATCGATCTCGGAAAATTGCGTGGCATGAGCTATATCCGCGAGGAAGGCGACAAGATCGCGATCGGCGCGATGACCACGCACGCAGACGTCGGCGCCTCCGAGCTTCTCGCTTCGAAATGCTCGTTAATTGCCGAAACCGCCGCTGAAATCGGCGATGCGCAAGTGCGCAATCGCGGCACCATCGGCGGAAGCCTCGCCCACGCCGACCCCGCCGCAGACTATCCCGCCGCGATTCTTGCGCTCGACGCCGAAATCATCGCGGCAAATACCGGCGGCAATCGCACCATTCCCGCACGCGACTTTTTCGTGGACATGCTCACCACGCAGCTGCGCCCCGGCGAAATCGTTACGCAAGTTCGCGTGCCCAGGCTCAACCCGCGCATCGGCACGGCGTATTGCAAGCTCGCGCAGCCCGCTTCCGGTTTTGCGATCGTCGGAGTTGCCGCGAAAATTGTGCTCGGTGCCGGCGGCAAAATCGAATCCGCAGCGATCGGAGTCACGGGCCTCGCGCCGAAACCGTATCGCGCCGACTCAGTCGAATCCGCGCTTGCCGGCCAAAAAGCAGGCGACAAAATTTTAGCCGACGCGGCGAAAGCCGTCGCGAATGGCGTCGAACCGCTCGGCGACCTGCACGCTTCCGCCGATTATCGCCGCGAAATGGCGATCGTCTTCACGCGGCGTGCGCTATCGCAGGCCGCCGCTGCCGCAACGGTCAAGCCCGCGTGAAACTTTCCGGCTCGCAGATTTTGCCGGCGCTGCAGCAGAAAGTATGGGACGCGCTGAACGACCCCGAGTTGCTCGCGCGATGTTTGCCCGGCACAGAGCGGCTCGAACCGGCGGGCCCCGACCGATACAAAGCTGTCGTCGGCTTCGCGCTCGCGGCCATTTCCGGAAAATACAACGGCACGCTCGAATTCGCGGACAAGAAGCCTCCGCAATCGCTCACGCTAAAAATCGAAGGGAAGGGCACGCCGGGATTCCTGAAGGGCGAAGGCCGCCTCACGCTCTCCGCATCCGCCGATAGCAAGCAAACCGAGCTGCGCTACGAAGGCGATGCGCAAGTCGGCGGAATGATCGCCGCCGTCGGCCAGCGCATGATCGAAGTCGCCGCGCGAAAAATCGTCTCTCAATTCTTCGAGAAGTTTTCTGCCGAACTCGCGCGAAAACCTTAATTCTTCCTACTCCTCACCATGTAGCAGTCGCAATGCAGTCCAGATATCATCTGCGCCACGTGATTTTCGCGATGCGATACTACTGGCTAGTGGCCAAGGGCTACCGTTTGCGTCCATGGCGCAGTCCCTACATCCGATGGCGCATGGAAACGTTCTTCGGCCATGAAGCCGATGCAGCGCGCGAAAGCCCGCGCGAGTTTTTCCTGCTCATGTGGCGCGAACGCGCGCGGATGCGCAGCTTTCTCCGCTGGGCTGAAGAGCGTCAGCACGAGCAGCGCAAACGTTCGTCGGCTTCTTCATCTTGACATCGCTCGTCTTCAACGAGACACTCCCATAAACAACTTAGGGAAGAAGCATCGGCCTCGGATTTCTCTCTGATGCACACCCCCGGGAGCGCAATGTGGGCGATAGCGGCGAAATGGTGCAGGGCACGCTCGACATGCTCATCCTGAAAACTCTTGCGGCGTGCGGCGCGATGCACGGTTATTCGATCGCCGAAAAGATTCACGAGCGCAGCGACGATGTGCTGCGCGTCGAAGAAGGCGCCCTCTACCCGGCGCTGCACAGGCTCGAACTCCGCGGGCTGCTGGGCGCCGAATGGGGCACCAGCGAAAATAATCGCCGCGCGAAATACTACCGGCTGACGAAGGCAGGGCAGAAGGTTCTCGACCGCGAGCTCGAGCGCTGGCAGAAACTTTCCTCCGCAATCGGCCGCGTGATCGAGGCGAGCTAGTCCGGTTGCTGACGATATCTGCGCCGAAAAGCCCGCCGCTTCTGCGTCGCAATCTCAGGAAGAGTAAAATAAGACCAGCCTGCGCCCGAACCGCAAATCTGGACTCTTATGGAAGACCTGAAAATCCTTCAAAAAACCGAAACGCTCCACCCGGCCCAGTGGTGGGAACCGATGTCCGCCAACCGCGTGCACTGCTACCTCTGTCCGCGCCATTGCCACATCGGGGAAGGGCAAGCAGGATTCTGCTTTATCCGCGTGAATCAGGGCGGCGCGCTCTATAGCCTCGGCTATGCATCTCCCGCGGCGCTGCAAATCGATCCCATCGAAAAAAAACCGCTGAATCATTTTTTGCCGGGCACGCGCGTCTTTTCGATGGGCACGGCCGGCTGCAACATGGGCTGCTTTTTCTGCCAGAACTGGGACATTTCGAAATCGCGCTCGGACCAGGTGCACTCGACGCATGTGCCGCCGGAAGACGTCGTATCTCTCGCGATCGAGCACGGCTGTCCGACAATTGCCTTCACCTACAACGAGCCGACCATCTGGGGTGAATACATCATCGACATCTGCGCGGCGGCTCGCGAGCGCGGCATCGCGACCGTGATGGTCACGAATGGCTACATCACGCGCGAAGCTTTCCACAATATTTACGATCACATCGATGCGGCCAACGTAGATCTCAAGGCATTCACAGAAAATTTCTACGGGCGGATTACCCTGACCCATTTGCAGCCCGTGCTTGACACGCTTCTTTGGCTAAAAAATGAGACAAGTGTCTGGTTCGAGCTGACCAACCTGATTATTCCCACGCTGAACGACGATCCGCGCGAGTTTCGCGAGCTCGCTGAATGGGTGCTCGAGCACCTCGGTCCCGACGTCCCGCTGCACTTCACCGCGTTTCATCCGGATTTCAAGCTGCGCGACAAGCCCCGCACGCCTCCCGAAACTCTTCACGTGGCGCACAGACTCGCGCGCGAAGTGGGCCTGCATTTTGTGTATGAGGGAAATATCTGGGGCGGCGCAGGAGACACGATTTGTCCCAGCTGCGGCACCGTCCTGATTTCCCGCGGCTGGCACGACGTGACGAAAAATCGCCTGAAAGACGGCAAATGCCTGAAATGTGCCAATGAGATTCCAGGAGTCTGGAAGCATCCTCACGGCCTGGAAAAATTGCCGCGAGTTGCAACGTCGTCGAAGTACGAGACTTTGAACTTGTAGAGATTTCTTGCCAGCGAATGACCGGCCTCCGCTTCACCGCCAGGTGAAATAGCCCGGCCCGACGCGCAAGTTGTGGTGCCACGCCGCAGGAAAACTCCACGCGATCAACGACCCAAGGACAGCTTGCCAAAGGGCGAGCGGCAGAATGTTACGCTCGCGCGCGAATAGCCAACACATCGCAAAACCTCCAACGAGCGTCATCGGAACAAGAACCGGATTCGGCCAATGGAGCAGCGCGAAAATTCCGGCCGAGATCGCCGCCGAGATGAGCCGTGAATCGCGCGTCACATACAACAGCCGGTTGGTAATCAGCGAATTCAGCGCCACCTGCTGCAGCAGGCAAAACGCAAAATAATTCCAAAGGTGCCGAAACGACAGGCCGCGCGTAAGCGCCGCAGTTGAACTGCCGCGTGCGCAGCCGGCAGCAAATAACGCCACGGCCATCGGACCGAGGAGCAACGAAGCGCGGATTGCGGCGCGAAAAAAGTTGTCGGCCCTCCAACCCAAAGTTTTGGGCGTATCTCGATGGACGAAAAAACTCATCGCGACCCAGCCCGGCAACACCAGCCAAGCTCGCGAATCCGGCACCATCCTCCAGATGGCCCACAGCGTGAGCAGAGGGATCGCGACGACGTCAAGAAGCGCGAGCCTGCGGCGATACTCGGAGAGGTCAAACGTAGCTGACATTACACGCGATTTGGATGGCGCGGAAAGCGGAGCGGTTTTCTTGTTAAGCGTGTTCAGTCGAAAAGCGAATCGAGCTGGGAGGAAAGGTGCGCCTCGTCAAAGGCGCGTTCGTGAAAGAAAACTTCCCAGTGCAAATCGGGAAAGCCGAGGTTGTTGAGCCGCGTGGGGAGCAATTCCCGAATGCGTCCCGGGTCAGCAGTGGGCAACGCCACGAGCGCTTGGAATACGGCTTGATGCGGCGCATGCCCGAAGCGATAGCGCGAAAGCCGGCGAACGGCTAGCGCACGTGCTTCGGGCGAAAATCCGCCCTGGCAGAGCGCGGCGAGAACAAATTCCTCGGAATGATTGCGTGTATGTGGAGCGGGAGCAGACATGTTGGCCATGAAGAAAGGTACTCGAAACGGGCCGACGGATTCAACGGACAATTTGGCTCTTCACCCGCGAGAAATCCGGCGTTGGATAGCGGGGAGCCAACAGTCTGAGTCGCTCACACTCCCCAGCCATAGCGTTCAGCGTGCGTCAGGCGCTCGTGCAGCGCATCGCGCGTGAGCGCGGCAAATTGCGAACATCCCACGACGATCGAGCGCGGTCCGGCGATGTCCTGCGTGCGGTATCCGGCTTCAAGTACTCGGTCGAGCGCGGATTCAAGCGCTTCGGCCTCCGTCGCGAGTCCAAAACTCTCCCGCAGCAGCATGGCCCCGCTGGCAATTGCTCCGATCGGGCACGCGATGTCTCGCCCCGCAATCGATGGAGCAGATCCGTGAATCGGCTCGTAAAGCGAGGGCCCTTCGCCCCAGCTCATCGAAGGAATCAGGCCCAGCGAGCCCGCCACCCCGGCCGCACCATCGCTCAAAATATCTCCGAACATGTTCGACGTGACGATCACATCGAACTGCTTCGGCGCAATCGTCAGCTGCAGCGCCGCGTTATCGACGTACATGTGATCGAGCTTCGTTTCCGGATGCACATCCGCGAGCCCGGAAACAACTTTCCGCCAGAGCACCGACGATGCGAGCACATTTGCCTTATCGATGGACGTGAGGTGGCGGCTGCGACGCGCGGCGCGTTCGAATCCGAAGCGCGCAACGCGATCGATTTCCGCCGAGCTGTAAATTTCCAAATCTGAGGCGCGAGCAGAGCCATTTTTTCCTTCGCTACGGTGCTCGCCGAAATAAATTCCGCCCGCCAGTTCGCGAACGATTTCGATATCCACTCCGCGCGCGCGCTCCGGTTTCAGCGGAGAAATGTCCAGCAGCGATGGCCGCACGCGAATCGGCCGCAGATTGATATAGAGCCCCAACTGCTTCCGTATTCCGAGCAGCCCGCTCTCTGGCCGCTTCGCAAGCGAAAGCGAATCCCATTTCGGCCCACCAACGGCGCCGAGCAGCACGGCGTCAGCTTCGCGGCAGGCGTCGAGCGTCTCGGCGGGAAGCGGCTTGCCGCAGCGGTCGATGGCGTTGCCGCCGAACGGCAAATCGAGAAATTCAAAGCTGTGGCCGAATTGCGCGGCGCATTCCTGCAGCAGGGAAGTAGCCGCGACGGTGACTTCCGGCCCGATGCCGTCTCCGGCGATCACTGCGATACGTTTTGTGATCGATGCCATGGGATTGGGTCCTGGTCTCCTGAAGATTCAGTTCGCCGCGGCTGCGGTTGGCGCCGCGGAAGTGTGAAATTCTCGAAAGCTGCGTGACTGACGCAGACAATTCAACAGATCGCGATCGCTCACGGATTTATTTTCGTCGGCAAGCTCCATCACGCGTCGATAACACTCATCGAGTTCGAGGTCCGTCGGGCGCTGCCCGAGTTCTGCGAGCCGCGCCCGAACGGCATTGCGCCCCGAATGCTTGCCGAGAACGAGGCGTCGGCGCGGAACGCCTACCGCTTCCGGCGAAATAATTTCGTACGTGAGCGGGTTCTTGATGATGCCGTCCTGGTGGATACCCGCTTCGTGCGCGAACGCGTTTGCTCCCACGACGGCCTTATTCGGCGCGACGTGATTGCCGGTGATTTCCGAAAGTAAGCGGCTCGATGGATAGATCTGCGGCAGATGAATACCTGTGGTGAGACCAAAGTGCGCCTGCCGGACGTTGAGCGCGACGACGAGTTCTTCGAGCGAAGCATTGCCCGCGCGCTCGCCGATGCCGTTGATCGTGCATTCGATCTGCCGCGCGCCGGCCGAAATTGCAGCGAGCGAATTCGCGACTGCGAGACCCAAGTCGTTGTGGCAGTGCGCGCTAAAAATCAGATCCGGAAAATCGGAAAGATGTTCGCGGATACGAGTGAACATCGCGGCATATTCCTGCGGAATGCTGAAGCCGACGGTGTCCGGCAAATTCAGAATTGCTGCGCCCGCTTCCGCAGCCGTGCGCATCGCCCGGCAAAGGAAATCGAGGTCGCTGCGGCTCGCATCTTCCGCGGAAAATTCCACCTCGGCGCAGCGGTTCCGCGCATAAATCACTGATTGCGCGATCGCCTCGAGCGCGTCTTCGCGGCTGATGCGCAACTTGTATTGCAGGTGAAGATCGGAAGTCGCTAGAAAAATATGCACGCGCGGATGCGCGGCTCCGGCGATGGAATCAAGCGCCGCATCCACGTCCTTATGACACGCGCGCGCCAGCGCCGCCACACGGCAGCGCCGGATTTCATTCGCCACGGCGCGTACTCCCGCAAAATCTCCGGGCGACGCGATCGGAAATCCCGCTTCGATGATGTCCACGCCGAGCGATTCCAGCTGCCGCGCCATACGCAGCTTCTCCGCGACGTTCATCGAGAATCCTGGAGACTGCTCACCGTCCCGCAGCGTCGTATCGAAGATGTACACACGATCCGAAGACATATAACCCCCGATTAAGTACACGCTCTTAATGGTGGTTAGTCCAATTTATAATTCTTGTAGATTCAATAAGAATTGTTTATAACCACTTCCCAGCGATTCGATTGAATCGGGTTTTTAGCGAAGACTTTAGGATGGCTTCGATGGATCTGAACGAGTTGCAGGTGTTTTGGACGGTTGCGACGGAAAAGAGCTTTTCGCGCGCGGCGGCGAAGCTTTACCGCACACAGCCAGCCGTCAGCATGGCCGTGCGCAAGCTCGAAGAGTGGGTGGGCGGGCCGCTCTTCGTGCGCGGATCGCGCGCAGGCCGGCTGACGGACGCCGGAGAATTGCTCCTCGAGTATGCCGAGCGGATGCTCAATCTGCGGCGCGAGGCGCAACGCGGCCTCGAGGAATTGCGGGAACTACAGCGCGGAACTTTGTCGCTCGGAGTGAACGAGAGTTCGATTCATGCGCTGCTGCCCGCGTTCGCGAGGTACCGCGAGGAGTATCCGCAGATCAAAATCAGCGTGCTGCGTGTATTTTCGCGCGACATCCCCGCGGCGCTGCTCAATTACAAGCTGGACATGGGCGTGGTCTCCTACGATCCGAAGGAGGCGCGGCTGATGGCCGTGCCGTTTTTTAGCGACCGGCTCACATTCGTGACGAACCCACGCCACCGCCTCGCAAAACGGCGCGTTGTGAATATTGTAGAATTGCGCGACGAAATCTTCGTTGCGCACATCGTGGATTCGCAATTCCGCTCGCGCGTGATCCACTTGTTTGAAAAGCACAAGGTCCCGCTGAACCGTCAGGTAGAATTGCCGACGATCGAAAGCATCAAGCGCTTTGTGGAAATGGGCATGGGCGTGGCGATCGTGCCTCGAATGTGCGTGCGGCACGAGGTCGAGACCGGGCGGCTGGCAGAGGTGAGGATCCGTCAGTTGAATATTCCGCGGAAGCTGTATCTGGTTTACCGCCGCGACGGAACATTGAACGGCGCTGCGAAAGCCCTTCTCCATATATTGTGAGGTTTTCGGCTGCTCAAGCGGCTCCCAGTCCAGGGCGCTCGCCTCGACGGCTGAGGGTACGGTTTCCCCTCGAAAATCTGCTGAACCACGGTCCCTGATAAATCTCAGAATTGCCGCGTGACTAAATGCGATTTGGCGCGTCTTATCTTCTGTTGGCCCGATGTAAAGGCGCTCTTCAGTCGATTATCATATGGAGCTGAGGGTCGGGGCGGCAGGGAATCGCTGGCGAAGAGGGGAACACGGATGCCGAAAAAGGGAAACGCGCCGATGGACGGCGAACTGCTTCAGGGAACGCTCGATCTGCTGATACTGCAAACGCTGGCGCTCGGGCCTTCGCACGGTCACACGATTGCGTACGCCATCGAGCGGCGCTCAGATGACGTGCTGCAGGTGGAGCACGGCTCGCTTTATCCCGCTCTGCACCGGCTGGAAGACCGCGGCTGGATCGCGGGTTTTTGGGGCACCTCCGAAAACAACCGCAAGGCGCGCTATTACCGCCTCACGCCGAAAGGGCGCAAACAACTCGCGGCACAAACGGGACGCTGGGAAGAGATCGTGCGGGCAATCGGGCGCATCCTGAGGCCCGCTGCGGAGTGATGAGATGGCGTGGGAAATTTACCGCCGGGTGAGGCGATTTTGGAAGCGCGACGCGTGGGACGACGAGCGCCGGCGCGAGCTTGACGCCTACCTCGAAGCCGAAACGGACAAAAACATCGCGCGCGGGCTTGCGGAGCGCGAGGCGCGTTTCGCGGCGCAGCGCAAATTGGGAAATGCAGCATTGGTGCGAGAGGAGATTCGGCAAATGAACAGCCTCGGATTTTTTGAAACCACCTGGCAAGACGTGCGCTACGGACTCCGGCAGCTGCGGCTGAATCCCGGTTTTGCGATCGCGGCGGTTCTCTCGCTTGCGCTGGGCATCGGCGCGAATACAGCGATTTTTCAGCTCCTCGACGCGGTGCGCATGCGCACTTTGCCCGTCTCGCACCCCGAAGAGTTGCTGCAGGTAAAAATCGATCAGCCGCATGGCCGCACGGGCAGCTTCATCACGCGCTATCCCGCGATGACCTATCCGCAGTGGGAACAGATTCGCGCGAATCAGCAGGCGTTTTCCGGAATGCTGGCGTGGGCGCCGTGGCCATTCAACATCGCCGAATCCGGGCAAGTGCAAAACGCGCAGGGCATCTGGGTGAGCGGAGATTTTTTCAACGTGCTCGCCGTGCCGCCGGCGATGGGCCGCGTGTTTTCGTCGGCGGACGACACACCGGGATGCTCGAATGCCGGGGCGGTGATCAGCTATTCGTTTTGGCAGCAGCACTTCGGCGGAGATCCGAACATAATCGGTAAGGAAATTCACGTAAGCCATCGCGCGTTTCCGATCATTGGGGTGACCCCCGCAACTTTTTACGGCGTCGAAGTGGGCCACACCTATCAACTCGCGCTTCCACTTTGCGCCGAGCCTCTGGTGATTCCGCCGTCGAACGGGCCAGGCACCATCCTCACGAGCCGCGACACTTGGTGGCTGACGCTCGTCGGCCGGCTGAAGCCCGGATGGACGGCCGAGCGCGCCTCCGCTCAGCTGCGCACGATTTCGCCGCAGGTCTTTCGCGAGACGCTTCCGCAGGATTTCGAGGGCAGCCCGAAAGATATCGAGCACTATCTCGGCTATAAGCTCGGTGCGTTTCCTGGCGCCACGGGGAATTCCGATTTGCGTCAGAACTATCAGGATCCGTTGACGCTGCTGCTGTCGCTGGCGGGACTGGTGCTGCTGATCGCGTGCGGAAATTTGACGAACCTGCTGCTCGCGCGAGCTAGCGCGCGGCAAAAGGAAATGGCCGTGCGGATGGCGATCGGCGCGTCGCGCGGCAGGCTTGTGCAGCAATTGATTGCGGAAAGCCTGCTGCTTTCGGTAGTCGGCGCGGCATTCGGAATTCTGCTCGCGGAGTGGCTGAGCGCGTTTCTTGTGTCGTTTCTCAGCACGCAGAAGAGGCCGCTCTTCGTGGATCTTCCGCTCGATTGGCGGATGTTCGCGTTTACCGCGGGCCTGGCGATCACGACGTGCGTGCTGTTCGGGCTTGCTCCGGCCTTGCGCGCCACCAATGCTTCGCCGGGCAGCACCCTGAAGGCGGCGGGCCGCGGAAACACAGCGGGCCGCGAACGCTTCAGCCTGCGCCGCGCGCTGGTGCTAGCGCAGGTCGCGCTCTCCCTGGTGCTGGTCACCGGTGCGATTCTTTTCGCACGCAGCCTCGGACGGGTGATGACGGTCAACGCCGGGTTCACGCAAGACAGAGTTGTTCTAGCAGACGTGGACTACACGCGAGCCAACATCGCCCCGCCGCAGCGCGTTGCATTTCAGCTCGATCTGCTGCGCCGCGTCCGCAGCATTCCGGGTGTCGTGGCTGCCGCGAGCAATTCCATCGTGCCCATTACCGGCAGCAGTTGGAACCAGAACGTACTCTACGACCCGCTCTCGACCGACAGCCCCGGCGAAACGAACATCAACGAAGTGAGCACAGATTATTTCCGCACGATGAACATCGCATTGATCGCCGGCCGCGATTTCAACGAGCACGACGTGGTCGGCTCTCCCATGGCCGCGATTGTGAATCAGAAATTTGCCTCGAAATTCTTCTGGGGCAAAAATCCGATTGGCAATCATTTCTCGCTGCAAAAAATGAGCGTGAAGGACAACGTCAGTCTCGAAATCATCGGTCTCGTCGCCGACACGAAATACGACGACATGCACACGGAGCCGCCGCCGCTCGTCTTTCTCGCAATGACGCAGGACCCGAAACAAGATAGCGACGCGAGCATCATGGTGCGGTCCTCGATTCCGCTCGACGAAATCACGCCCGCGATTACCGGCACGCTGCGCGGCTTCAATCCCGACATCGAGTTTTCAGTTTTGCGGACGATGGTGCAGCAATCTCTGCTCGGCGACCGCTTGATGGCGATGCTCTCTGGATTCTTCGGAGCACTCGCGGCACTGCTCGCCACCGTCGGAGTGTACGGCGTGATTTCCTACATGGTCGCGCGGCGCGGCGGCGAATTCGGCATCCGCATGGCGCTGGGTGCGAGCCAGGGCGCGATCATGCGCATCGTGTTGCGCGAAGCTGGGTGGGTCGTCGGATTAGGCATCGTCGTGGGGGCGGCCCTGGCGCTGGCCGGCGCGCAGCAAGCGAAGGCCATGTTGTATGGCATCACTCCCTACGATCCCGTCACGCTCGTGCTTTCGGTGGCGGCGCTCGCGGCGATTGCTTTCGTGGCCAGCTACATCCCGGCGCTTCGCGCTTCGCATCTCGATCCTGTCACCGCGCTGCGCGAGGAATGAGGACACTCCGCGGCGCCAAGTTCGCGTGACCATTCGCGAAACCCACCGTCTTAACAGCTAAGGGCGCGGTGTCCCAGCCGTCAGTCTTCTTCCGCGCCGTGGAGAGTCCCGATGGCGGCGCAATCCTCGCGATTTCAATCGCTGTTTCAGGACGTTCGCTACGGGCTGCGCGTCCTGCGGCTCAATCCCGGATTCACTTCCATCGCGGTGCTCTCGCTAGCGCTGGGCATTGGCGCAAACGCCGCGATTTTCGAGCTGATCGACGCGGTGCGGATGCGCACCATACCGGTAGACCATCCGGAACAGCTCGCGATCGTGCGCATCGCGGACCAGAGCTGGGCCATGGGCAATTTCAGCACGCGCTATTCGCAGCTCTCCAACCCAGTTTGGGAGCAAATTCGCGATCACCAGCAGGTATTTTCCGGAATTCTCGCCTGGGCGCCCGATCCGCAGAACATTTCGCGTACTGGAGAGATCCGCCAGGCGCAATCGATCTGGGTAAGCGGCGGGTTCTTCCAGGTACTCAATGTGCAGCCGATGCTCGGGCGTGTATTTACCCCCGAAGATGATCGTCCGGGCTGCGGCCCTGCGGGCGCGGTGCTCAGTTACGCATTTTGGCAACGGGAATTCGGCGGCGACGCGAATGTTATCGGCCGGACGCTTCCGGTGGCAGGCAAGCTGATTCCAGTTATGGGCGTCACGCCCGCTGAGTTTACCGGCGTCGAAGTCGGGCGAAGTTATGATTTCGCGCTGCCCATCTGCACCGAAGCGTTTATTCGCGGAGAAGGCTCCCACATTTCAAAGCGCCATCACTGGTGGCTTTCGTCGATGGGGCGGCTAAAACCGGGCGTCTCGCTGGCGCAAGCAAACGCTCAGATGCAGGCAATGTCCACGGCCGTATTTAGCGCAACAGTTCCAGACGTGTACGATCAGGAAGCGGTGAAGCACTACCTCGCGTACAGGCTGGGAGCCTTTCCCGCGAACACGGGATTTTCCTCGCTGAGAAGGCAATATTCGACGCCGCTTTGGATGCTGCTGGGGATCGCCGCAGTCGTACTGCTCATCGCCTGCGCGAATCTGGCGAATTTGTTGCTGGCGCGTGCTAGCGCGCGCGAAAAAGAAATGGCGGTGCGGTTGGCGATTGGCGCTTCACGTTCGAGATTGATCGCGCAATTGCTCTCGGAGAGTCTCCTCATCGCGGCCCTCGGCGCCGTCCTCGGATTGCTACTTGCGCGCGTTCTCAGCCGTTCGCTTGTCGCGCTGCTCAGCACGGAGGGTAATCCGCTCTTCGTAAATCTCGGCATTGACTGGCGCGTTGTGGGGTTTACGCTGGGACTCACGGCGCTGACGTGCGTCTTATTCGGATTGGCACCGGCATTTCGCGCGACCCGCGTGGCACCCGGCGCGGTGCTGAAGGCATCAGGCAGAGGATTGACAGCGGGGCGCGAGCGATTCGGGCTGCGGCGCGGCCTGGTGGTTTCCCAAATGGCGCTCTCGCTTGTGCTGCTGGTCGGCGCGCTGCTTTTTGTCCGAAGCCTGCGAAATTTAAGCACGCTCGATCCGGGATTCCAACGGAAAGGAATCCTGGTGGCGAATCTCGGATTCGGGCGCTTTGATGTGCCCAAAGGGCGCCGCGCGCAATTCCATGAAGACCTGCGGCGCGCGATCGAGCAAATACCAGGAGTGGAAGCCGCGTCGGATGCCAGCATCGTGCCGCTGATCAGCGGCACGTGGAACGAAGAAATTCTTCCGGGCAGCGGCGAATCGAAAGCATTGGGATTGACCTGGATGAACCGGGTGGGCCCGGACTTCTTCAAGACGCTGCGCACTCCCATGCTGGCGGGCCGTGATTTCGGAGCCATGGACACGCAGCAATCGCAAAAAGTCGCCATCGTCAACGAAATGTTCGCGAAAAAATTGCTGAATGGCGAAAATCCCGTCGGCAAGCTGGTGAAAATCAAGACCTACGTCGGTGAGCCGCAGTACACCTATGAAATCGTCGGATTGGTCGAAAACACGAAATACGGCGAGCTGCGCGAAGACATTCTTCCGCTGATGTATTTGGCGCGATCGCAGGCGGAGGACGCAGGCACGGGCGAATCGCTCGTGATTCGTGGAGCCGGCGGGCCCGCGGCCATCGCAAATGCGGTGAAAGAAGTCGTCGCGCGGCAAAATCCGCAGATCGTCATGCAATTCCAGGTGTACGACGATGAAGTGCAAAGCACCCTGCTTCAGGAAACGCTGATGGCAACTCTCTCGGGATTTTTCGGACTGCTCGCCGGAGTGCTGGCGATGATCGGCCTCTACGGAGTGATCTCCTACACCGTCGCGAGGCGCACGAACGAAATCGGCATCCGCATGGCTCTCGGCGCGGGGCGGGGAGATATCGCCGGAATGGTCATACGCGAGGCGGGTCTGCTGTTGAGTCTTGGCGTAATCGCGGGGCTCGCGCTGGCGCTCGCGGGCTCGCAGACCGCGAAGTCGTTGCTGTATGGATTGAAATCCTACGACCCGGCGACGCTGGCGATTGCAATCATCGCGCTCGCGGCGATTGCGGGACTCGCGAGTTATTTGCCAGCGTTCCGCGCATCGCGGTTGGATCCGGTTACCGCTCTGCGCGAAGAGTAGTTACTTCGCCGCGTTTTCCTCGAGAATCGAGACTGCAGATTCAATCGGCGAAGAGTTTTCCGGTGGAGGCAATGGAGACTGTCGCCGCGCGCGCCTTCGATTCGTTTTTCAGGCGATAGAGTTCGCGATCGGCGGCAGCGAGCAGATGTTCGACAGATGCGCCATCGGCGGGAAACGTGGCGACGCCGATGCTCACGCTGAGCCGCGGCGATTCCTTTTCCACGGCAAGGAATTGGCGGATGCGCTGTCCTACGCGCGAGGCCGCGGCAACATCCGTTTCCGGCAGGACCAGTGCAAATTCGTCGCCTCCGTATCGGGCGGCGGTGTCGATAGAGCGCGAATGAGCGCGCAGGATCGCGCCCACGCGGCTGATGGCGCGGCTTCCGGTCACGTGGCCGTAGCGGTCGTTGATCGCTTTCAATTTATCGAGATCCATCAAGAGCAGCGAAAACGGCCGGCCCGTGCGGTCGGAACGTTCGATTTCCGTCTGCAGCACCTCGGCCAGCCGGCGGTAATTCGCCAGGCCGGTGAGGCTATCGCTGATTGCAAGCTGGCGGACGCGCTCGAAAAGGCGCGCGTTGTCCACCAGTGTTGCGCCCAACAGCAGCGCGAAGCTTGCGAACTCGACGAACTGCGCCGCGGCTCCGGCGACATCGAGCGGATTAACGCTTTGCGAAGCCAGTAAGTGCGACGCCACGTTGAGTCCTGCGGCCCAATGCAGCGCAGAATCGAGCGCGGATGCCGTGCGTTCAGCGCGGCGGTAGTAAACAACAGTGGCCGCGAGAAACAGTCCAGCGGGCAACAGGTCCCAGGGACGCGGGAAGATCGCGTTCGCATAGGTGCGCGGCGAAGAAACGAGAATGGCGTAAGCAAAAAATGTGACGAAGCTCGTGGCGGCGACGATGGTCAGGACGGAAAGAATCTCGCGATCGCTTTCGCTGATGGTGGTCAGGCGGCGGCTGGCTTCCGGCGCGACGAGCAGCGTAAGCGCGAACACCGTCGGCGCGATGAGCATCAGCACAGGCACGTGAAACAGGCGCGGATGCTGCGAGGCGTCGCGGAAAAGTTCGATCGCTCCGCCAAGCCCGGCGATGCCGACAACGACGAGCCCGATCGCGAGAATGAGCGCGACGCGATCGCGCGAGCCGCGATAGCGCACGATGGCGTTAGCCGCGAACGTGAAATTCAGAAACGCGCCGATCGTTTGCAGGCCGGAGACGATGGCGACGTCCGTGACGATCCCCGTGTGCTGCAGCGCGCGGCCGGCAAGTGCGACCAGAAAGCACGCGAACAGGATTTCGCCGCCGATGCGAAGATTCCGGCGGAGTATTGCCGAGTTTTTGAGGATCAACATCTACTCTCCCGACACTCGACCCATCTTAGCGTCGCGAGAGAAAATTCCTACTGTCCTCAGGGACAGTTGTGGTGTTAAGCGCCGAATTTGCACAGATCTACAGGGGTTGCTGTATGCGGGTGCGAATTGATCTCGCGTGCGGCGAAATCCGAAAAAACGGCCGGAGTCAGTTACGAATGGATGTCGCGGTACGCGGGATAGCCGGGAATGCTGGTCGCTTGTTTCACCGCGCGGACGACAGCTTGCGCCATCACTTCTGCCGCGAGCGCGCCAATCGCTGTGGTGTCGCCGATTGCGGGATTTGTTCCCGTACTGAGCGCGAAGATCGTGTCTCCGTCATACATCGTGTGAACAGGATTGATGCTGCGCGCGTAACCGTCATGCGCCATTTGCGCGATTTTCGCCGCTTGCACTTTCGTTAGCGTCGCATTTGTGGCCACCACACCGATCGTGGAATTCATCGCTCGATCGGCAGGCAGCGCGACGCGATATCCGGCGCGAATCTGCGCCATCGTGTCGCGGAAACCTTTGCCGTCCACCGAGCGCGCTCCCGCAACTATCGCGCCAGTTCGAGGATCGCGCACATCACCGACGGCGTTGACGGCCACGATTGCAGCCACAACGATTTCAGAATTGGGGACGCGAATGCTGGCCGTGCCAAGGCCACCCTTCATCGGGCGTGAATCCGGTCCGAAGAAATACTTTCCGACTGTCGCTCCTGCACCCGCGCCGACATTTCCTTCAGCGATTTTTCCGGAAGTGGCGGCCTTCGCCGCGGCGTAACCCGAATCGGCGTTCGGTCGAATCTTCGAATCACCAATCTGGAGATCGATCAAGATTGCAGCAGGAACGATCGGAACGATGGCACTGCCGGCGGGATAGCCGATGCCGTGCTCATCGAGGTAACGCATCACGCCGCTGGCGGTGTCGAGTCCAAAGGCGCTGCCGCCGGAAAGCGCGAGCCCATAGATTTGCTGCACGAGGTTGATGGGATTCAGCAGATCAGTCTCGCGCGTGCCTGGCGCGCCGCCGCGGACGTCCACTCCGGCGACCGCGCCTTTTTCGCACAGGATCACGGTGCACCCGGTGGGTCGGCGCGTTTCCGTCCAGTGGCCGACCTTGATGCCTTGAACGTCGGTGAGACCGCCAGCGTCGGCGGTGTCGTCTGCGATGCGCGAATCGATATCGGTGTTTTTCATACCAGCCATAAGCGAGCCGCCGGCCGTGGCGAGCAGGGTCTTGTTGAATTCTCGGCGATTCATCGGATTCAGGGAACTCCCATATTTGCTCAACGCGACGCTCCGCCAGTTCTCGACGCGGCGCGGCTGTCCGGCAGAACTTCCGCGGAGCGCTGTTGCGGGCCGAATATGCTCATGGCGGACGCCAGCGCCAGCGCCACCAGAATGCCGAATGCGTGCGGCGAGAGCAACCCGATTCCGCTGCCGCGAGTGAAGGTGAAGGCAGCCAAATCGGCCGCAATCGCTCCAGCGATTGAAACGAGCGCCGCGACGGTTGTCATCCGCTTCCAGTACAGGCCGAAAATCAGCGGCACGAAAAGGCCGACGGCGAGCAGCCCGTAGAAAATCGTGACCGCCGAAATCACCGAAGGAAGAGCGACGGCCAGCCCGATTCCGGCGGCGCCTGCGGCGACGGTCGCAATTCGGCCGACGCGGAGGAGCTTCTGTTGTGTCGCTGAGGGGTTCAAGAAAGTTTTGTAGAGATCGATCGAAAGGGAACTCGAGAGCATGAAGAGAATTGCGTCGGTCGCGCTGAGCTCGGCGGAAAAAACGGCGGCCAGCGCCCAAAGGCCGATCCAGCGGGGAACGGCATGCGTCATCACCGAAGGCAATGCAAGCTCGGGGTTCGTGAGCGCGGGGAGCGCGACGACCGCGATCATCCCGAAGAGGGCGGGCACAAAGGCGAACACAAGCTGGCCGGCGGAATTCAGCGCGACTCCGATGCGCACGGCGCGTTCATCGCGTGCGCCGTAGAGCTTCTGCACCAATCCCGGCGAGCAAATGAACGACGGCACAAGAATGGCAACGTAGGCGAGGATTTGTTTCGCGCCTGCGCCGGTGATCGAAGTGTAGCCGGGCTTCAGCGATTGGGTCTGTGCCGCGGCTGCGGAAAAAAGCGCGGAGATGCCGCCGGCGTGATTCACCGCGAAGATCGCGGCCAAAATAAGGCCCGACATCGTGACGGCAAGTTCCAGAATATTGACGATGGCCGTAGACGCGAGCCCTCCGGCGACGCAGTAGAGAATCGCGACGCTTCCGCCGGCCAGGCAGCCCGCCCATTTCGGCAGGCCGATGACCACGTTAAGAATCCACGCGATGGCGATGATTTGCCCCGCGAGAATCGCGAGCGTGCCGAACCAAAGAACGACCGCGATGATGCCCCGCACGGCGCGGTTGAAGCGCAGCTCCAGGTAATCACCGAGCGTGTGCAGCGAATTTGCCTTCGCGATGCGCCATAGGCGCGGGCCGACGGTCTGCGAAAGA
>DASTCZ010000044.1:0-3704 GCA_035710585.1 Candidatus Acidiferrales bacterium | reverse complement strand
GATACCACGCTGTAGATTCCGATCAGCCCCAAGAGCAGCGCTAGCACTGCGAAAATTGCAAAGAGCGAAGTCGTTGCGCGCGGCGCCGATACCGATTGCGCCATCACATCCTCCATTGTTCGCACCTCGCTGACGGCCACGCCGCTTCTCAGGTTGGCCAGCAACGCTCGCAGGTTCGCGGTGAAATTCGCGGGGTTGTCGCGCGTGCGTGTGACGAGCCGTACTTCGCTCAAAGGTCCAATGACCCCTTGCGCTGCCGGAAAATACACGTCGCCAAAGACCCGGCCCGACGTGCCATCGGGATAGACGGCATATTCGCGGACATCTGCGACAACCCCGACGACTTCGCGCCAATCCTTCATCCATGAAGGCTTGATTCGCCGCCCGATTGGGCTTCGCCCCGGCCACAACTTTTCTGCAAGGCTGCGGCTCACCATCACCACTCCGGGCGCTCCGCTTCGGTCTGCGTCAGTAAAATCCCGCCCCTCGAGCAACGCAATGCCCAGCGTCCCGATCAGTCCGGGGCTGACGGTGAACTCATAGGTCGAAAGTGGTGATGACGCTGAATACTCGGGGCGGTCCTCCACGGCGAGTGCGCCGAAAAAAACTCCGTTGAAGGGAATGTTATCCGCTTCCGCCGCGGACTCAACATCTGGCAGAGCGCCGGCGCGTGCCTTCAACTCGCGAAACAGGGTGATGCATTGATCGCCTTGCGAGCACGACGCAACCGTCGGAGTGATAAGGGCGGTAACGATGTGATCGGCGTGCATGCCGGTATCGAGATGCGTGAGCTGCCAGAGGCTTTTGAGCGTCAAGCCCGCGCCAACCAGCAACACCGCCATCAGCGCCGATTCCGCGACGACGAGTGCCCGGGAAATCCTTCTTCGGCTCTGGCTGACCCCCGCACCGGATCCCGATCCTCGCATCGCTGATTCGAAGCTCTTGCTGGAAATCCGCAGCGCCGGCGCGATGCCGAAAGCGAGTCCGGTCACAACCGCAATCGTTGCCGTAAACAACATCACGCGATAGTTGATCGAAGCTTCGGCGAGCCGCGGAGTATCAGCTGGAAGCACGCCGCGCAACGCACTAAAGCCTGCGGCTGCAAGCGCGAATCCCAACGCTCCGCCGAGAGCCGCGATGAGAAGCGATTCCGTGATCAGTTGCCGCATCAGCCTCGCGCGGCTCGCGCCGATTGCCGCCCGCAGGGCAATTTCCTTCTGACGGGAAGCCGCACGGGTGAGCAACAGGTTTGACACGTTCACGCACGCAATTGCGAGCACGAGGCCGACGGCGCCGAAAAGAAGCAGGAGCTTCGAACGCACTTCACCGACGAGAGCGCTCTGCATTGGCTGCACGTCGGTCCATTCCGCATAGTGCGCGGGCATAGGCCACGGGAAAAGCCTCACGATTTGCGGCACGAGTCCGTGATATTCGGCACGCGCCTCGGAGAGCGTCACGCCGGGCTTCAGCCGTCCAACGGGCACGTAAGCAAACGCGCCCCAGAGATCTTGTTTATTGGGACTCAGGTGAATCGGCAGCCAGAATTGCGTCTCCGCAGTCGGGAAGTGGAACCCCGCCGGCATCACTCCGACGATCTGAAACTGATTTTCTTCGATTGTCAGCGTGCGTCCCAGAGGATTCGCGCCCGCGCCAAAGAGCTTCTCATTCAGCGCGTGGCTCAGGATCACCACGCTGCTGTGCTCTGCGTTTCGCACGTCGTCGGGACGAAATATTCGCCCGATCTCAGCGTTCACTCCGAGCAGCGGAAACAATCCCGGCGTGACGTGACCGCCGATCACGTGCATCGGCTCGTCCGCTCCGGCAATGTTGTATCCGGCGTCGCGCGAGTAGCCTTCGATCCAGGTCTTGGCGGTTTTTTCCTGAAGCGCAAAGAATGCGCCTTTTGGCATGCCCCCTTGCCACATCGCCATCAGCCGATCCGGTTCGGCATAAGGCAGAGGCCGCAGCAACACTGAATCGACCAGGCTGAACATCACCGTGTTCGCTCCGATGCCCAGCGCCAGCGTGAGTACGATGACGGCAGTAAACGCAGGTTTCTTCGCGAACATCCGCAGCGCCAGCCGCGCATCTTGCAGAAAATCGCTGAACATGTTCCCTCCGCGTGTCGAGCGCAAATGACCCTCGTTCAACACGTTCTGCAAAGCCTTAGGTGTTCGCGCCGATAAAATTGCGGAAACGGGCCGCTCTGCCTCGCGAATCTCTTTTGCCAGCGCCGGCCAATTCGCGATTTGGGCTCGCGCTCGCTCTTCGGCTCGCTCGGCACACTCTCCGCGCTCAATCGCGCGCGAAAATTCTTGCTCGAGCTGTTGCGCGAGTTCCTCGACAATCTCCCGCTCGCGCGCCGGGCTCATGTGAAGGTCCGGCAAATTCTGTCGGACGTATCTTTTCCAGTCGCGCATCGCCCTTCCGCCACTTACTGGTAACGCAGAGCCACCAAAGGATCGACCTTCGCCGCGCGCCTCGCAGGCACCAGGCAGGCGGCCGTCGCGACGATTGCAAACAGCGCCGTGACTCCCGCGATCGTCCACGCGTCATGCGCCGTCACGCCAAAAAGAAAGCTCTGCAACACCTTCGTCGCTGCAAACGCTCCCGCTACGCCGGCGCAGATGCCCAGGCCCACCAGCGTTAGTCCCCGTCCGAGCACGAACGAATAAATGTCCCGTGTCGCTGCGCCCAATGCCACGCGCACGCCGATCTCTTGCGTTTGCTCCGTAACCGCGTACGACATCACTCCGTACAACCCGAGCAGAGCGAGGATCACCGCCAGCGCCGCAAAGATTCCCAGCAGCGCCGTCCGGAATCTCGGCATCGCCAACGACTGGCCCATTTCCTGTTCCAGCGTCTCCGGATGCGTGATCGGCAATTCCGGATCAATCTGTTTTAGCGCGCTGCGAACGGCAGGGAGTGCGCTCATCGCATCGCGAGCGCCGCTCTTCACGATAAACGTCATCCCCGCGCGCGGCATTTGAGCGAACGGCTCGTACACTTGGTATCCGTCCTGATCGTCGAGCCCTTCCTGCTTCACGGACGCGACGACTCCCACGATCTCGCGCACCACGTCGTAATTTCTGCCCAGTTGCACGTGCTGCCCGATCGGGTTCTGCCCAGGAAAAAGCGTGTGCGCAAAATAATCGTTGATGATCAGCACGTGCTGCGAATTCGCCGTGTCCTGCTCAGTAAATTCCCGCCCTTGCAGCAGCGGGATACCCATCGCTCGTAGATAGCCCGGGTCAACCAGGTAATACTCGGCCGAAGGCAACGAGGTCTTGTTTTGTTGTCCGTTGATCCCGATCGTCCACAGCGAACTATCTCCGTTGAGCGGCACAAGCGAAGTCATCGAAGCGCTCTCGATTCCCGGTAGCGTCGCGATTTTCTCCCGCGCTTCGTTGTAAAACGCCACCTGTTGTTGCGCACCCTTGTACCGCGCTGCCGGCAGCGACACCGAAAACACGATTCGTCCGCCCATCTCGAAGCCGGGCTTCACGTCGGTCAGTTGCGCCAGGCTCCGCATCAGCAGTCCTGACCCAAAAAGCAAAATGAAAGCCAGCGCCACTTCCACAATCACCAATCCGCGCCGCATCCGCGTCCACGCGCCTGCCACCCCTCGCCCGCCTTGCCTCAGTGAGCTTTCCAAATCCCCGCGCGCGATCGAGATCGCTGGAAAAACTCCAAACAAAATCGCC
>DASTCZ010000043.1:0-7615 GCA_035710585.1 Candidatus Acidiferrales bacterium | reverse complement strand
GATTCAGGGAGCGTGCGGCGGCGGCTTGCAGCCGATCTCGCAGGCAGTTTTGCTCGAATCTTTTCCGCCCGAGGATCGCGGAAAGGCGATGGGGTTCTGGGGGCTCGGCATCGTCGTCGCACCGATGCTCGGACCCGTCCTGGGAGGATGGCTTACTGACAGCTACAGTTGGCGGTGGGTGTTTTACATCAACGTCCCCATCGGAATTCTTTCGATCATCATGACGACGATGTTTGTCTTCGACCCGCCTTACATTCGGCGAGCATCCTCGCGGATTGATTACTGGGGAATCGGAATGCTCGCGGTCGGAATCGCGGCGCTACAAGTTGTATTGGACAAGGGACAGGAAAAGGATTGGTTCGGCACAACGTGGATCGTGTGGGCGACGGTTATCGCGGCCGGGGCGTTGATAGCGTTCATCTTCTATGAGCTACGCGCGCGCGACCCGGTGGTGAATCTGCGCGTCTTTGGAGCACGCAACTATTCGCTTGGCGTCTTCATGATGACGATCCTGGGCGTCGGCCTCTATGGCAGTACTGTGCTGATTCCGCTGGTGCTGCAAACTCTGCTCGGTTACCCGGCGCTGCGGGCAGGAATCGCCATGGCGCCTAGAGGACTGGGCTCGTTCATCGCCATGCCGATCGTCGGAATGGTTCTCGCCCGCGGAGATGCGCGAAAGTTTCTGTTTGGTGGAATCATCACGCTTTCGATTACGCTGCTTGCGCTCTCTCGATTGAATCTATCGGCAGGCTACTGGGATTTCTTCTGGCCGCAGCTGTTCATGGGGTTGTCTCTCGGACTGACGTTCGTTCCACTGACAACGACAAGCATGGATCCGATCCCGAAGGAAGCGATGGGCAATGCGACCAGTCTATTCAATCTGGTCCGGAATCTCGGCGGCAGCGTCGGAATCGCAGCGGTAAGCACGATGCAAACGCGCCTGGCACAGCGCGACACCGCGGTCTTCGGAGCCAACGTGACGCCGCAAAACCCAACGGCGCGCATGATGCTTTCCGCGATGACGCAGCGTTTTATCCAAGGCGGAGCAGATCCTGCCAGTGCGAAAAAGCAGGCGTACGGTGCGATGTTCGGAATGGTGCAGCGGCAATCGAGCATGGTCGCGTACAACACTGTCTTCTTTTGGTTGGGCGTCATGTTTCTCGTGCTCGTGCCAGCGATTTTTTTGATGAAGCGCGCGAAATCCGGCGCTGCGGTGATGGGTCACTGACCGCGTCTCAGCTCATCGCCTCGCAGCGAAGAACTGCTGGAGCACCTGTGCGCACTCCTCTGCGAGTATTCCGCCGGTCACTGTCACACGGTGATTGATCATCGGATGCTCAAAAATATTGAAACACGTGCCCGCTGCGCCACCTTTCGGCTCGGCGCAGCCGTAGACGACTCTTGCGATTCGGGCCTGCACCATCGCGCCGGCGCACATCGC
The DNA here is from genome assembly GCA_035710585.1 of Candidatus Acidiferrales bacterium. Classification (GTDB taxonomy): domain Bacteria; phylum Acidobacteriota; class Terriglobia; order Acidiferrales; family UBA7541; genus DASTCZ01. Next base: position 6,174 of record DASTCZ010000043.1, on the reverse strand, counting down.
GCAGGGCTCGACGGTCACGTACAACTCCGCCCGTGTGAGGCGATAATTTCCGACAGTGTGTGCTGCGGAGCGTAAGGCAATCATTTCCGCATGCGCCGTTGGGTCGCAATCCATGATTGTGCGATTGTGCGCCCGTGCGATTTCGCGGCCGTCGAGCGTGACAACTGCGCCGATGGGCACTTCCTCTCGCTCGGCGGCTATCCGCGCCTCTGCAAGAGCTTCGCGCATCCAGTGGATATCGCCTGCGGAGACGTCAGGCATTTTCTTGTAAGACCTCGTACTGCTCGAATTTTCCGTCAACGGTTTCGTTAGTAGAGACGACAACGATTTTCGCGCCGAGCCGCGCGTAATACGTGCAAACGATGAATCCGCCACGCGCGTGCCGCGACGACTGACGGAAAGCACTGAGCGAGCCAAGCGGCCCGAGGCTAGATTTGAAGTCCTGCAGGGCTTGGGCGGTGAGATAGGAAAGCGCGTTGGCGGTAAACATCGGCCGATCAAGCGTGCCGCTCTGTAAATCCTCGAATGCTTTCCTGGCGCGGGCAGTTTCCGCTGCGGTCCGTTCATCATTCTCGCGGAATAAGATCTGTTCAATTGTTCCCGCGATTCGCTGTGGCGCTTCGGTGGAGTCCTGATTCACAAACACGATCACGGCGCTGCGATCATCCGGGAAGATCATGTTTTCCGCTGAAAAGCCGGAAACTTCACCGCCGTGCTCTAGCACCTTGTGTCCGGCGAGTTCGTCCACGCCGATTCCTAACCCATATTTCGTAGCCAGCCCGGTTTTTAGCATGACCAGCGTTTGCTGTGCACGGTAAGACTCCGGTTTAAGTATTCGCCGCTCGAGCATGGCAATATCCCACTTCTCGAGATCCGCCACCGGCATCGCTAACTCTCCCGCGGCATACAGCCAACCCTTGCCTTCTTTTGGCGCGGGGCGAGGAGGGCCGAGCGCGAACCTCAAATAACCAGTGGGCGCGGAATCGCCTAGCGTGCCGAGATTCACATCCACGACGCCATTCATTTGCAGGGGCGCAAAGATTCGATCGCGCAAGAAATCCATGAACGGCATGCCGCTGACTTTTTCGATGATTAGGCCCGCGATGACGAAATTCGTGTTGCTGTACTGGTATTGCGTGCCGGGATCGAAATCGAGCGGCTTGCGGGCCCAGCGCTCCAGGATTTCTTGCGCCGTGATGGGATGGATCATGAATGGCGGCACGTAGTCCTGCGGCCAGTAATCCTGATAGCCGGAAGTGTGTGAGAGTATCTGGCGGACCGTTACGTCACGCGCGCGGGTCAAATCAGGCAGAAACTTCGAAACCGGGTCGTCAAGAGAAAGCTTGCCCTGCTCGGCCAACATCAGGATCGCAGTGGCAGTGAATTGTTTACTGATTGAACCGACGCTATAGGGCATGTCGGCGCTCGCGGCCAACCGGGGATCGAGCCGCGCATCGCCATAGGCGTGCTCGTAGGCAACCTTGTTATCGCGCACGATGGCGATCACCGCACTCGGCACGCCTGTGGCCTTCATTATTTCGCCGGTGGTGCGATCAATCTCGGCGCGAGTCGCCTCGGGAAGTGAGTTCGCGGTTTGCGCGCGCAGCGGCGCAGCAAAAAATAATGCAATCCCTACGCCATGAATGCATACAGAACGGAGACAGTTTTTCACAAGTAAGCGTCCTTTATTTTTGGCGCACATGCTGTGGGACAAGAACCTTGGCATAGAACTCCGAACTTTTCTGAGCCTGCCAAGGGATCAGGAAATGCTGAATTCCATGATGATGACATCGCGTCGCTCGCCGAACGATGGATCGTGGCCGACCAGCTTTCCGACCTCGCGCCAGCCGCACGAAACGCAGAGTCTGGCGCTGTCGCGGTTCTCGGCGAGCACGTGGCCCAGGAGTTTGCGGTAGCTGAGGCGTTTTGCTTCTTCCTGCAGAGCACGCATGAGCTGTTGCCCGACGCCGTAATTTCGGAACGATCGCCGCACGTACACGAATACTTCCGCAGTATCGCCGAACTTGGCGCGCGAATCCGCTTGCGCGAGTGCAGCCCAGCCGAGCACCCAGCCGCGCAAATCGGCGACGAGTATCGGATATTTTTCCGCTGCCTGTGCTGCGGTGATCTGCGACTTGATCTCTTCCCTGCTGCGCGGCTGATCTTCGTAGGGGATGAGATGGTCCTGCACACCTTCCGCGAAAATTTCTCGCATCGCTGAGGCATCGTCCTCAGCGGCTGGACGTATGGACAGCTGTGGCCGAGATTCAGTGGGTGAGGACATGCGCGAATTCTACACCGGCGTACCGGTGAATTCGCAGCGGCCGGTAACAAGGGCGCCGCACACGGAACAAACGCCGACCTTTTCCGTATATGTTCTAAGACGAAGGTCAGGAGCTGCCTAAATGCACTCGTTTGTTCAAGACATCCGCTACGGCTTTCGCGCGCTTCGGAAATCGCCGGGATTCACGGCCGTAGCGGTCGTCACGCTCGCGCTGGGGATGGCGGCAAATACGGCGATGTTTAGCATCGTCAACGGAGTGCTGCTGCGGCCACTGCCGGTGCCGAATCCATCTCAGATCGTCGTCCTTACCTCCGATCAGAAAAACAATCCTCTTGGCAACGGATTCTCTTATCCGGACCTAGTCGATTTCACTGAGCAGGCGCAGCCCTTCGCCGACGTATTCGGCTATCGACTTACGCTGAAGGGACTCGCTGCGGATAATCGTGCGGATACAGTCACTGCGAGCGAGGTGAGCGGCAATTTTTTCTCCGTGCTCGGCGTGAAACCCGCGGCTGGCCGCCTGATCATGCCGTCGGAAGGGAAAACTCGAGGCGCCGATCCCATCGTCGTACTTGGATACTCGTTCTGGCAAAAACGCTTCGGCGGTGATCCTGATGTTGTGGGCAAGCAAGTGCGCATCAACGGCAGGGACGCCACGATTGTCGGCGTCGTCGAAAAATCCTTTACAGGCGTGTATTCGATCGTGGATTGCCAGGCCTACTATCCGCTGAGTTTTGCGGCGCATGAGCCCCAGAAGAACAAAGACTGGGCCGATCGCAGCGCACGAACCATCGTCGGGTTTGCGCGTCTGCATTCGGGCGTTTCCAGGGCGCAAGCCAAATCGTCCTTAAATCTGATTGCGAATCGCCTTGCTCAGTCCTATCCAGCTGCCGATCAAGGCATCGCGATCAATGTGATTCCCGAGCGGCTCGCGCGGCCCGAGCCCGATCCGCAGAATCCGATCCCCAGCATCGCAGCGATTTTCCTGGCTCTCGCGGGTCTCGTGTTGCTGCTGGCGTGCTTCAACATCGCAAACGTCCTTCTGGTGCGCGCCACAGTACGGCGCCGCGAGATGGCAGTACGTGCGGCCCTCGGCGGCACGCGCAGCCGATTGGTCCGTCAGTGGCTTTCGGAAAGTATGCTGCTGGCGCTTTTCGGTGGAGCTGCTGGAATTGTGCTGGCGTGGTGGGCCGGCGATGTGGTCAGTTCCTTGCCGCTCCAGACTGATCTCTCGATCAAGCTGAATTTCCGGCCGGACGGCACTGTAATTCTCTATGCTCTCGCGGCCGTTGTCGTGACAGCATTCGTCGTAGGTATCTTGCCGGCGATGCGCGTAGCCCGGGTGAGCGCCAATGAGGTTTTGCGCGAAGGCGGCCGCGGCGCATCCGGTTCGCGAAGGCACATCTTGAGGAATTCTCTCGTCGTCGCTCAGGTAGCCGGATCGCTTCTACTGCTGATCGTTGCCGGCCTCTTCGGGCGCAGCTTGATGAACGCGCAAAAACTGAATCTGGGCTTCGACGCGGCGAACCTCCTGAATCTTGGTACAAATGCCGACGAAGCTGGTTACTCCGAAGCGCGCGGGCGTGAACTCTTCAAACTTGCGGACGAGCGACTGCGTGCGCTGCCCGGCGTCACCGCAGTGGTGCAGGCGCTGACCGTGCCCATGGGTTACGTGGGTGAATCGCAGCAAGTCTACGTCGAAGGCAAGCCATTACAGGCCGGCGAACACTCGCCCACCATCGGATACAACGCCGTGTCGGCGAATTATTTCGACGTCCTGCGCATGCCGCTTGCTCGTGGCCGGTCCTTCAAAGAATCCGATGACGAGAAGGCTCCTCTAGTCGGCGTCGTGAACGAAACTATGGCGAAGAAACTGTGGCCGAATCAGGATCCGCTCGGAAAACGCTTCAGCATCAAATCGCAGACAGGTCCGTTTATCGAAGTCGTCGGAGTCGCGAAAGATGGCAAATACCGAAATCCCGTCGAAGACCCGATGCCGTTTTTCTTCGTGCCGGTAGAGCAGCAATACTCACCGTTCCGCGCGTTTCAGCTGAAGACCTCGGTACCACCTGAGCAGCTGGCGCTTCCAGCGGAACATGTGATGGCGGAACTCGCGCCCGGTCTGCCGGTGATGGACGTTCAATCGATGGAGCAATCGCTGCAGGGAGGAAACGGATTCTTCATTTTCAAATTCGGTGCTCAACTCACCACCGTATTAGGCGTGCTGGGCATGGTTCTCGCCGTCGTGGGAGTTTATGGAGTGGTGTCCTACGCTGCGGCGCAGCGCGTGCGAGAAATTGGTATCCGCATGGCGCTTGGCGCCGAGCGCGGCCACATCGCGCGGCTGGTGCTCGGCCAAGGATTGCTGCTCGTAGGAATCGGCATTGCGCTGGGGTTGGCTGCAGCCGTCGCGGGGACGCGTGTGATCGGCGATCTCGTCGTGGGGATCAGCCCCACCGATCCGGCGACGTTCGCTGTCGTGGTCGGAGTTCTGTCCCTCGTTGCGCTATTGGCCTGCTGGATACCCGCTCGCCGCGCGATGCGAGTGGATCCGATGGTGGCGCTGCGGTACGAGTAGACGGTAAAAAGCCCGCTCCATTGCGCGGGACCTGCGGCGTCACGACTTCCCGCGGCGTCATCGGCCGAAAAAGTGGACAACGACGCTGATCATTGTCGGATTCGGATTTCCATCGCAGAGGGCCGGTGTGAACGTCCACTGCGCGACGGTGTCGAGCGCTTCCGCGTTCAGGTCCGGCCGTTCGGAGCGATCGATGACGGCGCGATGTATTCGGCCGTCCGCCTCGACAACCCCTCGCACAATGGCGTCAACATTGCCGGCGCCCGCGCCTTTGGGCGGCATCGGGCTCGTCTCAATCAAAACGCGGCGGGAAGTTTTGCAGAACGGATGATCCTGTGCGTCTTTCGGCGGCGTCATCACCTCGGCAGGAGATTCGGTGCTGATTGCCATTGTTTGAATCATTTCGAGTTTCGGCTCGCCTTTGAATGAATAGACGACTCGCCCAGGAATAAAAGCTCCGGCGAAAGTGAAGAAATCTCCATTTTCGATCAGGTCCTGCCCGAGCTTTTCCGTGACCAGCGTTCCGTTGTCCGGGTCGACACAGAGCTCATTTTGATCGCGCTTCGGACCAACAACTGTCTCGAACTCAATGCAGCGGCGGCGCTTGCCCTCGATTAGCCTGTCCACGATTTCGTGGACGGTGTCTTCTTTATCGAACGTGACGAGATACATCGGGGTGTATCGCAAGGCGAGGTCAAGCTCCGGCGGACGGATGTTGCCGCCAAACTTTCGCGTGGAAGCGATGCCGCGGCTCGTCCATACGTTGATTACGTGAAAATCGCCGAAAGCGAATTCGTCTCGGCGGCCCACGCCGTGGATAACCACTCTTCGGATGGTTCCGACCTGCGAGGGTTGCGAAGCGTCCATCGTGCGAAACGTAATGTTGAGTTCATAGTTTGGGGCGTTTTCGAGGAGGCTGACTCGATGGGCTTGCTCAAGAAGGCGTACGGCGTCTTGTGACGGTGACGGATCCTGAGCACGCACGAGGAATGCCGCGATCGAAACTGAAACGAGGAAAAAGAGGAGGAACCTGCGACTCGGCGCCATGCATTGACCTCGACTGAACTGTTGCGGCACTTACCTAGGACGGTATATTACACCGGAAATGGCGCTGCCGAACGGAGGAATAATGCCCAGAAAGGTCCTTGACCGGTTTGAAAGCGCAGTTCAGCCGCGATTTTTCTCCGCACGATGTTTCTCCGTTTGCGATTTTGCGGCTCCGTGCAAAACTCGCGATGCGTTGGAGAACGCCCATTTCATGAACGATGAACTCAATTTAGACACCGAATCGTCGGGGCAAGCCATTTGCCGC
>DASTCZ010000042.1:0-53335 GCA_035710585.1 Candidatus Acidiferrales bacterium | reverse complement strand
CGCAGCCGACACATCGCGGTTGCTCTGCAAGATGGGCGAGTGCTGGTTGCCGGTGGCGTGGGCACAAATGGCATGCCACTGTTCTCGGCCGAGATCTTTGATCCTGTAACGAATTCGTGGTCGCCTGCTGCGAGCGGAATGACAGAAGCGCGCGCAGGTGCGGCCGCCGGACTTTTGCCGGGCGGACGCGTGGTGGTTTCCGGAGGCGACAGCGGTTCGCTTCCCAGCATGACGATTGAGATTTTTGATCCTGCCACCGGGATGTTTTCGCCAGCGGGCGCGATGAGTTCGCCACGGACGAAGCACGCGATGGCGATGCTAAACGATGGGCGCGTGATGATATTTGGCGGGTGGAACGGATCGCAGGTACTGCAGACGACAGACATTTTCGATCCGAGTACGGGTGGGTCGGCGGCTGGTCCGCAGCTTCTGATGGCGAGGATGTCCCACACCGCGACGACTGCGATTGACGGGCGGGTTGTGATCGCTGGTGGAACGAATGGCTCGACTGATTTGAATTCTGTAGAGATTTTCGATCCTTCAACGGGCACGATGGCAGCCGGTCCAAGTCTTACGACGGCGCGGCAGGGCCAATTAGCCGTGCTGCTTCCGAACAACAATAAAGTTCTATTTGTCGGGGGAACGTCGGCGGGCACGCCGGTGGCCGCTGCGGAAATGTATTCGCCGTGGCAAGGCACGATGGCATCAGCGGGCGCGAACGCGGTGGCGCGGAGCCAGGCGTCCGCGAGCGGGACGGGCGAGGATGGCGTTTTGCTCGTGAGCGGCGGAGCAGACGCGAAGGGCGCACCGCTAACTGGAAACGAACTGTACGGTTTTGCGACGGTGAAGACGGACGCGAATGATTACGCTCCGGGCACGACTGTAACAATCAGCGGAACAGGATGGCAGCCGGGCGAGACCGTAACGCTGACGCTCGTGGAATCGCCGAACTTTGATACGCACCCGGTGATGACCGAGGTCGCGGACGCAAACGGAAATTTCGTGAACACGGATTTCTCGCCGGACGCGCACGACTTGAATATCAGGTTTTTCTTGACTGCGGTGGGCTCGAGCTCAGGATTGCAGGCGCAAAATACATTTACGGATGGAACTGGCGCTGCGAACGTCGCCTTCCAAACGAGCGGGTTACCGGCCGGAGTTGCGGTCTCCGTTGCGTGGAGCGGGACGAGTTTTTCTGGACCACCGTTCAGCGGAACGACGACATTTCTTTCGCCCGGCCCGACGAGCGGTAGCAGCCTTGTGGCCACTGCGCAGGGGTCGGTATTTCATTATTCGTTCCCGGGAACGCTTTCGTTTAACGGCGTGAACTACGTCCTTTCCACAAGCTCTCCAGCAAACCCATTTGCAACCGGCCTAAACGGTACGACGAAGACGGTGACCGCGACATTCGTTCCAGTCACGATTCCGACGACCACAGGGGTGAGCTCATCGCTGAATCCGGCGACGTTCGGACAAAGCGTAACGTTCACCGCGAAGATCGCTCCCGCCACGGGTACCAACGCCCCGTCTGGCACGGTGCAATTCAAGATTGACGGCGCAAGTTCAGGTTCGCCGGTCTCAGTGGCGCCGTGCAATCCGAGCCCAGACGCATGCGCGACGATGAGCAGCTCTTCTCTTAACGCCGGAAACCACAGCGTGGAAGCTGATTTCACCGGCACTGGAATTTTCTCGAATAGCGTGGGAACGCTGAGCGGCGGGCAGAACATTACGGCGGCAACGCCGACGGTCACCGTAAGTTTCCCGTCGAACCCGATCGTATATGACGGCAATCCTCACGCCGCGACGGCGACTGTCACCGGCGTCAATGGAACCGTGCTCAGCCCCAGCGATGGCACGACAACGATTACTTACCAGAAGAATGGTGGTGCATTCGCCGGGATTCCAACCGATGCTGCGACCTATACAGCTTCTGCGACGTTTACATCCCTGAACCCGAACTATGTCAGCGCAAGCTCGTCGACGTCTGCCACGCTTGTGATTGGTTCCGCGACGCCAGTGGTCACCGTCAGCTTTCCGGCGAGCACGATCAATTTCGACGGCAATCAGCATGCCGCGGCCGCGAAAATCACGGGACTCGGCGGAGTGGTTCTCGGTTCGGGTGATGGAGCAGTTTCCATCACGTATCTGAAGAACGGCAGCCCGTTTGGAGGCACACCACGAGATGCAGCTGGTTATACGGCCTCGGCCAGCTTTACCGCCTCCAATCCAAACTATTCGAACGCAAGCTCGACATCTCCAGCCACGATGACGATTTCTGCGGCGATGGTCTCAGCATCGATCATAGGCAATCCGACCAAGCCTTACGACGGGACAACTGCGGCTACGCTCGCTGCGGCGAATTTCTCACTCTCCGGTCTCATCGGCGGAGATAGCTTCACGGTGACAAAGACAAGCGGCAGCTACAATTCCAAGGACGTTTCTTCGGCGAACACCGTGACAGCGTCGCTTTCCGCGGGCGACTTCACTGCCAATGGAGCAACACTGGCGACAAACTACACGCTTCCGACGAGCGCGGCTGGCGCGGGGCAGATCACTCCGGCGGCAACAACTGCGGGAGTCGCGTCTTCCGTAAATCCAAGCACATTCGGACAGATGGTGACATTTACCGCGACGGTGGTGAACTCTTCGACTGGCGCGACCCCGACGGGCAGCGTGCAATTCGTGGTGGACGGCGCGAACTTCGGTTCACCGATGGCAGTTTCTGGCGCTGGTAACTCGGCCTCTGCCTCCACGAGCCTATCGAGCCTCGGCGTGAACGGATCTCCGCACGCAGTGAAGGCGATTTATTCCAACGGCGACGGCAATTTCACGGGCAGCAACGGTTCACTTTCGGCCGGTCAAACGGTCAACAAGGCTGCGACCAGCGCCTCCGTGCAATCGTCGCTGAATCCGTCAGTTTTCGGACAGTCGGTGACGTTTAGCGCGACGGTGACGAACGCCGCGACCGGCGCCACTCCGACCGGTAGCGTGCAGTTCATCGTTGACGGCGCGAACTTCGGATCGCCGGTCGCGCTTTCGGGCTCCGGCAATTCTGCATCCGCAACGAGCGGGTCGATTGCCACGTTGAGCGTTGCGGGTTCGCCGCACTACGTTGATGTCCAGTACTCGAATTCCGACGGCAATTTTTCGAATTCGTCCGGCGGAGCGAATCAATCCATCAATAAAGCGAATACTTCAACGACCGTGAGCACATCTGTATCGCCCTCAATGCTTAACCAGTCCGTGACGTTCACTGCGACTGTCGTGGATAGCACTCCGATGAGCACCGGCAATCCGACGGGCAGCGTGAATTTTTACGATGGCGGAAACCTGCTTGGCAGCGGCCCGGTCGCCGGCGGCCAGGCAACTTATTCGACGGCGGCGCTCGCGGTCGGCAATCACCAGATCACTGCTCAGTTGATGGGCGATTCGAACTTCAACTCGAGCACTTCGGCGCCCATCAACCAGCAGGTGCAGTACAGCTTCGTGATCCTGTACGACCCGACACGGGCAGTGAATGGCAACGCCGCATACCCAATCAAGATCTACGCGGCGGATGCGAATGGCAAAGATATCTCATCGCCTTCACTGGTGCTGCACGCCACGCTCGTCGTTTCGGGCGGCTTCTCTGCGGCGCCGAACGATGCAGGCAATTCAAATCCGAACAATGATTTCCGCTTCGATAATGGATTCGGTCCGAGCGGCGGATACATGTTCAATCTCAAAACCACTGGCCTGCCGAGCGGCGCTTACCTTTTGCAGTTCACGGCGGGCAACGATCCGATCGTCCATGCAGTGGGCTTTGCGGTGAGATAGTTCAAACGCAATTGCAGATTCGCTGATTTCGGTCAGTGCGCAAGCTCAACCGGGCCGGGCGAAAGTCCGGCCCAATTTATTTGGAGGTCAGCGGAAGCGGCCGCATTGTCCTCGAACGGCCCGTTGTCTCAGAAAATTAACATTTGGGATTACAGAGTCGCGCTCCCAAATGCGCGAGTTTCTTGACACCGCTATGACCGCCAGATAGTCTCGCGAAAGATGCGGGGGAATCTCCGAAAAATAATTTTGGCCGTAGTGGTGCTCGCGATTTTGCTGGCGCTCGCCTTGAGGTCTCGTAAGGCGCTTCATTCGAAGGGCTTCAGCGCCGCGAGCCTCGTGCAGGCGATTCGCCAAGCCAATGTGCCACTGCTCTTGCTTTGCGTGCTGCTGATTTACGTCTGCTATGCGATTCGCGCCTTTCGGTGGAACAGATTTTCGGCTCATATAGGAAAAGGATCTTTCTGGGGAACTTATAGCGCAACTTTGATGGGCTTTGCCGCCGTGTTCGTCCTTGGACGTGCGGGCGAGCCTGTCCGTCCTTTGCTAATCGCGCGCAAGGGCAAACTGCCTGTCTCGAGCATGTTCGGCATCTATGTTCTCGAACGGCTCTTCGACTTCGGCTCTGCAGCTGTCATTTTGCTTCTTTGTCTTCTCGTCTTTCCAGGCAAGCTCGTGCAATCGGAGGCCGACCCCGATTGGGTCAGCACGGCGCGGCATGGCGGATGGATTTTGCTGGCGCTGGTCGTCGGGCTGGTGGCTTTTCTCGTCTATTACCGGCTACACGGTGGAGGGAAACTTAGCGATCGGCTCGCGCGCTGGCACGAAGGCAAGGGTTGGCGAGCGACCGTCGCTGCGGTAATCGACGGTTTCAGCAACGGTCTGCAGGCGATCCGCACGATGTCTGATCTTGGCAGCGCCGTGGTGCTGTCAGCGCTTCACTGGGGGCTGGTAGCGCTGATTTACATGTGGACGGTGCACGCGTTCGGCGACTTTTTCTCGGACATGAATTACCCGGCAGCAATGCTGCTGCTGGCAGTGACGCTGGTGGGTTCCACGTTGCAACTTCCGGGGGTTGGCGGCGGAGCGCAGGTCGCGACGTTCTACGCGTTCACGCAAATCTTCGGAGTCGATCAGGCCGGCGCGGTTGTTGTCGCCCTCGTTTTGTGGCTTATTTCGTTCGCGGCTTCTGCAGTCGGGGGTGTTCCTCTGTTGATCCGGGAAGGCTGGTCGCTCGGCGAGCTGAAGCAGCTCGCGAGAGCTGAGCGCGCTGCCGAAGCACACGGCGAGCACGTGACCGATACTGCGCTTCGTAAACACCCTGAACATGAAAAAAAGCACGGGGCAGAGACGCGGTGAAGTGCCCGTTCTGCTCGAATCCTGAAGACAAGGTGATCGATTCGCGCGAGGCGCGCGGCGGAGAAATGATCCGCCGGCGCCGGGAATGCCTGAAGTGTGGCCGCCGGTTCACCACTTACGAGAGGCTCGACGAAATTCCATACATGGTGGTGAAAAAAGATGGCCGCCGCGAGCGCTACGATCGCCAGAAGCTGCTCCAAGGTTTGCTACGCGCTTGCGAAAAGCGGCCGGTGCCGACGAGCAAGCTCGAAGCGATCGTTGACGAAGCCGAAAAGATTGTACACAACGCTCCCCAGCGCGAACGAACAACGACGGAGATTGGCGAGCTCTTGATGTCGCGACTCAAGAAGCTCGACAAAGTTGCCTACGTGCGCTTCGCTTCCGTCTACATGGACTTCAAGGACGTCCGCGAGTTCATGGCCGAATTGAAAAGTCTGCTAAAAGACCGTACGAGCGCAGAGCGGTCGAAAGGGAATTGAAATGCTCACCAGACGCGAACTATTGAAAACCGCGACTGCGGCAGCGGTGGCTGCGCCGATGATAAACCGCAAGAGGTATGCACTCTTTCAAGGAGCGGGCACGGAATACTCAGCTCGCGCCATCGAACTTGTGGGCCGCACGACGACGTTCGACATGCTCTCGCCGCTCGCGCTTAGTCCTTCGAAATTTTCCGGTTGGATGACGCAACCGGCGAGCTTCACCGCCGCTGATTTCGCGCGGTACCGCGATTGTGGCATCAACGTATTTCATATCGCCGTGGGAATCGGCGGTCCGGAAGCCTACCTTCTCACGCTGCGCTTTTTCGCGCTGTGGGACGGTTTTCTCGCCGCGCATCCTGATTATTTCGTGCGGATCGATTCGGCTGAACAACTGGCCCAGGTGAAAGCTTCAAGAAGAGCGGGAATAATTCTAGGGCTGCAGGATTCGGAGCACTTCCGGACTCCCGACGACGTTGATTTCTTTTATGCGCTTGGCCAGCGGATTTCTCAGCTTACGTACAATTCGCAGAATATGATCGGCAGCGGCTCAACCGATCGAGTAGATGGCGGCATCAGCGACTTCGGCGCGGCAATCGTCGCGCGCATGAACAAGCTCGGCATGGCGGTTGACGTTTCTCACAGCGGGGACAAGACCACGCTCGATTCCTTCGACGTGTCCACAAAGCCGGTCCTGATTACGCACGCGAACTGCCGCGCGCTGAATCCGCACGTGCGCTGCAAAACCGACGAAGCGATCCGGAAGATGGCCGCGAAAGGCGGCGTGATGGGCATCACCGGCGTGCGCATGTTTGTGACTGCGAGCGAGCCGACCACGATCGAGAACGCACTCGATCACTATGAGCACGTCGCGAAGCTAGTAGGCATCGAGCACGTCGGCGTGGGAAGCGACATCGATCTGGATGGCTACGACAAGATGCCGGACCCCGAGCGCAAGGCGCTTCATGCCAACTACAAATCCTCTTACGCCTTCCGCGAAAAAGATGACATCGAGCGCCTGAATCATCCGAAGCGCTTCTATGACATTGCAGACGGACTCATCCGGCGAGGCTACGGCGACCGCGACATTGAAGGAGTGCTCGGTGGAAATTTCCAGCGCGTGCTGACGCAGATCTGGGCAGTGTGATCGCGCCGACTAGGCGGCGCTCCAAACTCCCGCGAGAAAGCCTTTGAGCGTGCGAAAGCCGAGATTGTCGTAGAGCTCGACGGCGTTTGCGTTGTTCGACGTCACCGTGAGCGAGAGTTCCGACGCGCGCATCCTCCGCAGCGCGTCCATTGAAGCATGCATCAGGCGCTTGCCGAGGCCCAACCCACGGTACTCCGGCAAAACGCAAAGCTGCGTGGTGTGGCCTACGCCCTTCGCAACGAGCGACGTGAGCACCACGCCAGCAAGGCGCGCTGTCATCGGTTCGTAGAGAACGAAGGACGCCCGCTGCTCAAATTGCCCGCAGCCCGGCAGCAGCACGATATTCTTCAAAAACTTCATCGCTCCTTCTCGGCTGCGGTATTGGTCGTTAATCTCGCCATCGACATGCTCTGCGTACGCGCGATGAATCAAGTCCGCGCAGGGCGAGAGATAGCGCTCATCCCAGCCGTCGATTTTGAAGCTGGGTGTTGACGAAGGGCCGCTCGACTCCGCTTCGGTTAGGTTCTTCACCATAAATTGGCGCGGATAAAGTGAAAACCCAAGTGCTGAAAGCGCGTCGCCGAGCCTGGAGCCGAAGGGCATCAGCTGCGCTTCGATCCTTTGCAAAAAGGGAATGGCACGCAGCGCTTCGACGATCTCTCGGAGCAGCAACTCACCTACTTCGACTTGCGAATGGGCGGGCGAGACGAAAAGGTCCCCGAGAAGACCTTTGTGCTCCTCGATCACATAAAAGCCATAGCCGGTCGCGGAGTTTTGCTCGATTGCTGCAAAACCTGCCAGCGAATGCGACTCGAGGAATTTCTTGATCAGCTCAATCGAGACGCGGTAGTCCCAGTGCAGCTCTTCGCGCCATACGCGAGACTCTTCGTCCAGAAGCGGCGAGAGCTGGCGCGAATTCAATTGGCGCAAATCCACGAGATGCACGGCGTCACCTGGGCGGGCATTGCCTGCCTGCCGGCAGGCTCCGACGCGTCTCCCGCGCGGCGCTATGATACAGCGAGCGGCAAGTGAACGCATTGAAGGCGTTTACGGCCTGAACAACCTTGAGACAGGACGCGCGGCGCGTCTTGCACGGCGATGTTACGATGCGCGCGTGGGGAATTGATCGCGGCTTCCACGCGAATTCCCGCAGAGGTTTGCCAAGCGGCATGGATTTTCCTTCCGAACTCCAATACCCAACGAGGTGGTATTCGAAGTTCGTCGTCGTCATCGTCGCTGTGGCGTTTTTCGCGTCGCTCTTTACCGCAACGATCTCCGCCTATGTCCTGTATCGGATTCTTCATCCAGCGGTGACTCACGTCGAACTCGGGACGGAATTTCCCGGCCATCCTGAGACGTTTTCGTTCAGCGTTCCGGGAATTGGAGAGCGCTCCGGTTGGTTCTTCCCCGGATTGCGCGGCGCCGCGACGGTAGTCCTTTGTCATGGATATGGATCGAGCCGTGGTGAATTGCTGACTCTGGCAAGCTCTCTCCAGGATCGTCAGTACAACGTCTATCTTTTTGATTTCGCGGGGCACGGCGAGAGCGGTGGCTTGACCACCCTCGGTCTTGAGGAACCGCGCGAATTTGAAGCGGCGATCAACGCTCTGGCGAAACGCGACGACGTCGATCCGAAGCGATTCGGAGCCTGGGGCACGAATATCGGCGCCTATGTCGCACTGGCCGCGGCGGAGCGGGACCCGCGCGTGCGCGCGATCGCAATGGAATCCGTCTACGATCAACCGGATGATTTTCTGCGCGCGCAGGTCAGACAGTCTGGCCTTGCGAGAATTCCATTCGTGGAAAGACTTACAGTGAAGATATTTAAATGGAAGAACGCTGATGACCGGACCGTGCAGCCGCTGTCGCAGCGCATGGGACCCTTGGCGGGAATACCGAAGCTTTTTCTCGTTGCAGGGGACGAACCGACACTCGCCCCTTTAACTCGAGATCTCTTTCACAACGCGCCCGATCCGAAGCAGCTCTCGGAGCTTGCGACTGGGAATTACGCGGGAATGCCTGACGACGCGAAACGGAATTATGAAAATCGCCTGCTGGGCTTTTTCCTGATTAACCTGCCTGCTTCGCAATAGCTCATATCGCCAGAAATTTACAGATCAGCCGGGATTCATTCCACTTTTACCAACCAGGCTTCCGGCGAAACTTGCTGGACGGCTTGGCATTTCAGCCCATCGGCGATCAGATGGAGACATCCTGTGCGAGGCGTGAAAATTACGAGTGATGTTGCGTTCTTCAACTGCAATCGTGCATCCGGGGAAAATTCGTTGAGGGTGTGCGTCAAATAGTGCTCGAGTCCAAATTTCCACGGCTCGCGTAGTTCGAAGGATTGTGTCGCCGATGTCCCGAAGCCGGCAGCTGTTGCCTCAATGGCACTCTCGCGCGCGGAGACGAGCGGGTCAATGGCCGGCAGCAGCGCGATGTTGGCCGCTTCGAAAATCAGCGCGAAGCAGATCGCATTTGCGACCAAGGCCGCGGTGATTCGTCGCGCCGACCCAAGCGCCACGATCAAGAGTCCGGCTGCGGCAAGGAGCACGAGCCAACCGCGGATGGGCAAATCCGCAAGTGGAGAGTTTTCCGGCAGCTGGTAACGCCACGCCGCGACGCCTATCGCAATCACAAGCCACGTCAGCCCGAACCCGATGCACGTCCAGCGGGAAAGCTCAGTTTCGCGGCGCTGGATCAAAGTCACTGCCGCGCCCGCGAACAGCACGACGAGCGCCGGAATTGCCGGCAACACGTATCCCGGCAGCTTTGACTTAGAGATCGAGAAAAACAAAATCACGAAACCCGCCCAGCACGCGAAGTACATCCCCGGACGGGAGCCCGACACTCGATGGGAGAGAACAATCCGTGCATCCCGGATGATCTGCGCGGTCAATGCGAGCCAGGGAATCACGCCGAGCAGCACTACGGGAATGAAATACCAAAACGGCTTCACATGGTGAAAGACTGGCGTCGCGAACCGCTCGACGTTATGTAAGAAGAAAAAAGTCCGCAAGAAATCAGGATTTCGCGATGCACAGATCGCATACCAGGGTACCGCGACCACGGCGCACGCAGCGATTGCAGCCGGGTGCGCTGCGCGAAACGCGCGGTTCCATTCCCGGGCGAGGAAAGCCCACGAGGCGATCGCTCCGCCGGCAAGAACGATGGCAGCGGGGCCTTTTGCGAGACACGCCAGCCCAATCACAGCGCCGAACGCTGCGCATAGCTTCCAGTCGTTACCTAGTCGCGAGACGATCTCCGCGCTCAGCGCCATCGCAGTCGTCAACGCGGAGGCGAATAACATGTCAGGGCCTGCGCCCCGCGCGAATCCCACCACCGCCACCGTTGTTGGAAGCATCAGCACTGCAAAAACTGTTGCGGCGACACCGTAAAAACGTTTTGCGGCCCAGGCAATCGCAATCGTCGCGATCAGCCCCGCGATGCCAGAGGGTAGGCGAGCCGCGTAATCCGTTTCGCCGAAAAGCTTGAACGAAATTGCGCCGCACCAGTAATACAGGATTGGTTTCTCAAACCACGGCGATCCGTTTAAACGGGGCGTGACCCAGTCGCCTGATTCGCTCATCGAGTCCGCGATCGATGCGTAGCGCGGTTCGTCATTGCCAACGAGTCCGATTCGACCCAGGCGGCTGAAAAACGCCACGAAATTCACAAACACGATTACGCCGATGAGGAGAAGCGAGACGGGGCTTCGTTGCGAACTCAGCGCGGCCGGCGTTCGGTTGTCTGCAGGCAAGCGTCGCGAGTGTAACAAAGCGCGTGCCACCCGTCAGTAATCCGCCTGACACTCCCGCTGGTTCGCGCCGCTCACCTTCTGCATAATTGGGCGCGATGAGGCGTGTGCGCGGATGGCTCGAGTACTCCGCTTTGTGGATCGTATTGAAGATCGCCGGACTTTTGCCCAGAGGCGCAGCGCGGCGACTCGGAGCGTGGTGTGCACATCTGCTTTTTGCGCTCCAACCAAAACTGAGGCGGACGGCCGAATTCAATCTCGCATTGGCATTTCCTGATTGGAGCGATGCGCGACGAAGCGAGACGATTCGCCGGATGGTCGTGCAACTGGGATGGATGGCGGGCGAGTTTTCGCAGTTTCCGAAATACTCGCGCACGAACATTTCGAGCATAGTGAGTTTGGAAGGCCACGAGAATTTCTTGGCGGCACGCGCGAATGGAAAAGGCGTTCTGATTCTGACCGGACATATTGGCGCGTGGGAATTGTCACCCTACGCGCATGCGCTTTACGGTTATCCGCTGTCGTTTCTCGCGCGAGCCGTCGAAAATTCGAAAGTCGATGAACTCGTGAACCGCTATCGCGGGCTGGCCGGGAATGAGCCGATCGAAAAAAATCGCGCGGCGCGGGAGATGCTGCGTATCCTCGGAAGGGGTGAGACCATCGGAATTCTCGCCGACCAGAACACGCTGCCCGAAGAGGGCGTATTCGTGGATTTCTTTGGCGTTCCCGCTTGCACGACGAGCGGCCTCGCGAGGATCGCTCTTCGGACTGGCGCGGCTGTGGTTCCGGGATACGTTTTGTGGGACGACCCTTCAGCGATTTACCGTCTTTGTTTCGAGCCTTCGGTCCAACTCGCCCGGAGCGGGGACGAGGAACAAGACGTTCTTGAAAACACGGCGCGCTTCGCGAAGGTCATCGAGCGCGTGATTCGCGAGCATCCCGACCAATGGGTTTGGGTACACAAGCGATGGAAGACGCGTCCGCCGGGAGAAAAACCGCTATACCCTTGAGCGGTTGTTTACCTAGTAGCGGCTGGAGAAATTGAAGGCTGGATCATGTGATTCAGAGAAGGGAAGAGAGAATGTCACGCACAGCCCGCGAGCTCGCAAATCTGATCGGCGCTACGGTGGTCGGCGATGCTGAAGTTCCGATCACTGCGTGCGCAGCTCCCGAAAACGCCTCCGCCAGCGAATTGATCTTCGTGGATTCGCCGAAGCACGCCGACTCCGCGCTGAAATCACGCGCGCGATGCGTTATCGCCCCGGAAGGAATTGAGCTTGACCCGAAAACCGCGCTGCGGGTGAAAAACGCTAAGCTTGCATTTGCAAAGGCTGCGGCCATTTTGCATCCACAGCCGCCGATCGCGCAGGGAATACACGCAACGGCCATCATCTCTGATCGCGCAAAGCTCGCTGCGAATGTGGCGGTCGGCCCCTATAGCGTGATTGAAGCCGGTGTAGAGATCGGCGCGAACTCACAGATCGGCGCGCATTGTTTCATAGGGGTCAATGTAAAGCTCGGCGCAGATTGCCGGCTGCATCCTCGCGTCTCTCTCTATGCGGGAACGCAAATCGGTGCGCGAGCGCTGATTCATTCCGGCGCTGTAATCGGCGCCGATGGATTTGGGCTGGTGGATGACAATGGAAAGTATGTGAAATTTCCCCAACTCGGAACTGTCTTGATTGGTGATGACGCGGAAATTGGCGCGAACACCACGATTGACCGCGGCGCACTCGGTGCGACTACGCTAGGTGATGATGTAAAGCTCGATAATCTGGTTCACATTGCGCACAACGTTCAGATCGGCAGTCATACCGCGATTTCTGCACAAACTGGGATTGCAGGTTCCACAATCGTCGGAAAGAACTGCATTATCGGCGGACAGGTGGGGATGGGTGATCATTGCCGACTCGAGGATGGCGCGATTCTTGGCTCAAAATGCGGAGTGCTGCCGGGCAAAATCATCAAAGGCGGCGTTCCCGTCTGGGGCATTCCGGCAAAGCCGCTGGAAAAGTACAAGGAAGTTCACTTCTGGTATGACCGACTTCCTGAATTGGCCGAACGGCTGCACAAAGTGGAACAATCGAGTGGTAAGGATTTGCGCAACCCCGGATAATTCAGTGATTTGACTATCGCTCTTCCGGAAAACGCCTTGGCCCTTTAGCGTTGACCCGCCGCTTAATCCCATAGATAATGAAGTAGTTGGGCATCACCGTCCGCTCGCCCGAGGGGGAAAACTGTAGTCGGAGACAGGACACGACGGGTGTATGCGGCGGTTGAAGGTTGGGAAATTGAACCGAAATCCGGGTGCATCAGGGCTGTTTTAGCAGGCATCGAACACTGAATATGGCGACTGGTACCAGCACAGGGTTAACGGGCATGCCGATTTCGTCAATGCCGCAAGCAGCTGCGACGGTCCTGACGAGTTCCACTATCGAAGCGCGTCTTGCGCGTGCGATCGAGCGCGGCGCGCAGCATCTGCTCTCGCTACAAGCACGCGAAGGTTTTTGGAACGGCGAGCTCGAAGCCGACACGACGCTCGAATCCGACTATATCTACTACCTCCATGTGCTGGGCAAAGCCGAACCTGAGCGTATTGCAAAGCTGGCGAATTACGTGCGGGAACGGCAGCTCGAAGACGGCGGATGGAATATTTATTTTGGCGGGCCTTCTGAGCTGAACGCTTCTGTAAAGGCCTATTTTGCGCTGCGCTTGGCCGGCGACTCCGCAGCTGCGCCGCAAATGATTCGCGCGCGTAATCGCATTCATGAGCTGGGCGGATTGGAAGCCACGAATTCTTATACGCGTTTTTATTTCGCTCTCGTCGGATTGGTTGGCTGGGACATGGTTCCCGCAATTCCACCCGAGCTGATGCTTTTGCCGAGCTGGTTTTATCTCAACATTTACGAGATGTCGTCGTGGACGCGCGGGATCGTCATTCCGCTCGTGATCCTGTATGCGCTCAAGCCGCGCTGGAGCGTCGGCAAAGACATTCGCGTAGACGAATTGTTCAAGACGCCCGGACGCGCGGCAACCTCGTTCGATTGGGACCCGCAGTTGTTTAGCTGGCGCAATTTTTTCCTTGCCGCTGATCGCGCGTACAAGCTCTATGACCGCTTCGCACCGTGGAAGCCATTGCGCGGACGGGCGATGGAGCAGGCGCGCGAATGGCTGCTGGAGCATCTTGAGCGCAGCGAGGGGCTCGCGACGATCTATCCCGCGATGATGAACGAAATTTTCGCGTTGGTGGCGATGGGGAAGGGGCTCAACGACCCGCTGACCGCGCGCGAGTTCGCTGAGTTTTCAAAGTTTGAAATTGAGGATCGCAGCAGCATGCGCGTGGTTCCGTGCGTCTCGCCGGTTTGGGACACCTGCATCGCCATGGTCGCGCTCGAGGAAGCGGGGCTTCCCCCGAATCACCCCGCTCTCGTGCAGGCCGCTTCGTGGCTGCTTGAAAAGCAGATCACCGGCCGCGGCGATTGGCAGGTGAAAAATCGCGATGCCGAACCCGGCGGTTGGGCCTTCGAATTCCGTAACGACTGGTACCCGGACGTGGACGATACCGCGTTTGTGCTGATGGCGCTCCAGCGAGTTGATTATCCGGATAAGCCGCGCATGGATGCCGCTATCAAGCGGGGCGTTCAGTGGCTGCTCAGCATGCAAAATCGCGACGGCGGATGGGGCGCGTTCGACCGTGATAACGACAAGCAGATGCTCACGAAGATTCCGTTTGCCGATCACAACGCGGTCATCGATCCCGCTACGGCTGACGTCACCGCGCGTGTGGTCGAATGCCTCGGAAGAATGGGTTGGAGCGGTAATCATCCGGCGATTCGGCGTGCCGAGGAATTTCTCAAGCGAGATCAGCGTCCCGACGGATCGTGGTTTGGCCGCTGGGGCGTGAACTACATCTACGGAACCGGCGGTGTATTACGCGCCCTTGAAGCCGTCGGCCTAGCCGCGCGCGATTATGCTCAGCGCGCCCGGGCGTGGCTCGGCTCGGTTCAGAATTCCGACGGTGGCTACGGCGAATCGATCGCTTCGTATTACGACGAATCGCTCAAGGCCAAAGCCGCGAGCACCGCTTCCCAGACCGCGTGGGCCCTAATCGGGCTGATGGCTTCCGGCGGCGAGAAAGATCCCAGCACCGAGCGGGCGGTGAATTACCTTGTGAATCGGCAGAATTTCGACGGTTCCTGGGACGAAGCAGATTTTACGGGGACCGGTTTTCCGAAAGTGTTCTATCTGAAATACCACCTGTACCGGAATTATTTTCCCGTGTACGCCCTGTCACGCTACCGAAATGTGCTTGAGGGCAAAGGCGAATTTCACGCCGTTGAATTCAATCCTGCCGATTTCCGGCATCGTAATTAATTTCTGGGGGAAGAATGCGCTATCCGCTGAAGATGACTGCCAATCTGGCGAAATATGTCGCGAAGAAGAAAATCTCGCGCGCGGAAAAATTTCCGATGGTGATGATGCTGGAGCCGCTGCACGCCTGCAATCTGACTTGCACCGGCTGCGGCCGCATCCGCGAGTATAAATCCACGATCAATGAAATGCTGACGGTGGAGGAGTGCATCGCCGCGCTCGACGAATGCGGCGCTCCGGTCGTCTCGATTTGCGGCGGCGAGCCGCTGATCTACCCGGAAATTGCAAGGCTGACGCGCGAAATTCTCGATCGCGGGCGCCACATTATCCTCTGCACCAACGGCATGTTCATCCGCAAGAAGTTGCACGAGTTCAAACCCACGTCGAGCTTCTTCTGGAATGTCCATCTCGACGGCATGGAGCGCACGCACGATCTCTGCGTCGAGCGTGACGGTGTGTTCCGCGACGCCATTGAAGGCGTAAAGGCCGCCAAGGCTGCGGGCTTTCTCGTCTGCTCGAACACGACGATTTATAAGGAGACCGATCTCAACGAGATCGCGGAACTCTTTGCATATTGCGATGAACTTGGCGTCGATGGATACATGCTTTCGCCCGCGTACAACTACGCCGCTGTGATGACCAAAGAAATCTTCATGTCCAAGGAAGACATTCGCGAGAAATTCCGCGCTGCGCTCGATTTGCTCGGCAAATACAACCTGATGGTCTCGCCGATCTACCTCGATTTCCTGCGCGGCGAGCGCGAACTCGATTGCACCGCGTGGGGCACGCCGACGTTTAATCCGCGCGGCTGGAAAGGACCCTGCTACCTCATCACCGATAACCACCACGAATCGTACAGGCAGCTTGTCGACAACACCGATTGGTCCAAATATGGCCCAGGCAATGACCCGCGCTGCGCCGATTGCATGGTGCACGTTGGATTTGAGACCACTCCCGTGCTCGGCGCGAATCAGCGGCTGAGCGATACGTGGACCATGCTGAAGTGGCAGATGAGCGGCAAACTTGGCGGCCGCCGTTTCGTTGGTCAGGACCGAAATTGGACGCCGACGGACGGCCCCGGCTCTTCCTCGTCACATCCAACCAGCAATTTCGTTCCGGCGAATTTGCTTGAAAACTCGGGCGCGCCACAGGATCGGAACCTGAGGGCCCCATGATTTCGTTGGTAACGGGCGCGACTGGTTTTCTCGGAAGCCACGTCGCGCGCCAGTTGCTCGCTCGCGGTGAGCGAGTGCGCGTCCTCGCGCGCAAATCGAGCGACCGGCGAATGATCGAAGGCATTGGCGCGGAAGTCGTCGAAGGCGATCTGCGCGATGCCGGATCGCTCGTGGGCGCCGTCTCCGGCTGCGAGCGCGTGTTCCACGTTGCGGCCGATTACCGCCTGTGGGCGCGCGACTCCCGCGAAATCTACGAATCGAATGTTAACGGCACGAAGAACTTACTTGATGCCGCGCGCCGCGCTGGAGTTTCGAGATTCACCTACACCAGCACGGTCGCCACGGTCGCCGTCGATCGCCCGCAGCTTCCGAGCGAAGCAACGCAATCACAGCTCGATGAAATGGTCGGACACTACAAGCGCTCGAAGTGGCTGGCCGAAAGGGAAGTCCTCGATGCTGCCGGATCCGGTTTTCCTGCGGTGATCGCGATGCCGACTACGCCGGTGGGTCCCGGTGACTGGAAGCCGACTCCGACCGGAAAAATTATCGTCGATTTCTTGAACGGAAAAATGCCCGGCTATGTTCAGACGGGCTTGAATTTCGTCGCCGTGGAAGACGCGGCTGCAGGCCATCTGCTAATCGCCGATCGAGGAAAAATCGGCGAACGGTATTTGCTCGGTGCGGAGAATCTCACGCTCAAGCAATTGCTCGATGCGCTCGCCGAAATCACGGGTCTGCCGCAGGTGAAGCTGCGAATTCCACATGCGCTTGCGCTGGGTGTTGCTTATGCCGAGACTGCATTTTCGCGGTTGCGCGGTCGAGAGCCGCAAATTCCGCCCGAAGGCGTGAAGATCGCGCAGCACATGATGTTCGTCGATTGCGGTAAAGCGCAGCGCGAACTCGGTTTCGCCCCAAGCGCGGTGAAAGCGGCGCTCGAGCGAGCCGTTCGTTGGTACGGTGCGAATGGCTACATTCGCGCGAATCGCGCTGCGCGGCTCAGCCTCGCGCGCGCGGCATAGTTTGAGTCTGCAAGATTGAAGATACTTGTTACATTCGCAGTCGAGCCCGAATTTGCTCCGTGGCGCGGGCGCCACCGATTTTCAGCCGTTCGCAAGGAAAAGGTCGAACTGCACGAAGCGGAGATGCACGGCGCGGAAATCACCGTTTTGCTTACGGGCATCGGGCCACTGGTTTCGCGCCGCAACGTCACGGAAGCTTTTGTGAGTGGCGTCTTCGAGCAGCATTCGTTTGACGTCTGCATTTCGAGCGGTCTTGCCGGGGCGCTTCGCGGAAACTGGGCGATCGGAGATATCCTGGTGCCGCGGTCGGTGAAATCCGATACTTCTGCGGATCGCGAAGTTGGCGCGCAATTTCTACCGGATGCAACGATGCTTGAGGCGGCCGAAAAGTTTGGCGCGCGAGTGGTCGATCGC
The DNA here is from genome assembly GCA_035710585.1 of Candidatus Acidiferrales bacterium. Lineage (GTDB taxonomy): Bacteria > Acidobacteriota > Terriglobia > Acidiferrales > UBA7541 > DASTCZ01. The sequence continues at coordinate 35,804 of DASTCZ010000042.1, read as the reverse complement.
TGTCTCACATCGGATCGGATGATTTCGAGCGCTGCCGAAAAATCGAGCCTCGGCGCTGAAGCGGACGCCGTCGAAATGGAAAGCTATGGCATTCTTTCCGAAGCGTCAGCGTGGGGAGCGCGGGGAGTTTGCGTCCGCGCAATCGGGGATGTTGCCAGCGAGGATTTGCCTATCAATTTCTCCAAGACGATTGATGAGCAGGGCGATGTGAGTTATATGCGCGTGCTCGGTGAGCTCGCCCGGAATCCGCGTGCGATGCCGCATCTCGTGCGCTTCGGTATGCAGAGCCGTACGGCAGCGCAAGCGCTCGCCGATTTTCTGGATCGCTTTGTTCCGGAACTTGCCGCGCCGTCGAGGCAGGGAATTGGAGCCGGGGCCGTTGCTCAGGTCAAAAAGCCATGAGCCAGATGCAAAACCAACTCGCTGAATCCACACTGCGCGAAGCGCCGGAACTAGTCCCATCCACAATGCGCGCCGCTGTGTATCGCGGAAAAGACCAAGTCGCGGTCGAACAAGTGCCCGTTCCCGCCATCGCTGATGGAGAAGTCCTCATCCGGGTAGCTGCGTGCGGAATTTGCGGCACAGACGTGAAGAAAATTCATCACGGATTTGTTCGCCCGCCGCAGATCCTCGGCCACGAGGTCGCTGGCACGGTCGTCGCCGTCGGTCGCGGCGTCACGAAATGGCGCGCCGGAGACCGCGTCGTAAGCTTTCATCACGTGCCCTGCGGCGCCTGCTTTTATTGCGAGCGCAAGCTCTACGCGCAGTGTGCTGGCTACAAGAAAACTGGATTGACCGCTGGATTCGATCCTAATGGCGGCGGATTCGCGCAGTATGTCCGCGCGATGCCCTGGGTTGCGGAGCGCGGGATTGTTGCCATCCCGGATGATGTGTCGTTTGAAGAAGCGACGTTCGTCGAGCCCGTGAATACTTGTCTCAAGGCTGTGCGCCGCGCGCGCGTCGCTCCCGGTGAATCCGTTCTCGTCATTGGCCAGGGCCCTGTGGGCCTGCTTCTGATGATGCTCGCGCGAAATGAAGGGGCCATCGTCTACGCCAGCGATCCAATGCCCGAGCGCCGCGCAAAAGCTCTCGAGCTCGGAGTAACGGAAGTTTTCGATTCAAGAGCCGTCAAGATTGCCGATGAGATCCGCGCTCGCACCAATGGGCGAGGCGCCGATGTTGTGCTCGTAGCCGCACCATTTCCCGCGCTGGTTCCAGAGGCGCTTGCCTGCACGCGATTCGGTGGACGCGTGCTGCTATTTGCGCACAACGATCCTGAGCTGCAGCTCGAATTTCCGGCAGCGGCGGTAGGGATCGACGAAAAGGAAATTCTCGGCAGCTACAGCGCGGATATTGATATCCAAGGTGAATCCGCGGAGCTGGTTTTTTCGCGTAAGCTTCCAGTTGCGAAATTGATTTCGCACCGGTTCCCGTTGGCAGAATTCTTAAGCGGGCTCGCGCTCGCTGCGAAGCCGACCGCCGATTCGATGAAGATCATTATTTTGCCGTCATGAGCACCACTTCCATCGCCGGAACCGATCGTATGACCGCCGCCGTGCTCTACGGCAGCGAGGAATTGCGGATCGAGCAGATCGGCGTCCCGGAGATCGCGGCGGACGAAGTTCTCGTGCGCGTGAAGGTTGCACTCACCGACGGCACCGATCTCAAGGTGTGGCGCCGCGGCTATCACGCAGCGATGATCAATCCGCCCGCTGTTTTCGGACATGAGCTTGCCGGCGAGGTCGCTGCCGTAGGGTCCGAGGTCCGCGGATTCCGCGTCGGAGATCGCGTGGTGCCGGCGAATTCCGCTCCGTGCCTTGAATGTTTTTTCTGCAAGCGGGGCCAGCCGAATCTTTGCGAAGATCTCCTCTTCAATAATGGCGCGTACGCGGAATACATCCGCGTGCCCGGACGGATCGTCCGGGAAAACACGCTGCAGATCCCGGAAGGCGTTTCTTTTCGTGATGCTGCACTCACCGAACCGCTCGCGTGCGTTATCCGCGGCATTCACGAAACAGGAATTCAACCTGGCGACGCGGTTGTCGTCATCGGCTGCGGTCCGATCGGCTTGAAATTCATTCGCGTGCTTTCTGGTCGCGGAGTAAATATCATCGCGCTCGCCAAGCGCGAATCGCAAATCAAGATCGCTAGAAATCTAGGAGCATCCCTGGCGCTCAATGTCACCACGCTTACGGATCCCATTACAGCAGTCCGCGATCTCACACCGCTTCATCGCGGCGCGGATTTCGTAATCGAAGCTGCCGGTGTGCCTGAGGCGTGTGAATGGGCGCCGAAAATGGTCCGCCGTGGCGGCACCGTCAATCTTTTTGCAGGATGCCGCGCCGATGCGCGCGTGAAATTTGAGCCCGCCGAGCTTCATTATTCCGAGATCACCATCAAATCGAGCTTCCATCACACGCCGGAATTCTTCCGCGAAGCTCTGGCCACGATTGCGCGCGGCGAAATCAGGGCTGCGGACTTCATCACCGCCGAAGCGCGACTCACCGATCTCCCTCGAGTTTTTCAGCAGATGAAGCAGGGAAATGGCGGCATCAAGACGGCCGTGATCCCCTAGAGCGCTCGATGCTTTCTCCATCTGAACTCGAAATCGCGCGCGAGCTTCCTCCATCTGCCTGCGGACAGCAGGAAGCCGAGCGCTATACGCGGCGCCTCGCTACTTCGCATTACGAGAATTTCAACGTCGTCTCCTGGCTTCTGCCGAAGCGCCTGCATCAACATTTCTACAATTTGTACGCTTATTGCCGCTGGGCAGACGATCTCGGCGACGAAATTCCAGACACCGCGCGCGCGCTTGAATTACTCGCGTGGTGGGAAGATGAACTTCGTCTGTGTTACGCCGGGAAGCCGCAGCATCCCGTGTTTGTCGCGCTCGCCGGAACGATCCGCGAGTTCAGCATTCCCGCGCAGCCATTCGCTGACCTGCTGACTGCTTTCCGCCAGGATCAGGTCGTGCAGCGCTACGCCACCTGGGACGACGTTCTCGGCTATTGCAAGTATTCAGCGAATCCCGTCGGGAGGCTGGTGCTTTATCTTTGCGGGTATCGAGATGCGGAGCGCCAGTGGCTCAGCGATGCGACCTGCACCGCCCTCCAGCTCGCGAATTTTTGGCAAGATGTTTCGCGCGACCTCGAAAAGGGCCGCATCTACATTCCGCTCGACCTGCTCCGCAAACACGGCCTCGGGTTTGAAGACGTCGAAGCGCGCCGATTCAGCGACCGCTACGCCGCGCTGATGCGTGAGCTGATCGCGCGCACGCGCGAGCTTTTCGCCGAAGGCACGCCTCTGGCCGAGCAGGTTTCCGCCGAACTGCGCGTCGATATCGAGATGTTCGGCCGAGGCGGGCTCGCCGTGCTGGACGCCATCGAATCGATCGGCTACAACACTCTCGAACATCGCCCGAGCATCAGCAAAGGAAAACAGGTTCGATTGTTGGGCCGCGCACTCGTCGGCCGCCTGTTCACGCTTCGTCCTTCAAGCGGAGCGGCTGAGCCCGGTACAGTCCACGGATCGCACGGAAAATCCGAGCCGCAGTCTGTTACCGCTTCTTATGACGAATGCCGGAAGATCGCGCGAAATGCCGCGAGCAGCTTTTATCCCGCGTTTTTCCTGCTTCCAGAAGCAAAGCGCCGCAGCTTGTGCGCACTCTACGCTTTTTTCCGGTTGCTCGACGACGTCAGCGACGACGCATCGGGGAGCGCGCTGAAATCAGAATCGCCGGAGGGCGCTAAAATCGCGGCGCGGCGCGCCTCGATTGCACAATGGCGCGCATGGGTCGATGCCGCATATGCGGGCGACGTCTCTGGCCATCGCATTCTTCCCGCGTTCGCCGATACCGCCACGCGGTTCAAAATTCCCGCGCGATATTTCCACGACCTGATTTCCGGTTCGGAGATGGACCTCACCGAACCTTCCTATGCAACGTTCGATCGTCTGCGCGAATACTGCTACCGCGTGGCGGGTACAGTTGGTCTCACTTGCATTCATGTGTTCGGGTTCAGCGACCCGAAGGCTCCGGACCTCGCCGAAAAACTCGGCATCGCCTTCCAATTGACAAATATTTTGCGTGACGTGCCGGAGGACTTGCGCATGGGCCGCGTTTATCTTCCACAGGAGGATTTGCGGCAGTTCGGCGTTTCGCCTTCCGCGCTCGCAGGTCCGCTCGCACCGCAGCTCGGAGAGCTCCTCGCGTTCGAGGCGGATCGCGCGTGGCAATTCTACGAGGAGGGTTCGCGCATCATTTCGCTGCTCGATGACGACAGCCGTGGCGCACTGTGGGCGCTGGCGCGGAATTACAGCAGCCTGCTCGCGCGAATCGAATCGCGCGGCTATGATGTCTTCTCCTCTCGCGTCCGCCTGAGTACGCCGGAAAAACTCGGCATCCTCGCGCGCGCGCAACTCGGCGTCTGGTCGGAGGGCAATGTCCTCGAAAAGCGTGATCGTGGCCGGCGGCGGCCTGGCGGGCCTTTCGTCGGCCGTCGCGCTGGCTAGCGCCGGCTGGCGGGTCCGCCTCTTCGAGCAGCGCCCGTTTCTCGGCGGCCGCGCCACTTCTTACGTGCTTCCGTCGGGCGAGCACGTCGATAATTGCCAGCACGTGACGTTTGGCTGCTGCACGAATCTCGAGGATTTCTACAAGCGTGTCGGTGCCGCTGACAAAATCAAATTCTACGATCGCCTGGTTTTGCAGGACCCCCAAGGGCGCCGCGCAACGATGCGCGCCGGAATTCTGCCCGCGCCGTTTCATTTTACCGGCTCATTCCTGAATTTTGCGCCGCTCTCGCTCGCCGACAAGCTCGGCATCGCCCGCGCGATGCTCGCGATTCTTCGCAATCGCGGAGAAGTCGATGCGCCGCAGGGCACTTCCATGCTGGATTGGCTTCACGCGCAGAATCAATCTCCGGCCGCCATCGAGCGCTTCTGGAAAGCTGTGCTCGTGAGCGCGCTGTCCGACGAACTCGATCGCATCGATGTGCGTTACGGCGTGATGGTGTTTTGGAAATCTGTGCTCGCAAATAAAACCGGCTACCGCATGGGAGTGCCTGCGGTCGCATTGAGCGAACTTTATGACGGATGCCGCCGCGAGATTGAGAAGCGAGGAGGAGAAGTGGTTTTCCGCGCACCTGTCCGCCGCCTGAAACTCGAAAACGGGGCGGTCGCCGGAATCATCCTGGACGAAAATCGAAAAGAATCCGCCGACGCTTACGTCGTCGCTCTACCGCACGAAATTCTCGCCGAGATTCTTTCGCCGGAGGCTGTCGCGATGGATTCAGGTCTCGCAAATCTCAAGCGCATCGAAGACGCTTCCATCACTGGAGTGCATCTCTGGTTCGATCGCGTAGTGATGGATGAGCCTTACCTCACGCTGCTCGAGACCATGACGCAGTGGATCTTCAATAAGACCGCGCTTTACGCCAGTGCAAACGGAAACCGCCCCGAAGCCGCTGCGCAACAGTATTTGCAGCTTGTGATCAGCTCGTCGAACGCACTGCTGCAAAAGTCGCGCCAGGAGATTATCGAGGTGTGTCTCGAAGAGGTTCGGCGCGCCTTGCCGCGCGCGCGGGACGCGCGCGTGGTGAAAGCGACAGTCATCAAGGAGGCGACGGCGACATTTTCGCCGCTGCCCGGAGTCGATCACTGGCGCCCGCCGCAAAAGACGCAGATTTCTCGATTGTATCTAGCGGGAGATTTCACCGCGACAGGATGGCCGGCGACGATGGAAGGGGCTGTGCGCAGCGGCTACCTCGCTGCTGAAGCTGTCCTGCGCGATGCGGGAACGCCGCGGCAATTTCTGCAGCCTGACTTGCCCGTCGCGCCGCTCGTCAAGCTCCTCTCACGCGCTCCGACGAAGTCCTGATGCAAACCGCTCGGGGAATCGCGACACTGGGATGAATTGTTTCGCTCAGGATTCAATCGTGCCAATCTTGTTCTCTTCGCCCGTCAACCGCTCGCACCGCCTGTCCAATTCCGCGTATGCCTCGCGATTCGCGTTGCGGAATGCCTCGTACGCAGCGCGTGACTCCCACGTGTCGATCGTGAAATACCATCCGTCGCGATCCAGGTCTTTTGCGAACCGCGTACCGCGATACGCAGCCTCTTTTCGGAACAACTGCGCCCAATCACCGTCGCTGCCGTACACGCGCTCAAATTCAATTTCAAATCCGGGCTTGACTTTGAACTCCCACAGCGCTACAAACATATTTCACCCGTCTCCGTCGCGGCATTCCCTGGCAAGATTTCTGCGGTTAAATTCGATTGGCAGGAGCAGTGCACCTCGGTTTGTATAACCCTATTTTTACGCAGTTTTTGACCTCACATTGCCCTGAACTCGACCTCGCCGCACTCGCCTGGCGTTTCAGCGGAGGCCCACTTGTCCCGCAAGTATAAACAACACGGCTATCAGGATTCCGGCAAGCCGGAAAAACGCGAACGGCACCGCGAGCAGCAGGCGCCCCGTCCAGCGCGCAATGAGCAAATCGGCCCGCGCACGCCGCGGATGGTTGGCACGGTCATGCGTGCGCGGTGCACAAATTGCGGCACTGTGCTCCAGCCCAAGGCCGATCTGCATGGTGCCTGCCCAAAGTGCGCCCTGGCTCTCCATTGCTGCAAGCAGTGCGTTCACTTCGATACGGGCGCGCGTTTCGAGTGCACGCAGCCGATTCCCGAGCGCATTCTGAAGAAAGACGCGCAGAACAACTGCACTTTTTACGAGATGCGCATGACCGTCGAGAAAGATACCGCGCCTAGCGCTCCGGCGCCTGCAGCAGCCTCCGCGGCGCAGCGGGAACACTCGATGACGGCTGGGCGGCCCAACGATGCGCGCACGGCCTTCGATAATCTCTTCAAAAAATAGCCCTTCCGTCTCTCGAACGACAACCACTCATCCGAAGAGGCGGATTCCTCCTTTTCCCGCCCACTCGGACCGACCGGTTTCCGAGTCAATGAGGGTTTCACTGCATGCTCGCCAGGCCGAATTGCCTCATCGCACAAAGAGAAGTGCCGGGGAGGAGCTTTGTATGAGCACCACCGCCGTCGTAATCGTTGTCGTCGCGATTGTCGTGGTCGCCGCCGTCGTCATTTTTGCGATGTTGCGGCGCCGCACCGAGCATCTGAAATCGAAGTTTGGTACTGAATATGAACGCGAAGTTAAGGAATCCGGCAGCGCACGCCGCGCGGAGCAGCGGCTCGAATCACGCGAGAAGCGCGTCGACAAATTTCACATCCGACCGCTTGGCGACGCAGATCAAAAGCGTTTCGTCGAGCGCTGGCGCGCCGTGCAAGCGAAGTTTGTCGATGATCCAAAAGGCGCTGTTAGCGACGCCGACAGGCTCATCAACGAAGTCATGAACGCACGCGGCTATCCAGTTTCCAATTTCGAAACCGCAGCGGCGGATCTTTCGGTGAATCATGCACGCGTGGTCGAAAACTACCGTGCCGCGCACGAAATTGCGCTTCGGCACAGTCGGGGCCAGGCCAGCACCGAAGATCTTCGCCAGGCGATGGTCTATTACCGCAGTTTGTTTGAGGAACTGGTTGGGCAGCCGCCGGTCGCGCGCGCAGCGGCGACAGGTCGCTGACGCAAACCTACAAATCTTGCCGGAGGATTGGACGTCATGAATGAAGAGAAAAAAGACTTGAGGGAAGAGCGTAAGGAACATACTGAAGAACATGAGGAACTCGATCACGAGGATTCGGGCCCGACGATCGGTTCGATTCTCGGAGCCGGAACGAATGCAGAACTTCGCCGTGAGCGTGAAGAGAAGACGCCGGTACTCAGCGGTGGATCTGTCGACGTGAATCGTAGGCCGTTCATATCTCCGCCTGCGCCCGCACAGCGTGCCGCCGGTCTGGCGACGGGAGCAGCCGCCGCAGCGGCACCCGCACTTGCGCACGACGACGAGCGCGGTCCACTGATTGCGGAAAATGAAGTCAATGATTTGCGCAGCCGTTGGGACGCGATTCAGGTCGGCTTTGTGGACGAGCCTCGCCAGGCTGTCGAACAAGCCGATCATCTTGTCGCGGAAGCGATGAAGCGCATCGCCGAGGTCTTCGCAAATGAGCGCTCGCGGCTGGAAGGACAGTGGGATCGCGGCGACAACGTTTCCACCGAAGATCTCCGTGTGGTGTTGCAGCGCTACCGCTCGTTTTTCGGCCGGCTGTTGTCAGTCTAGGTCCTGGCGGCGACGTCTTTGGCCGCCGCGCAATCGACATCTCGCGAGTGCTATTCGCGAGGATTCGGAAACAACGTGGGCTCCGTTTCCGGAGCGTCTGCGATTTTGTTCAGCTCCGGATAGTGCTCGCGAAGAGTTTCGGGCACTTTCACTTTCGCGTTTTTCAGAATGCTGATCAGTTGCAGCCCGTTAACGGCGCCTTTCCCGAGGTAGTGATTATTCGCTATAACATAAGTCGCGCGGCTGTGCTTTGCCACGTTGCGTATCCGTCCGGCCCAAGGGTCAAGCTCCTCTTCGGAATAGAGATAGTTGTAGCGCTCCTCCGGAGGGGTCTCCGGATCGCCGCTGAACCACGCATCGTAACGCCGTCCATGCAAGCGAACGTATCCGATCGCGGCTGTCGCGCGGTCCATAGGTTCGAGCGAGCGGCCGATTAGTGGCTGGTCGATATTGCAGAAGCCCACTCCGCGCTTGTGCAACAGCGCAAAAAACTTCGGATCCTTCCATGACGCGTGCCGGACTTCGACGGCGAGCGAATATTCGCCGAACCGATCGAAGAGTGATTTCAGCGTGTCCACATTTTCTGGCGTGTGGTGAAATGAAAACGGAAATTGCAACAACACAGCCGCGAGCTTCCCCGCCGCCACCAGAGGCGCGAATCCCTCCTTCACAGCGCGCTCATCCTCCGTGGCTCCGCCGCCTTCGTGCGTAAATCGCTGCCATAGTTTTGCCGTGAACTGAAACCTCGGATTCGCCGCAACTCGCGTCACCCACTGCTCCGCGAGCTGTGGCCGCATCGGTTGGTAAAAGGACGTATTGATTTCGATCGTGTCGAAGAATTCTGCGAGATATGCCGCTTCGTGAAAACCGGCGCCCCGATGCGCCGGATACACCACTCCGTTCCAATCTTGGTAAGACCAGCCTGCAGTCCCGACGCGAATCTCGCCCAAATCCGTCTCGCTGGACGCCGCCTCCGCTGCAGTTCTTCGTTTTCGCGGCATAAAGCACGTCAGCCTACGTTGCAGTGAGAGAGTGTGTCAATGCGGAGCGGTCGCGCACGGTATCTGCGCCGCCGGAAGATTTCCGCGTTACCGGCTTCTTACGATTGCGCGTGTCGCGGTCAATTGTTATTCTGCAATTGCTCATGTCTGGCCGGAACTTTCTCGCTCTTCCGCAGGCCGCCATTCCAATTCCGAACGCAATAGGTGCCCGATGATCGTAAACATCAGCTACAAGAATGTGGACGCTCACGAACCGGTCGAAAAAGAGGTTGCACGGCACGTCAGCAAAATGGAAAAACTGCTCAAGACCTATCAGCCCGACCTCGTTCGGCTGCACTGCGGCATTGAGCAGCAGGCGCGCCGCATTTCGTTCGACGTGTCTTTGAATTTGAACTTGCCGAATGGCACGCTGCACTCCGTCGGCACGGCCGCTGATATTCCGCGCTGCCTGAAGGCGGGGTTCGCGGAGTTGGAGTCGCAGATCAAGAAGCACCAGGCAAAGCTGCGTCACGACCACGAATGGAAGCGCAAGCGGCCGCGGCCTGCTGTGGCGTAGCCCGCGTTGCCGCAGAACTTCACTGGATACAACTCCCCACCGGGAAGCCTTTGCTTTTTCAATTCAACCGCTGACCGGTTGCCAGTACTGGCGGTTTCTGATAACGAGCGCCTTCCGTGTAAAATGCTGTGTTTCCTCAGGGGCGTAGCTCAGTGGTAGAGCAGTGGCCTTTTAAGCCAAAGGTCGTGGGTTCGATCCCCACCGCCCCTACCAACATCTCCTTCTGAATAATGAAGTTGCAATTTTTCGAGGGGCCACAGGGGGCCATTAACGTCAGGCTACCTTCGCTGGCAGCACGAGCCGCACAACTTTGCTGTTTGCCTCACGCAGCGCACTCGGAACAGCTTGCGTGTAGATGTTCATCGTCGTTCGAACATCCTGTCCTTCGCCATAATTCTGTCCGGACTCGATGTCGCTGAAATCCTAGATCGTGATGGAATCCTTTCTTCACTCTGTGCGGTTCGAATGGGCCCGAATGGTGATGCGTTAGTGTCTTAGGCCAGTTTTCACACACGTTGCTTCCTTTCAACGCCACACGGAGGGATTGGGAAGGAAACGTTACGCCGCTCGCTCGTAGCGGTGATGCAAGGCGCCGAGCCGGGGAAGCGAGATCACGCGGCCGCGATTTGTTGAAGTAGTTCGCTGGTTCGGTGTCTGTTTCGCCAGACCAAGGCGCGTCCGGTCGTCATGGTAGTAGCAGACGTATTCGGAGAGCAGCCGCTTTAGATGATTCTCGTTGAAAGCGAGCACGTGATCGATCAAATCGCGTCGACAGCTCTCAATCCATCGCTCCGCCACTCCATTCTGCCACGGACTCTCGATCGACGTGCGGATCGGGTTGATATCGAGCGAAAGCATTGCCGCGGCAACTTCAACACTGAATTTGGAATCGCGGTCAAAGATCAGAAATCTTGGTCCTAGTTGGAAGGGGAGGGCTTCGCGCAGTTGCTGAATTACCCAAGCACTCGTCGGACGCTGCGTAACGTTGAAGTGCAGGATGCTTCGTCGATCGTGGTTGATGACGAAGAAGCAGCAGAGCAGGCGGAAGGTGATCGTTGGGACCGTGAAGAAGTCCGTCGTCGCAATCGCTTCACGATGATTTCTCAGCAAGGTGAGCCAGTGCTTGGCAGGCTCAGGATCTCTTGGAGCGCGTTTCATCGATCGCGAGATTGTTCGTTCCGAGACCTCGAATCCGAGCATCAGCGACTCGCCATGAATCCGTGGCGAACCCCACGTAGGATTCTCGCCCACCATTCGGAAAATCAGATCGCGAACCTCCTTCGAGATTCTCTTTCTTCCCAACACCTTGCGTGTGTGTGAAATCGTTTGCCAGTGCAACGCGAACCCGGCCCGGTGCCAGCGAACCACAGTTTCCGGACTCACAACGATGAGGCTCTGCTTCCAGCCCGACCAGACTCGGCGCACCACGACCCAAAACAGTCTGTCAGCTACCGAGAGTTGTGGCCGGGGATGCTTACGTTTCATTACAGCCAGCTGCTGCCTGAGAACTAGATTCTCGAGTAGAAGAGAAGATCGGGACCGACAACAGCGACGAATCGTGGTTAGAAGGACTCCTAGAATGCGAAACATAGGCGAGTTGCTATCGCGCGACGTCTGTGGAAGGCAACTCGCATGTTGTTGAAATCAAAGACGGACAGAGTTTTGGCGAGCCACAGCCTGGCCAAACCGCTGTCCTCTGTGAGCAACTTCAGCGCAGGACAAAATTTCGGCGCACGACTGAGGTTTTTGCGCACCACAAGAGTTTTTCCGCACCGGACGGGAGTTGCAGTTTACGCCGTCAATTGAAGCAAGTGTGCTCTCACGCCGACCAATCCGTTCAGGGGACAGCCGTTCCATCGAGCTGCGGTATTTCGCCGGTGATCTCCCCACAAACCTGCGGAACGACTTCGTGAAATGGCTTTGATCGCAGAATCCGCATCGCAGCGCGATATCTGCCAGTGGTAATTCTTCGCGCCTCAAAATCTCAGCTGCCCACAGCAACCGTCTTTGCCGGACGAAATCGCTGATGTTTTTGCCGAAATGGCGCCGAAACTCGCGCGAGATGTGGACTGGATGGCGGTCCGCAACCCGAACCAGTTGCGATAAGTGCAGCTTTTGCGTGCAGTTCGAGTGGAGAAAATCTCGTAGCCGCAGCAACCATCCAGGCGGGATGCGATCGCGGGACGACGTTTTTGCGTCACCGGTCAGAACCGCAGCAATATCCACGAGGCTCGTAGCGATAGCAAACTCTGCGTGATTGTCGCAGATTTCGCGCGTTGCCAAGATTCGTCGCGCCGCAGACCGAGCTACATAACGCCGGACACAACCTGAGCGCGCAGGATCATTTCCCGAAATCTGCTGCCAGAAGCAGGAGTTCACCTCGAGATGCAGCCGAACGGCCTGCGCCGGATAGGAATTCCCATGCATCTCTCCCGGCGCCAAATACAGCAACGACCCTTCCTCGCACCATTCCTCGGAACCCGCGTACGATACGGCCGTTCCGCCCACAAGGGAAAAACTCAAAATCGGTTCGGCATGGAAGTGGCGTCTGAGCCTAGCGCCCGCGCGGTACTGAGTCTCTTTCAGAGAGAATTCTGCGAATTCGACAGCTCTTCCCGGCGCGCCCGAAATTGGCGTCGGTTCTCGACTGAGCCTAATGGCCGATGCGCTAATACGATACAAGACGTGCCACACAGCGAAATGTCACCATCGGCCATGATCAAATCGACGAGATACGTCCAGATCTTGCTGTTATTCGCGCTCGCTGCATCGGCTTTGGGAGGGTTCCCGAGTGCCGGACGTGCAGCGCAGCTGGGAACAGCGCAATTCCGGCAGGACCTGCAATTCTTCGCACGCGAGCTCCCTCGCCGCCACAAGAATGCCTTTCACTATTCGACGCGCGAGCAATTCCAGACCGCCGTAGAGGAATTGGATTCGAAGTTAAACGACCTCGACGAGGACGGCTTCTTCGTTGGCCTGATGCGTGTTATGGCCATGATCGGCGATTCCCACTCCCATCCAGGCCTGCCGCCCGAGACCGAGAGCGAGTATCCTATCGTCATTCAGAACATCACCGAGGCCTACCGCGTCATGCAGGTCTTGCCTGGATACGAAAAGGCCTTGGGAACCCACGTCGTCAAAATCGACGACACGCCCGCCGATCGGTTCTACCCGATCCTCTCGCGTCTCGCCACGCAGAACGAGAATCCGAATTACGCTCCCGCACTCGTCAGCGTATATCTACGTACCAGCAACATCCTCCATGGAGCCGGCATCGCAGCCAAATCTGATACCGCACGCTTTACCTTCGAAGATGACTCCGGCCAGCAGTTTGCCCTAGACCTGCCAGCTATTCCGTCAGCCAAATACAAGGACGCGAAATGGATCCCCTTCGGGGAACGCCTTCTTAACCGCATCGGCGAGCCGATGCATAACGCCACTCCGACCTTCAGTTTTACTTACATCTCGAGTAGCCGCACCGTCTATGCCAGCATTCGCCAGATGGTAGATGTCGCAGAACCAGCGAAGCAGTTGTTCCAATTCATCCGCGAGCGCCAGCCGGACAAGCTGGTCATCGATCTTCGGCAGAATCCCGGCGGCAACTATTTCCACGGACTTCACGGCCTGATTGAGCCGATTGCCAAGATGCCCGGCGTTAATCGAAAGGGCCATTTGTTTGTGCTCATCGGGGCACTCACAGGGTCGGCAGCCATTGCCAACAGCTCGCAATTCCACACCATGACCCAGGCTATTCTCGTCGGCCAGCCCATCGGAGCAAAGCCCGCCGAGTACTCTGAACGCGGATCCATGACTCTGCCCAATACCCGAATCCTGGTCTACTATTCCATCCGCTTTTACGATTTCTCCTACAACGGCGAGAATGTCATTCGCCCTGATCAGGAAATCAAGACTACCTGGGACGACGTGAAGAATGGACGCTTGCCCGTACTGCAGTGGTGCCTAGACTATAAGAACTGACGAATGTGCTCACACCGTTGTGGCAGGTTTGGTCCAGCCTGAATAAAAGGTGAACTGACCGCTGCCGGAAATCGAAGACGGACAGAATGTTGGCGAGGCACAGCTCACAGAGTAGCTATACTCAATGGGCTCCGCCGCGTCGGATACGATTCGCCACCATCACTCCTTTTTAGCCGCAGCCGCTGCAAGGAAACGCCGGATCCTCAGGTCACCCCACTCAATCATCGATCTTCGATCGAGCTCTCTCATATAGCTTAGTTCCAAGCTTTCTGCGGCCGGTTGCGCTTGGATCATTGTGTCCGCCGGACCGACATATAACCATGCGTCCGTGTAACGCTGCGGGGCCACGCCATTCTGGTCAGACTTTGAACCGAGCGCCGTTCCCGCCAAATCGTACAAAGCGGGAGCATTCGGATCATTCGGCAGTTTTAGGAACGCTTCGTCCGGGTCGTGTGGAATCAAATGGTGTATGGCCACATAGAGCGAGCCGGGGTACCGCTTCTCGACTATCGTGCTGGTATTTGGTTGGCCCTGATGACCGAGTTTCGCGACATGGCTACCTCCCAAGACAACCAGCGCACGTCGATGCTTTTCGAGCACCTCCGTGATAATCACATCTGCGAACGAAATATTGTTGTCTCCAAGCTTTTGCCAATCTTCGTGACTATTCACACGAGACCAGTCTATTGCCGTGTCGCCCGCTAGCACTCGTAGGCGCTTCCCCGGGGCCAATTTTTGATTCACATCGCGAATTGCTGCCAGCCACTGTGCGTAGATCGGAGACTCCCATGAAGCTACTTTCGTCGTGTCACGCCAAATGCGCCGTACATTCTCGATCGGAACGTTCGCGCCATTCACATATCGGTCCAGCAGTTCTTGATTGTTACGGCTTGCAAACTCGATGACGATGTCCTGCGCCGTTTCCTGGAAGGATGAGTCTCTGACCAATTGGACATAAAAATCCCCTAGCTGACGGACGCCGTGTTGCCATTCTCCGATCACCACGACCGGATGTTTTTGAAACGCGGCCACAATGCCGGTGATCGCATCAACTGGTGGGTGATTTGCACTCGCTTGAGCTGCGACGCGTACACCCGAGCTGTAAGCAACTAGCCCTGTTAGCAGCCATCTTAACCATCGTTTTTCCAGCATGACATTCCTCATCAGGGTCAGTTAATGCCGGTCTAATCCAATGAGCTGAATCAATCCGTCCGAGATGTTCCCTCGCCAATTCAAAGGCTCGTGTCCGCCTGAGACTTCTGTGTAATGCACTTCGTAACCTCTGGTCTTAAGAACGCGATACAAGTTGCGGTTCGTCTCAAGAATACTGGGGCCATTTCCGGGAGTTGGGCCACGTTCTAGCAGCCCAACCTGCAGGACGAAGCGGACCGTTAGCTTCGGAGAGGACTCAAACTGGCGAGTCAGCCATTCGTGCTCGGGATCATTGCGTTCCCTGCCCGGCCAGAACGCACCAGATTGAGACAAAACATTGCCAAATACATCCGAGCGTCGAAATGCGAAGAATGCAGCCGCCAATCCGCCAGCACTCGAGCCGGTAACGATTGTTTGATGAGGATCGGCCGTTGCATGCCATCGCTGTCGGACCTGCGGCAATAATTCGTCAGCCACAAAATCCAAGAATGGCTGATTGTTGGAAAGCTCGATATTGCGATTCGGTTGCGGAGACTGTCCGACGAGAACAACCACAAGAGGAGGGATCCTTCCATCCGCAATCATATTGTCCACGATCGTGGGAACAGGCATGTAATTCTGTGACGCGTAAACCTGCCCGTCAAAACAAACCAGGAGCGGATAAGCTTGTGATCGCGTAACGTCGAATCCCGGTGGCGTATGAATCCAGGCCTGACGGTCGGAATTAAGAATCTTGCTGTGGATGGGGAGTTCCTCGATCTTGCCCGACGCAGCACCCGACCTAATCGCAATCCACGGCTGAGGCGGTGCATCCGGTAGCTCCAGCACAGATTTCCCCATATAAGCGGCAAGTGGTGCGGCGTTCGGATTCAGTGGATCTGCGATTCCGACGTTTGGACTGTTGAGAGAGTCCTCGGACGGATTCGGAATCAAGCTGTAGCCCAATCGCATATCATTTCGAATGGAATAGGTCTTGAACCAAACATCACTTTTCGCCAACTGAGAGAGGCGATTACCTGACGGGTCACGTCCGACGATGAGTTGGGCATATAGAACGACTTCTGTCGTGGAAGGGGTTCCGCGATAAAGAAAAGTGACCAGGCTGTGAGCGGAATCACCAGGAATCGTCTCAATGAGCGGACCATGGCGCGAAGAGACTTCAGCCCAGAACCGCTCCAGGGCAGCGACATCTCCGGACTGAATCTCCCCATTTAGGGCCGAAATTCGTGGGCTCTCGGCGCCCACGCTCCAGGGAAGATCGGATGATTGAGCCGCAACCGTCTGAAGGGCAATAAATAGAACGGAAATCGGTAACACCAGTTTTTTGAACATTCGCATAGGTCCAAGCCCAGATTGACAGGGAATCACGCGAAAACGTCAAATGAAATTGCCTGAAATTCGCCTGAAAGCGGTTGCGTTTGATCAGAACGGATCGTAACGGTCGACCGTATCTACTGTGAAGCTAATTTGGATGACAGGGGAGGGCTGAGATGGGCCGCGTGATGCACAGCGTTCGCTTCCTAGGATTTACGCTTGATCGAACCACAGGTGAGCTGAGCGACGCTGACCGCGCTGTGAGATTGCCCCAGAAGTTATTTCTTGCGTTGAATCTGTTAATTGAGCATGCGAATGAAGTGGTTTCGCGGGACGAACTCTGCAGGCATATCTGGCCGACAGGAACATTCGTGGAATTTGACGATAATTTGAATGCAACCATGAAGAGGTTGCGCGAAGCGCTTGGCGACTCGGCCGAGGCCCCACGCGTCATCGAAACCGTCCCGCGAGTAGGTTATCGCTTCATTCCGACGATCATTGACGATGTTGGTGATCCAGCTCCTATGAGCCGCATTCGTTCAGGTCAGCCCGCTGTCCCTTCTGAATCGCATTTCAGCGACAGTCGATTCGCGCATTGGACGCGACGAACTGTACTCAGCGGTATGGTCGTGATGTTATTCGCCATCCTGGCGGCGTCCTTAGGCGGCCACCGCGAGACATCCTTGAGGTATTCAGGCGCTGTTCCAAAGAAATTGGGAATTGTCGCCTTCACGAATTCAACCGGGGATGCGGACAAGAATTTTCTATCGAATGGACTGTACCGCGAAGTGGCGGCAGGTTTGAGGCAGCTGGCCCCAGAAAAACTTGCGATCATTCTGTATGAGTCGCGACAAGGGGTCGTGGTGCCATCTGATGTCACGATTGGCCGCGATCTAGGGTTGAACTATGTACTGCGAGGCAATCTCGAGAAGCGGGATGGCAATTTGTCGTTTCGTGCGGCGCTCACTGACGTCGGCACTTCCGCTAGCGCTTGGATCGAGGAGTTTCGACTTCCAGTGCAGGAAGTTTTCGTGCAGCACGACATTGCGGACAGAATACAAAGTACTCTGTCACTGAATTTCGTGTTACAGAACCGCGAACAGCTCTCGCACACATGCACGACTGACACATCAGCCCACGAAGCCTATTTTCGCGGCAGGGAAG
This sequence comes from Candidatus Acidiferrales bacterium, assembly GCA_035710585.1. Classification (GTDB taxonomy): domain Bacteria; phylum Acidobacteriota; class Terriglobia; order Acidiferrales; family UBA7541; genus DASTCZ01. The sequence continues at coordinate 18,453 of DASTCZ010000042.1, read as the reverse complement.
CGCTACTGCAGGACACTGATTTTTCTGCGGATGCTGCGATCAAGTGGTTCAAAAAAGCAATAAGCGAAGACTCGGAATACGCGCTTCCGTATGAAGGTCTGGCGCAGGCTTATATCAAGCTGGGAAAGTCACGAACTTTATCATCAGAAAGAGCGAACCAGTTGGCGCAGCGTGCCGTCTCTGCCGGCATCGCTCTCGATTCGACCGTTCCTGAGTTTTCCTTACTTCGCGCGATTATGCTTTCGAACCGGCCCGGCGAAGAGCGCGAAGCCCAAACCGATTTCGAGCGTGCAATCGAACTTGATCCAGGCAGTACTGTTGCTCACGTCCAATATGCACTCTTCTTGCGAGAACGACATCCGGAAAGCGGTCTTGCACAGATTAAGAAGGCCCAGGCCATTGATCCACTGTCTCCGTCGATCAATGCATATGTTGGTGCTGCATTAATCTCGACAGGACAGTTGGAAGGAGCCGAGACTCAATTACAGATGGCGCTAGGCCTCGATCCAGAGTTGCCCGTTACTTTGCGCTTTCTTGGCAATCTCGAAGAGAAGCGTGGGCACGCGGTCCAGGCCGCGAGTTGGTACGAAAAGGCGGCAACTGCATCGAAACGAGAGCCGTTTTATGTTTACCGACTTGGCCTCGCGTACGCAAGATCAGGGCGCAGTTCGGAAACGATGGCTCTACTCCGCGAATTGCGCACGCGGTCCAAGCGAGAATTTGTTGACCCGGCCTATCTCAAAGATCTGCAGGCTGCGCTCGGCGACTAATCTAATCGGCGGGACCAACGAGCTTGCAAGAATGCTTCCGTACTTATGATTTTCTCTTCGTTCAACAAATGGCGCCTAAACGTTAGACGTCCTCGTCATAGTGAATCGGGAAGTCATCCCGCGTCCTCAAGGTTGTCAGCATCGAGGCCTGGGACCACAACGTGATAGTAAGCGGCGCATTGAGCAACATGTTTCGTCGGGTCGTCCGAATCGTAAAAGACCAGCATGGACGAGTAGTCGCGCAACATCAGAGTGGAATCCACACTACTTCCTTCCACGATGGCGCCACTTTTGTCCAGAAACGTGTACCGGACAGTTCGAACATGATCGTTTCGATTTACCTGGGATGAGGAATTAGATGTAGAAATAACCGTCGCGACTGCAACTTCCCCATTCGCGATCAATTCCTTCTCTTTGGCTAAGCCTCGGCGGAACATCACCGGCAAAAAAGGCAGAAGCAATGCGGAATAGAGTGCTATTCCATGCCTGCCAGCGACTGCGGCCACTGAGCTTTCGCGAAGCCAGCGCGTGAGCAAGAAAGTCACTAGACTCGTCTCGACTGCTGCCAGGATGCTCGAAAGCAGCAGTACCCAGGATTTTCCTCGTCGGGACAGACGGACGGTGCGAGGTCGAGGTTGTGAAGCCAGGAACTGCTGTTTTTCAGATGTGTTCATGTCGGCGGGCTCATGAAGCTTGCAGCGAATCGCCGGCACCAACGATTTTGGATCGGTCGAGGCAAAAGTGATCGGGCGCAAAGCAATTGCAAGCGTAGAAGACCCACGCTAAGGTTCGGGCAAAGCACAGCAGAGCACCTACTTCAATTTCCCTCTTGTGAAGTCGAAATATCCACCAGCTTCCGCAAGAGATTTGGGTCATAAGCGCGACCGCTCCTGATCGTCAGGTGGACGCGCCGGATGTTGCTGATGTTGTCGAGCGGATTCGCGTCGAGCACGATGAGATCCGCTTTTCTCCCCGGCGCTATCGTGGCTGAGTCTGTGGCGCCCAAGATCTTAGCTGGCACAACTGTCGCGGTACGGAGAGCTTCTAGCGGTGTTAGCCCTGCGCGCACTAGTAATTCCAGTTCGCGATGAATGCTAAATCCCGGCACCACCTGATCACTACCGGCAAGAAGCGGGACCCCGGCACTATGCAAGAACCGAGTGGTATCCAGCTGTGCCTGGAAGGAGGCGGCCACCCGTTCTTCGCGGTCCTGCGATATTCCCGAGTTGTTGAGGATAATCGCCAATTCGGGGGGCAACCAGTGAACCGAGGGTTCGATATCGGCGAATGAGAGCCGCTGCGGATGTCCATTGAACTCGCTGCGCGCCAGAGTCGGCTCGACCACGGTCCGATGCTCAACGAGCAGCCGGATGGCTGACTGCGCTTCTGACGAATCCAGCTTCACAGAAGTCGCGCCTGCTGGGCGCATGACCCGCGTCACAAAGCTAATGTGATTAATCTGGTCCATGCCCGCCCGAACGGCCGTCAGGGCATCTGTTCCGGTGGGGATGTGGCCCGTCACCGACATTCCCAGGCGGTGCGCCTCGTCCGCAACTATGGGGATGAGTTCGGGCTTGAGCGATTGATAGATCTTGATTTGTTCATAGCCGAGCTCGTGATAGCGGCGGACAATTGCGCGTGCATGCTCCGCATCTTCCGCGTGTTCGCTGGTGAGTGAGCCGGGGTCGGAATCGATGAGGCCAGCGGCCCGCATCTCGGGCCCGAGCCCACGGCCCGAGTTCAGTGAACGTCGTATTGGGACAAGGAACTCAATCTCATTTCCAACGTCGCGAACACTCGTCACTCCGCTGGCGAGATAAGCCGGACCCCATTCCCATTGCTCGAAGTGCGCGTGTGTGTCCCACAGACCTGGCAAAATAAACTTGCCGGTCGCATCTATGGTCTTTGTGCCGCGGGGTATGGGGACATTGACGCCGACCGCAGCGACTTCACCGTCGCTCACAAGTACAGCTACATCGGATTGCGGTGGTTCCTTGGTTTCGGGGTTGATCACGGTACCGTGGACGATCGCGAAAGTGCCTGAGGCAATCGGCTTCGTCGCGCGCGCTGCTGCCTCAAGGTCGAGAACAGCATCACTGGCGGCCTCGTCGACGAACTTCTTCAGATCGGTTCGAAGATCGGGCCGAACTACTTCGATCCGATCCTCTTCAGCATCAGTGCCAACGATCGCCACGACTCGGCCCTTGTCGGTCAACCAAACGGTCTCATCGCCCCAAGTTATGCCGTGCACCGACAAGCGCGTCAGCGTCCCAGAATTGGAATCGGCTAGCCGGGTGATGCCTCGCTCGCGGACGCGTACCTCGCCTTTAGGCAGCAGCGCGATGCGGTCTGGACTCCCATGTGCGCGCCAGTAGTCGAGCAGTAGCTCTTGTGCAATGAAAGGAACGTCTTGCTGAAGCGTGAAGAATCTAGGTGGAAGCGATACGGTTTGACGGTCCTCCCTATTCCGGATCTCGGCCTGGCCGTTCGCAACCCGGATCTCCAAATCGATGAAGGAACGTGTCGAGTTCTTCCCTTTTGCGCTGTACCAGACCGGCTGAAATCCGAGCCCTGTCTCGATGTCCGCATCAAGCGCAATAGATGAGCCAGTGAAATCAAGCTGAAAATGCGAATGGCACTTCGAGGCCGTACCATCGCCTAGACAATCGTCAATCTCTTTGCCGACAGTGTGCTGGTATTTGAAAATCAGAAACGTAGGCTTAATTTCGTCCTGGCCCGGAGCGGCATTCGTTTGGGGGACGGCAACCAAAGTGCGACGAGCATGTGCGGCCAAGATTGTCGCAGCCGCGAAGAGAAACAACACCGGCATAAGCGAAGCGAGCCACGCCGGCGCGGAACGCCGGGCTGTGATTGAGTAGACTTTCATTGTTCGGAATTCAGTTTGCGTGAGTTGTGTAAAACCCTAGCGCTAGCGCTCGCTTGTAGTTTGCTCTGCAAGAGATGGCTATAATTGCCAATGAGGCGCACCGTGCGCTTGATCTTATTCAGCCTCCGCTTCGTAATCTCCTAATGACGCAGTAGGATATTACATGAGTCACCGGAATGCCATCTAAACACAGCGCGGCTTTGCCATTCGCCAAAAGGCCAGCAGGCACAGTCAATCTCATCGGTGGGCGTCTCAGTTTGGATTTTGTAAACACCGTTGGCGCGCGTCGCATCGGCCCGTCGGGCCAGATGCTGATCCGAGACGAGAAACTAAACGACTACTTCGATTTGCTGGCTTGGGCCAGACACGCCGATGCGTTGACCGAGGCGCAAGTCCGCAGGTTGGGCAACATGGCGCGAGCCCAATTCCGACGCGCGAAAGATACATTGCGCGACGCATTGCATTTACGCGAATCGCTCTACCGCCTCTTTAAGGCGGTGCTGCACCACCGGTGTGTTCCGGAAGACGATCTGGCGATTCTGAACCAGACACTGGACGAAGCTTGTCGCCGGCACGTTCGGACCTCCGGTGCGAGCTTCGAATGGAGTGGGATAGAGCGAGCCTTGTCACTGCGGACGATTCTATGGATGGTAGGTGAATCGGCGGCCGAGTTCTTGACGACGGGTGACCTTTCCCGCCTTTCCCAGTGCGGCGGCGATGATTGCGGATGGCTTTTCGAAGACATCACTCGCAATCATAGTCGGCGGTGGTGCGACACTCGCGACTGTGGCAATCGCGACCGCGTGCGGCGCTTCCGCTCTCACCATTCCCCACTACGCAACACACCAGTGATCCGGCAAGCTTCTGCTCAATTACGTTCTTCGTAGAACGACGCACACATCCAGCCCCAATCTGGAAAGGATGTCGCGTACGTGAAGTGTTAGCCGAAAGCAAATTTTGCGCTCCTGCGCCCGGCTGCCGACTCTGAGACGATTACGACAGGCTCTTTGTTTCGCAGCCTCGCTCCAAAATTCTGGTGTTTCAATACAAAACTATGTAACAATCATCGGCTATAATAGATCATTACACAAAAAAGGAACCGCAAGGTTGCGTTATGACGACTCCGAAGAAAGGATGTAACCGAGGATGCGATTTCCCTTCAGAATTCAGTCTCGCATAGTCCTTACGTTGGTCGTGATTGCTGCGCTCCCGCCGGCAGTTCTCGCCCAAGCAAAAGCGTGTACCAGCGATCCAAAGTACGCGTACCCACAAAAAATGTGGGATCGCACTACTCCGGCGGAAGCAGGGTGGTCAATCGAGGAACTGCAGGCTGCCAAGTCCTATGCTGTGGCCATCGGTACCCAATCCTGGTTATTAGTGGAAAACGGGAAGATCGTGGACTCGTTCGGCCCCATCGATACGGTTAATTCGCTCCACTCCGCTCGTAAGAGCTTTATGAGTGCTATGTATGGCCAGGCCATAGCTGAGGGGAAAATCGACGTACAAAAAACGCTGGCGGATTTGGGCGTTGACGACAACGATCCCAAACTCACGGCCGATGAGAAACAAGCGACCATTCGCGATCTCTTGATGGCGCGTTCTGGTGTCTACCACATCGCGCAGGGGGAAGCCGCCTCGATGGCAGCGGCCCGGCCTAAACGCTTCAGCCATGCTCACGGAACCTTCTGGTACTACAACAATTGGGACTTTAATGTGTTGGGCACGCTATTCAATCAGCTGACCAAGACTTCGCTTTTTGACTGGCTGAGCGAGCGCATTGCCATCCCATTGCAAATGGAGGATTTCAAGCTGGCCAATCAGCAATACTTCGACGGCCCCGAGTCAATTCACAAGTACTACAACATGGAATTCAGCGCGCGTGACATGGCCCGCTTCGGACATTTGTTTCTGAGCGGCGGGTGCTGGCACGGAAACGAGATCGTTCCCAGTGCCTGGGTCAAGGAGAGCACGACTCCTTATTCCGACACAGTTGGTGATTTTCAACCTCTCGGACTAGGTTATTACGGTTACATGTGGTGGGTGGGAGATAAGAATCGCTTTCTGCCGAATACGTCGCTGCCCAATGGCTCATTTGCCGCGCTCGGCTCCGGCCCGCAAGTGATTCTAGTTATACCGAGCAAAGGGCTCGTAATCGTTCATCGCACGGGCACGGACTCGGTGTGCGCCTTCGACCGAACGGACTGTAGTTACAGCAACATATCGAACGCCAAAGTATTCACGCTGCTTGAGATGATTTATCAAGCCAAGAAGCCACCCGCGAGCAAGTAGTAGTTGGAAATCCCAAAAATGAATGATTTCAAATATGCGCTCCGCATGATCGGTCGCGCGCGGACTTTGAGCGCCACCATCATCGTCACAGTCGCTGTCGCGATCTCTGCCAATGCTTCCATCTTCAGCGTAGTGAACGCGGTTCTGCTGCGGCCTCTGCCTTTTCGCGAGCCCAGCCGACTCGTGCAGGTGGCAGAAAAGAATGACAAGCTGAGCCTTCCTACCTTTGGGTCATCGTCTTTGAACTTTCTCTCCTGGCGAGAGCAAGAGCAAAGCTTTGAGGAGCTAGCTGCTATCGGCTTCAACAACTACACGATGACCGGGGTCGGAGAACCAGAGCAGTTTGTTGGAAATACGATCAGCCCCGGTCTGATGCGGGTGCTGGGACTTTCACCCGTGGCTGGTCGAGCCTTTCGTGACGCCGAAGGAAACCTGGGCGCAGCTCCCGTCGCCATGGTGGGCGAGGCTACGTGGAAACGACGCTTCGGATCCGATCCCTCCCTGATCGGGCAAACGCTGGCGCTGAATGGTGTGCCGACAATGATCGTTGGCATCGCCCCTGAGTCTCTGAACCTTTTCTCGGCAGGCGAGATTTATACTCCGCTCGTCATCGATCCCTCAAAAGAGAACCGCCTCAGTCACCAGATCTTTACAGTCGGACGCCTGAAAAATGGCGTGTCGATGTCGCAGGCACAGGCTGAGATGAATGCCGTGGCTGAGGGTGTCGGTCGACGGTACCCCGAGGTGCGCGACTGGGGGATTCATCTAGTTTCGTTCTTTGATACTTTTGTGGGCAGTGATCTCAAGCGTGCGCTGCTAGTGTTATTGTGCGCCGTCTTTTGTCTTCTTTTGATCGCGTGTGCCAACATTGCCAATCTGCTGCTCGCACGTTCAGCCAGCCGTCGCAGCGAAATGGCGGTGCGAACCGCTGTGGGGGCGCCCCGCAAGCGACTGGTGCGACAACTGCTGATCGAAGGTATTGGGCTGTCGCTCTGCGGAGGAGCCATTGGCTTTGTAATCGCTCTATTCGCAATAAACGCAATCAACCGCTACCTGCCGGCCAATACGCTTCCAGTGCCGATCATCCATTTGGACTTGACCGTTCTTTTTTTTGCGCTTGGACTAACGCTTACCACCGGGATCATCTTCGGAATCCTGCCGGCTTGGGAAGCGTCGCGCACGGACATTCACGCCCTCCTTAGACAGACAGGTAGGACATCATTCGGCAGTTTGGGTGCGCGGGTCCGCAATACATTGATTGCAGGTCAGCTCGCCCTCGCCACTATCTTGTTGATAGGCGCATTCTTGTTTATCCGAACCGTGTCCAATTTGCAGCGCGTTCACTTGGGCTTCGATTCGCAGCGACTGATTACGTTTCAGCTTTCCCCGCCAGCCGCCAAGTATTCCGCGGGTAAGAGCTCCCAGCTCTACAGAAACCTTATTGACTCTCTGCAATCGCTTCCCGGTGTAACCGCCGCCGCAGTTTGCAGCGGCATCCCGTTCGGGGCAGGCGCTTACAACACTCATCCGATGCTTCCAGTCGGACAATCAATGCTCCCGCCGGGAACGCTGGTTCCGATTGACTGGCGTGTAGTAAGTCCCGGCTACTTCAAAACTATGGGCATACCCTTGCTGCGCGGTCGCGATTTTACTGACGCGGATGGCGGCACGCCTTCCAGTACACAGGTCACTATCGTGAGCCAAGCGACCGCGAAGAAGTTCTGGGGTGAAAGTGATCCACTTGGCCACGGATTAAGCCGGTCAGCCGAGCGAAACATCGTCTTTACTGTGATCGGAGTCGTCGGCGATGTACGCAGCACGGCACTCAATCAGGAATCGCCGGCTCTCTACTATCCCACCACCTGGCGCATGTGGCCCGTGATGGATGTAGCTGTAAGAAGCAAAGCGTCAACGGAGATGCTGCTGCCTGCCATTCGACAGAAGGTGCATGAACTAGATCCCGATTTGGCGTTGGCCAACACTCGCACAATGGACGAATGGATCGCCAACAGGATCGCGGAACCGCGGCTCAATTCAGTCCTGCTCGGGATCTTTTCGGCCGTCGCTATGATCATAGCAGTCGTCGGTATTTACGGCGGGCTCGCGTATTCCGTGAGTCAACGCACGCGCGAGATTGGTTTGCGAATGGCACTAGGCGCGAATCCTCCCAGTATCGTGCGGCTGATCGTACTGCAAGGAATGGGCGTCGCGATTGCAGGAGTTGCAAGCGGTTTGCTGGGCGCGGTGTGGCTCGGGCGTGCTGCAGCCGCACTGCTCTATGGAGTTTCCGTGCGTGATCCGATGACTTACGGAGTCGTCGCGCTGGTACTCACATTGGTCGCGTTTGTAGCATGCGCGGTCCCAGCCCTGCGCGCTGCGCGCCTAGACCCGCTGTCGGCGTTGAGGGAGTAGGGATCGCAAATTAACAACCAGGTTTTGTGTAGGCCATTTATAGAGGCGTTCGATGAAGCAAACAGCGAGGGCCCCAAAATACCTTGCTCGGGCTAGAACTGTTGTGCTGACCCCACAACTCAGTTGGAGATTTCTATGATGATGACCGAACCGGAGCGCTGCATCTGCTCCTTCAATTGCGTGCATCACAGGGGAAGCGCGTGTTCGAACGATGCGAAGGTGATGACGTGGAAGCAGCTGAATGAGTTCGGAGACCGCGAAGAGACGAAGCCGGTTTCATTAGGCTACTGCGCAGAATGTATTGCCGCTGTAAGCGCGATGGGCGTGCCAGGACTGGGAGTGCCGCCGATTCGGTCTTAGAGACCGCGCATTATTGTCCCTATTCTGAAGGAAGCTCTAATGACGATTGGTCGATATATTCCGGATCAGGCTGCCCAACCCGCGATTTTGGGAGAGCAGTACGGCACCACTCAAATGGGAGCAGATTCAGCTACCGGAACTTTCGCTGGAAGACGGGCTCCGCTCACGACGGAGCCGAAATGGAAGCGCCGGATTGGAATCCTGGGCGGGCTCGGCCCCTTTGCACATCTCGAATTCGAGCACCTTTTGCTGCAAGCCGCCTCACACCGCTTTGGCCGAGAAATTCTGGACCAAGAGTACCCCGCTTGGATATTGGTGTCGCTGCCTCAAATACCGGACCGTACGGCTGCACTTCTAGCGAACGGAAGTTCCCCAGTTCCTCTTCTATTGGAAGGCTTTCGACTGCTTCGAGAATCGGATTTCTGCGTCATTACATGCAACACTGCGCATATTTTTATTGATGAAATTCGTAAACAAATTAATCAACCGATTCTCGACATCGTTAGCGAAACCATCCGACACGTTACGTCCTTTTCTCACGGTAATTCCCCCATTGGACTGATTGGAACTACGGCAACCCTTCGACTCGGACTATATCAACGGCGATCGAAAATACTTAAATCTACGATCCAGTTCGTTACACCACTGGATTTCTCCGAGGAAGGCAAGACCGGGGAAATAATCCAGAAACAACATGTCATGGATCTCATCTATGGAAGTCAGGACGACGCGGAGGATCCCCTGAAAGGTGGAATAAAGGCCGGAGCGCACCGACACAGAATGATCCACGATGAAATGCAGAGGAGGTTCAGGAAACTTCTGAAATGGTTTGAGGATGCCGGCATTAATACGGTGGTTCTGGCGTGTACGGAACTTGCGCTGATTTGCGGCAGACGAGAGCTGGGAAGTGTTTCGCTAATTGATCCGCTTGAAATTGCGGCCTCCGCGGCGATCGAAATTGCAGCTGGAGAGCGCCCGTTACCATAGTAGTGGGGCGAAAACTAGAATGAAATTTGTGCTCGATACTTCAGTCCTCCTTACGTCCCCGACCCTCGTGGCGGAACTTTGTCTGGCGTTCGGCTCCGCCAGCCACCAGGGCAGGTCGCAGAGCAGCAGGCACGAGAAATCCTTGAGGACACTGAGAAATGCTCGTCGCTGAGGCCTGCGAGATCGCTCAAGAAAGGACTGCAATGAATAAATATCGTTTTCTGCTTGTCCTTGTTCTGTTCGTCTCGATTTCAGCAAGAACCGCGGCGGCGCAACAAATCCTTAAGATCAATCATGTGACCGTCATCGATATCAATTCTGGTAGTTTGAAGCCGAACGCAACGGTGATTATCTCTGGAAATCGAGTAGTTGAAATCCGTCCAACTGCACCGTCGGACGGCCCAACTGATGCACAGAACGTAGATGGAACTGGGAAGTTCCTTATCCCTGGCCTGTGGGATATGCATGTTCACTTGGGAAATGCGACGGAAGCAGCCTTGCCCTTGCTGGTTTCACTGGGAGTCACCGGCGTTCGCGACATGGGCTCGCCCAGCTATTCAACGTTACGGCGGTGGCGCATTGAGGCGCTCAGTGGCAAGCGAATAGGACCACGAATCGTTGCACCGGGGCCGATACTCACTATGGGCGATCCGTATTATTGGGAGCTCGTCATTCATAATCCGGAAGACGGTCGCCGCGCCGTTGATTCACTCGCCGAGGAAGGCGTTGATTTCATCAAGATCACACAGACGCTCGATCGTGACACCTATTTCGCGGTTGCTGATGAAGCTCGCAAGCTGAACCTCGCGCTGGCGGGACATCTTCCGGTCGCGGAGAACGGAATTGGTTACAAAGTAAGCGGAATTGAAGCCTCGAACGCTGGGCAGAAAAGCTTTGAGCATTTGCAAGGGATTCCACTCCCGTTTGAAAAGCAAGAACCCGAATTGATTCCGACGCTACTTAAGAATGGCACCTGGATTTGTCCGACGCTGACTGCATATTACGCGCGTGCGCATGTCCACGATCTCGCCGAGCAAGAGGATTCGCGCCTCATGCACATTGCTCCTGGATTTAAGCAGTTTTGGGACGCTCAACTTCCCGGCTATCCGAAGTCCTCAGCAATAAATTTGAAAGTCTTCGAGTGGAGATCTAGCGAGGTGCTAACGTTGTACAAAGCCGGAGTACCGCTGCTCGCTGGCACTGACTTAGGATTTGCATACGTTTTTCCGGGTGACGTCATCAAGGAGCTTGAATTCTTCGTGAAGGCAGGCGTCTCTCCACTTGATGCGCTTCGTACCGCGACCCTGAATCCAGCCCGCTATTTGAAACTCGATGATGTGCTGGGCTCGATTGAACCCGGCAAAATCGCCGACCTTGTATTGGTTTCCGCTAATCCCCTCGACGACGTCGGTAACTTGCGCAAGGTTGAGGCCGTCGTGCTGAACGGTCGCTATCTTGATCGCACAAAGCTTGATGAGGCCGTTCAGACGTTTAAGTAAGTAAGGCGGTTAAACTGTCGCCGGAGAGCCAAATGAAGGTCTACGGTTTGAAAGATCACCTCGGCGTCCGCGCTTTCACGGTAGCAATTGTCGCGTTTGGCACCGGAAAGCCAAGCACGGTTTGCGTTCGAACTTTCACTCAAACTTGGCATAAGCGTCTCGCCCCGGACCGTGCGCGCGGATTGGCCGAATGGTCCAGATCCGCGCGACCGCTTCCAAGGCTGGACGACGTTCGTGCGAAATCACGCTAAGCAATCATTGCCTGCGATTTCGTTGTCGTTTTGACTGCTGGTTTTCGATTGCTCTATGTACTGGTAGTGATGGAACTTGGAAGCCGCAAGCTTTTAGATGTGAATGTGATGGATCACCCCACTTCTTCCCGGACACTCCAACAACTTTGGAAAGCTATTCCTATGCAAGGAGCAGGCAAAACCCGTCTATGCTCTGATCGCCGGCGAGTGGCACGTGCTCCTACGGTTCTATTTTGTCATCCCGCAACGGAGGAACGGCGGCAGCTTGGTCCGCCGTCGCCAAAACGAAACCAATAATCTCTGAGATAAGCAGCGGCCGTCTCCATTCTTCTGTAGCTCAGGTGCCACCATCTCTCCCATTCATGGCTGCAGCGAACCGCAATTTTGAACGGCTGCGTGCGAACGCTTTCATCTGGAAGAAAGCTGGGCGCATCTTCAGTTACAGGCAGCCGTTTCTGCTGCGCACGTGACTTGCTTCAGCTGTTGGATTCTAAATTTTCTCTCACCGGTCTCGCGGATCGCATACACCTCAACTGCAAAACGCGGATATTGATATGTCGTTTTTCCCAGTTGGCTGCTCTGCATCGATGTTCCAGGAATTCTGAAATGAACGACGCCATCCTTTTCATCTAGGATTCTTGCCTCTCGAGCGGCAACAAACGTCGACGTAAACGTTGGTGCGCCCTTATCGTCCAGGAAGGCTTTCATTGTTTTCACAAAATCGTTCCAGCCGTCGGCCGTAAAATCTGCCCGACTGTGATTGAGGCCGGTGGCGTCTCCCTGGCGAAAGTTCAGTGCAGCCACTGCTGCCTTCTCAATAGCAGTGACGGCAGCACCCTGGTTCGCCTTTAGCGTGGAAGAGTCCTGGCTCAGAACACCGGAACTGAGGAGCGATACGAAACCCGCGACTAGTAGAGCCGAACGCATATCCAGCCCTCCCTTCCATAGTTCGACAGATTGAAAGCAGCCACTCAGCTTCACCTCTCCGTAGTCGCCAACTCTTTATAAACGAGTAGCGCAAGCTCGAACGCCTGAACTCACACTGGAGGTTTCTATTTCAATTGGTTTGCCGACCACCATTGCAACGCACTTGCCACGGTGTCCCCATATAATCGCTCATTTCCGGCTGCCCCTTTGTCCTCTTCTAGTTTGGGGTACGGTTCGAGGTCAACTCGAAGAGAACGGCAACATCGAGCGAAGCCATGAGACTGATCAACCATCTATACTTGACTAGTTCGTGCGCAACTACTTTTTCCTTGTCCAGACATCTTGCCCGGTGGTGATGTGGTCCCACTCGTATCCTGCATTCGGTCTCGAATTTAGCCAGTTCGCGATAATCTTGTTGTCCCTGAAGTATCCGGTCCACGTAGCGACGCTACCGTAGGTTGACAGACTGACGCTGAACGTTGCGACCACGACGTTGTCTGCCTTTTCTACTGGCGGAGCGCTGCTCACCCATCCCACCACACCGAATTCTTTTCCAGCTGCGGGTCCCGACGGCGGAATGTACTTGCCCTTTATTTCACCCGTGGCGGCATCTACTGAGATAATGTTCAACGTAGCAGCGCCTTTCTCCATGTTCAGGTTTGTCCACGAGCCGATCAACGCTGATTGTGCCGCAGTGTTTTGCAGCTGCCGAGCCCATGTGCCATAGCCGCAAATCACGAATAATCCCAAACCAAACAACCAAAAAGATCTCTTCATTTTTGTCCTCCGTAGACTTGGTAACACGCCAGTTTGGATTACATCGGCTTTGTAAACTTCGCGTCGTCAATCGGCACGTTCTGTTGAAATTGGTCGAACTGAATGCTGTATGAGAAGCCCGCTTGGGTGTATTTACGGTGAAATGCGATCTTGATTTCGCCAACGGTTCGGTAATCGGAGTAATCGACCTGCACAGGATCAGGCCCGAGCGGCGTTTCGTTGTACACAACCGTGCGGAGCAGCAATCCGGATTCGCGATCGAAATAAAAATTCACCGAAGGCTGGCCGCGTCGCAATCCCGCGACGGTGTAAGTCTGGCGCCCCGCGATGGTCTCCACTCCCTTGACGCGAAACTCCGCGAACTTCTGTGGAACCTGTGCGGGCAGGTCCAGTTCGGCTAGCAGGGCAAAATAGTCTCTGGCGTCTTCACTCATTTTGTTTGCTGCGCTTGCACCTTTCACCCATCCAGTCTGTCCGTCGAAAGCCGAAACCGAATCGCCAGTGGGCCGGTGCACAATTTCCAGCCGCTTATTGGGAGCCTTCTCGAACGCCTCAAAAGGATACGATTGGCCTTCGATCGTGTTTGAGACTGCGCCCTTCTCGACAAAGCTTACGATTTTTTGCCATGCGCCCGCGCCTCCATCAGCTGCGAGATACCTACCTACAATCTGCGCGCCAGTGCCAGCGTCTTGCGGCACGCTGTTCGTCGCAGTTATCTGCTCGTCTGAGAGAAGCGCAGGATTGGGCACTGGTGTGGTCGCGCCGCGATGGCAGGTGTTGCATGTCACCGCGTTGTTTCCGCTGAAACTTCCTTTATTCAGCGCGATTTGCATGCGCATCATCCACCGCGCGGTCTGCTTGGCCTGTATGTCGTCCTTTTCAAACTCGGCTCCATCGACATGACAATATCCGCAATCGACGTGAAGCGAGGCGGCGATGAAGTTCATAGTCGGCACCATCCGGTCGGCGGGCATGTCTTTGAGTACCTGAATGTTCTTATAGTTCTGCGCGGCGGTGCGAACAGCGCTTTCGGTGGGAGCAGCTGTCGGCGATTGGAGCTGGGCACCCCAGAGCCTCATCGCCAAAACGGCAGCGCCAATTACGAAACTGACTCCAGAAGCGATCGTTGTTTGCTTTCGTTTTCCAATCATCTTTTAAAACACCGGGCATACACCTCGTGCGCGGCGCGTCTTCAATTTACGAGGCGAATATACTGGCTGGACTAGCAGGTAGCTGGCGGATTAAGTTAAGCGGCTTGCAGGCAGGATGAGCGGTTCTGAGCAGGTGTCCTGCGGCGTGCACCGAAAAACATCTTGTCCACACCATACACCAATGCAAAGATTTGGATCGATGGCGCACATCTCTCCCAACGCTCCTCTGGTCACAAAACATCTTTTCGCGCCGAACGCGAGGTCGTACTACATAGGCCAAGCAGTTGGATGGGCCACTTACGCGGCGCTTCTGTATGCGCTCTCGCCGGAGCATGGGACCGCCACTACGATCGCGACCGCGATATGGTGCGTGGCAGGCATGATCGCCACCCATGCGTTGCGGGTTTACGTGGATCGCCATCCCTGGCACGCCATTTCGGAATTAGCACTCACATTTGTGATCGCGGTTGCGGTAATTCCTGCGGTGATGACTTTGGTGCAAGTCGTGCTGCTGACGATCCTTCGATCGCACCACGTCAGCGCTGCGGGAATCGCCGCTCATTTCCTGCAGGGGATTCTCGTCATTGCGTTGTGGTGCGCCATTTACCTCGGCGCGCAGGAACTTCGCAGGCGGCGCGCAGCCGAAATCGAAGCGCTCCGGCTAGCTCTAATCGCGCAAACGGCTCAGTTCCAAGCGTTGCGCGCGCAACTTCAGCCGCATTTTTTGTTTAACTACCTGAACAGTTTGCGCGAGCTGATGAATGAAGACCACGAAAGAGCGGAACGAGCGCTGCTGGAGCTTTCAGGCCTTTTGCGATACACGCTCCGCGCCGATCAGTTGGAAACTGTAACACTTAAGGATGAGCTGGGAGCTGTGGAAAGCTATCTCTCGCTGGAAAAGATCCGTTTCGAAAAGCGTCTTCGCTTGCGCTATGACGTCGATCCCTCGAGCCTGACCGCAAAAATCCCGCCCATGCTGCTGCAGACGCTTGCCGAAAATGGCCTGAAGCATGGAATCGCGAAGCTACCTGCCGGTGGCGACATTTCCATCTCTGCCGTGCTGAAAAATGGCATTTTGCGTATCCGCGTCGCGAACTCCGGCTCACTCCGCTGTGCGAATGTATCGAACGCTGTCGGCTTGAAAAATGCGCGTGAACGATTGCGTCTCGTTTACGGCGACCGTGCATCACTCGATTTGCGCGCAAGTGGCGAAAACGAAGTACTCGCCGAAGTCACAATTCCGCGGTCGGACGGCGAAGGTTCATGAGAGCGCTGATCGTCGACGATGAACGCCTTGCGCGAAGCGGATTGCGGCGACTCTTGCGCGCCCATCGCCACGTGGAAATCATCGGCGAAGCGGAAAACGCCGAGCAAGCGCTGGAGGCCATCCGCAAACTAAATCCTGATTTGATCTTTCTCGACGTGGAAATGCCGGGCCGCAATGGATTCGAACTTCTCGAGCAACTCGAAGACGTTCCCATCACGATATTTACTACTGCTTACGATTCCTATGCGGCGCGAGCGTTCGAAGCCAGCGCGCTCGATTACCTTGTGAAGCCGATCTCGCCCGAACGTCTCGACGCGTCGCTGGTCCGCGCGGGAAAGTCTCTCCGCAGCGCTGCAGCCGATTCTAACGTTGCTGGGCCCGCATTGCGCTTGGGACATTCTCCACTTCGACAGGTTTTCGTTCGTGATGGCGACCACTGCTGGATCGTCAGGCTCGCCGACATTTCCATGATGGAATCTGAGGGGAACTACACACGGCTTCATTTTTCTGCCGGGTCACCACTGATTTTTCGTTCGCTCACAGCGATCGAGCAGCGGCTCGACACCTCTGCTTTCTTTCGCGCCAACCGTTCCCAAATCATTAATCTCCACTGGATTGAAAAAGTGGAGAGCGAAATCGAGGGAAGGCTCGTCGTCAAGCTGGCCAAAGGTCCGAAAATCGAAATCTCTCGACGCCAATCTCTCAAACTCCGCCAAGCAATGAGCTTGTAAAAGCGCTAGCGAATCGTGAAGCTGAGTTGAGTTGGATTCGCGCACGATGGACGCCTGTCAGACCCACGTCTCGCTGAAGGCCCTCACGAAATTAGCCCCGATTACCTTTTCCGTGAGTCGGCTCGAGTAACCGCGCTTCAGCAATTGATCTGCGATTACTTCGATCCGACGGGGTGTGTTCAGCCCGCTCACATAATTGAGACGGTCTTCTTCGGGCGCAGCAAGCCCCGATTTCTCCCGCTCTTCTTGGTTCTCGCGAAACCTGGCCATCGCTTCCAAGCTCGTGTCTATGGGACTGATCAGAGCGTCGCTTCCCACACCGACATGATCTTCTCCCGCGATTTTTAACGCGTGCTCCATGTGCGCCATATAATCGTCAACGTCCGGCTGTTTGGGCGATGCTGCCAAATAGCAGAGATCGTAGATTCCTGTCACGCCACCTTTGTCTGCGACAGCGCGTATTTGCTCGTCGGTCTTGTTACGAGGGTGAGAGTGAATTGCATCGCACCCGGCGTGGGAAATAATCACTGGCTCTGTCGAAATCGATATCGCGTCCACGGTCGTCTGGGCGTTCGCATGGCTAAGATCAATCGTGACCCCAAGCGCGTTCATCTTGGTTGCCGCTTCCTTTCCGAGAGGGGTCAGTCCGCCACCATCAGGCTCCAACACGCCCGCACCAAAGGCTGACGTGCGGTTATAAGAAAATTGCATTACGCGCACGCCCAGGTTGCGGAACAATTGAATCTTTTCAGTACCGCCCTCCAGCATGTCCGTGCTTTCGAAAGAGAAAATGATTCCGAGCTTGCCTTCGGATTTTGCACGTTCAATGTCGGCTGGCAATCGCACCTGCGTGAAATATTGCTGGTGAAGCTCGAGCATGCGCTGGGCGAAGCCAATCTCTCTAATTGTGTCCGCAAAATTTGATTTGATTCCGCCAAACGTCATCTTAATGACGTTGACGCCGCAGTTTCGAACCATATCCAGGGCGCTTTGTGAATAGGGCAAATTCCGGGTGAAAGGCGGAAGACAGTTGCCATCGAGGATGAGCGAGCGCTCGTAAAGCGCGGCAGCAGGCTCCGAAACGTTTTCACCAGATTGGCGACCGATCAAAGGCAGCCGGAATATTGCCGCAAGTGTCGCGCATGCCATCGCGCTTGAGAATTGACGGCGTTGCATTTCCTGCCTCCACGCCACACTCGTTTCAGAAGCCTCTCGGAGCGCCTGCGCCATCGCGTTTTCGGAGCTGCCCTTTGCGGTATCGTAGCGGGGTTTGAAAAGGTCCTCTAAGAGAATTACTTCGGGCGGACGCTGGAAGGGGCGAACGGCGATTCAGAGGTCATCGCCGGTCGGAAGTGCCAGCGCATCCGTGACCATTCAAACCACACGCCACGGGAACACGTGAACGCCTGCGGGAGCCCACACCATCAACATTCGCGGCGCTTCGGGCAACTTGGTGCACAATGCGACCGTCACGCTCGTCGTGCACTGTCGAATAGCTGCTGACGTGAAATCGAGACCTGTCCTTCGCAAAAAACTAAAACGGATGCAAATTCGCTTCTCTTAGAGTGCAGATGATTTCGTAACTGCGAATGCCTCCAGCTTCAACAGAGTTCATCGGATTTCTACAAGCATGCCGCAACTGCTTCAACAGCAATCACTTAGAATCAACAAAAATCCATGGATTTCGATCTGGTCTGGAATCTGGTTCGGGACCAGAGGGTCGAGCCTGCCTTTTGAATTGCGAGTGAACGATAAGTTTGTCGGAAGGTAGCAGTCGGCTTGCCATCCGCGCCGCGATTAGAGCCGGAAGTCGATTGCTGAAACCGAGCAAATTAGAGACGAACATAACCGTGCAGGAATTCGGCACTCGAGAATAAAGGGGGAGCTTTGAGAGGCCGTTAAGGATTCTTCCCGATGGCCAATCGTTAGTCTTCAACATCTTGCTGTTCCCGCTCATTTCTCCCAAGTTCTTTAAATCCGAGCATGACTTATCTTCGATCCCCACTGACCTGCCCCCCATTTTTGGTCCAGTCATAAGTTAGCACTCCGGGGTTGCTGCACATCCGAACCTGCCCAAGCCGGGGCGATAGAGACGACCGGCGTGGGGGGAGACGCCGGTCGCGCCGCCACGGTTGCGGCGAACTC
>DASTCZ010000041.1:0-2751 GCA_035710585.1 Candidatus Acidiferrales bacterium | reverse complement strand
TTCCAGGGGCTCGAATTTTACGCGCTGCTTGCAGAGCGCGGAAAAACGGTGCGCATGGTCACTTATCCTGGCTCCCCGCATTTTCCCGTGCTCGTCGAGCAGCAGAAAGACGTCTTCAAGGAAGTCGGCGACTGGCTGAAGAAATATGATCCGTGAGATCAGCGCGCACCATCCGCTTCTGACGACTCCCGGCGAAGCTAAGAATCAGAGCGCAGGGCGATGGCGGGATCGACACGGCTCGCTCGCAGGGATGGAACGAAGGCCGCAGCGAGCGAGACCGCGCACAGGCCGAGCGACACGACGGCCAGCATCAACGGGTCCCACGGTCGCGCACCGCGGACCAGGCTAATCACAATCTGCGACAGCGCTAACGCCAGCGGAATCCCAGCGAGAGCGCCAAAAAAAGTAAGGCGCAGAGCCTGCAGAACAACCATCGACTGCACATCGAGCGGAGTCGCCCCGAGTGCGCTGCGAATGGCGAGTTCCCGCCGGCGCTGCTCAACCGAAAAGGCCATAAGGCCGTATAAGCCGACAGAGGTGAGTAGCAGCGCGATGGCGCTGAAGGCGGCGAGCACGGTGACATAAAATTCCGCGCGAGCCGAAGACGCGGCGACGACTTCGTGCATCGTGGTCGGTCTCCCGAGAGGCTGTCCG
Organism: Candidatus Acidiferrales bacterium; assembly: GCA_035710585.1. Lineage (GTDB taxonomy): Bacteria > Acidobacteriota > Terriglobia > Acidiferrales > UBA7541 > DASTCZ01. Next base: position 2,097 of record DASTCZ010000041.1, on the reverse strand, counting down.
CCGCTCAAATCCGAGAGTTGATTCTGGATTTGCGCGCTTGGAGACGGCGCGTCTTCGCGCAGGCGCACCGCCCAGACGAGCGGGAGAAGTTGATTGCTGCGCGCCGTCATCCAATCTGTAACCTGCGATATCGGAACATACATGGCGGGTTCACGGTCGAGACCTGCGTCGCGCACTTCAGCGACGACGCCGATAATCTGCCTAGGCGGATCGCCGGGCCGCGGCTCGAGGCCATCACCGATCCCGAGATAATCCCCGATTGGATTCGCTCCAAGCTGCTGCCAGTAGCGGCTCATCATTGCGCGGTTGATGAGCACTACGGGTGCGTGGAGTGCGTCGTCGTCACTCGTAAACATTCGGCCGCGCAAAAGCTGGATTTGAAATACATCGAAGGATTGCGGTGAGACACTGCGCCACGTTGCCGCACCATCGAAGTGTCCGCCGAGGATATTGTGCTCGAAGATTCGGAACGGGATGGGCACGCTCGCAACCAGCGGGAGCGTGCTGGCGGCGGCCACGGAAGCAACGCCGGGAAGAGACTCGATGCGGCTCTGCGCGTAATCGACCAAGCGCGCGACCTCCACGGTTTTGTCGAAGCGCGGACTATTCAGCGACATTTCGAAGGTGACGACGTTTCTTTCGTCGAATCCGCGATTCAGGGCGCGCTGCGCGACGAAGGTGCGCATCAAGAGCCCCGCACCGACCAATAGTACGAGGGCGAAAGACATCTCCGCGATTACCAGCGCCGAGCGCCAGCCGTCACGGCGGAGCGTCATCCCGGAGCGCGATGTGTTGTCCTGTACCAGCACGTTGATTTCGGTGCGCGATGCGTTCCAGGCCGGGATCACAGCGCACAGAATCGCGACGGACGTCGCGAGCAGGAGTGCGAAGAGAAAGAGCCGCGCGTCGAGCGTGATGGAAGACCCATTTGCTCCAATCCGGGGAAGCTGATCGGGGCTGAGCGAAAACAATTCGTGAATTCCGAGATTTCCGAGGAGAAGGCCGGCGAGACCGCCGAAGATGGCGAGCAGCACGGCTTCGCTCAGAAGCGCGAGAGCAATTTGGTTGGGTGCGGCTCCGAGAGCCATGCGGACGGCGAACTCGCGCTTGCGGCGGCTCGAGCGCGCGAGAAACAGAGTGGCCACGTTCAGGGTAGAGATTGAGAGAACGAACGCCGCGGCGCCCATCAACATGTTCAAAGACGGGCGGACATCTCCCACGACAGCGTCCCGGAGCGGAAGCAGGGTCGCGTAACCCAGTTCACCAAAATTATGCACGGTGAAGTCCCACGCCTCGCGCTGGATTCTCTTGTTCATTTCGAATTCGGTTCCGCGAAGCGAATCGTCGCGGCGAAGCCGTGCCACGACGCGAACCCTCGCGAGCCGGTCGTCGCTGTGGGGATCGGCGCGAAGCGGCAGCCACACGTCGGCATCGGTATCGAGGTGGACGCCGGGCGCGAGTACCCCGATGATCTTGTAAGGCGAATTATTGAGATAAATCCAGTCGCCCGACACGGCCGAAACCTGGCGAAACACGCGGCGGGAAAGCGCATCACTGATCACGACCACATTTGCGCCGCCGGGGTTATCTTCAGATGAAGAAAAGGTGCGTCCGAAGGCAAATCCCGCTCCAAACAATTCGAAATAGGCGGCGGAGACCCGAGCGGTCTTGAGCGAAACGTGAGTCCCGCCCAACGCTACTAGCATTTCCGGCGTCTTTACGTCGTACGCGGCCATCGTTTCAAATTCCGGGGCCGCGTTGCGCCACAACAAATATTTCGGAATCGACGCCAGCCATTGATCGCTGATCCGCTCCTTCGTGATGAGTTGCACGAGGCGGTCTGGGTCGGGATACGGAAGTGGTTCGAGGAGGATTTTGTTCACCACGGAAAAGAGCGCGGAGACGGTTCCAATTCCGAGAGCGAGGACGAGGAGAACGGTCAGCGAGAAACCCGGGTTTCGGAATAGGGCGCGCGCAGCGGGTAGGAACGGGACGCCTGGCATCTTGGATGTAGACGCGACGTTCACTGGCGGGCCGGATTGGCTGGTGGCATTCATCTTCGCGAGCCGGAGAATTGTCCTTTCTCTAGAATATACG
>DASTCZ010000040.1:0-7288 GCA_035710585.1 Candidatus Acidiferrales bacterium | reverse complement strand
CTCTTCAACGCACTCAGGACTTGTTGCACGTCATCGAGCGTGTTGTGCACGTGGAACGAAATTCGCAGGCCGTCGTGGCGGCCCGAAACCACGATATTCTGCGCGGCGAGCTTCGCGATAACCGCGTCCACATCGCGAGACTGCAGCACGACCAGCGGCCCCACGCTCGATTCCGGCGTTTTGACATGGATTCCCAAATCGTGAGCACCGGCGATCAATGCCTGCGCCAGCCGCTTGATCTGCGCGGCCACATTTTCGAGCCCGATCTCTTTGAGCAGATTCATTCCGGCTGAGGCCGCATAGAGATTCGGGATCGGCGGCGTGCCTGCTTCAAACTTGCGCGCGCTCGGAGCAAGGTCGAGGTGCTCCGCGTCGAACGCAAAGGGATTGTTCTGTGCAAACCAGCCGGAAATTGTGGGATCGAGATCCGGAATCAATTCCTTGCGAACATAGAGAAACGCGAGCCCGGGCGCGGCCAGAAGATATTTCAGCGTGCCGGCAACGTAAAAGTCCACATTCATCGCCTTCACACTGATCGGACGAGTTCCGCAATCCTGATAATCGTCGAGAAAGATGTATGCTCCGTTTGCGCGCGCCAGCCGTACGACCTCAGGAACATTTGAACGGAAGCCGTTCTTGAAGCAGAGGTGCGTCAGCGGCACGACTGCCGTTTGTCGGTCAATCGCGGCCGCGTATCCGGACGTCGGAATTTCTTCATCCTTGGCGCGGACGAAATGAATCTCCGCGCCGCGCGGCTGTTGTGCAAGCCAAACGTGGCCCATGGTTGGAAATTCGAATTGCCCAAGAACCACCTTTTTCCGGTCGAGAAAACGGATCGCACTGGCCACCGCATTGATCCCCGCTGAAGCGCTGGGCACAACGGCGACTTCGCTGGATTGCGCGCCGATGAATTCCGCAAATTGCGCGCGCACCGCTTCGTATTTCTGCACCCAAATGTCCCAGGGCGAACCCGCATCGTGCCAGGACCGCACATATTCCTGCAGCGCAGCTTCCACCGTGTCTGAAAGCGCACCTTGGGAGCAGGAGTTCAAATAAATCTTCCGGGAAAAGATTGGAAACCGGGAACGGATTTTCAAAATGTCGCGGTCGGCAAGCATGCCCATCTATCCTTGGATATATGTTTGCGAATAATGACGGCGCAAGCGGAGACAAAACCGATTATTGCTGGCCGGAAACCGCTCGCGGGCGGGAGCTTAACACAGCGCGCGCGTAGGGCGCACGTATGTTTTTTGTATACCAGTCGTATGCAAGTTGCCCTGCGCGGAGGGAATCGCGCCCCACGCCGGTGAGACCGCTTCAGGCTGCGATCTTCGCCAACGCGCCGTCCAGGCGGCGGATTTCTTCCAGCGTGTTGTAGTGCACGAGCGAAATTCGGACCGCGCCGGAGTCGTCGCTCAGCCCCAATCGCTGCATCAGCCGGGGGGAATACATGTGGCCGTCGCGCGCGCCGATGCCTTGCTCGGCGAGTTTTTCCACCACGCTTCCGGGTGCCATGCGCGGCAAATTGAAGCAGAACGTCGGCACCCTCTGGGAGACCTTCGCGGGATCGCTCACCCCGTAAACCGTAGCGCCGCGCGCTGCCAGCACGCGCAGCATCTCGCGTGAAAGTAGCGCTTCATAGTCACGGATTGCTTCCATCGCTCGCGAGAGAATCGCGCGCTGTCCGCTCGCGCCATTCACATTCACCATTCGCCCGAGCTCTTCGAGATACGAAATCGCGGCGTCCATGCCCGCGACATTTTCGTAGACGTAAGTTCCCACCTCGAATTTCGATGGCGCCTCGTCCGGCACGAAATATTCCCGGAACGCCGGGAGGCGATTCAATGCCTCGCGGCGGCCCCACAAAAAGCCCATGTGCGGCGCGAAAATCTTGTATCCCGAGCACACAAGATAATCACAGCCGAATCGCCGCACGTCGATGGGGCCGTGCGGGCCAAAGTGCACGCTATCGAGAAAAACCTCCGCTCCAGCCGCGTGCGCGCGCTTCGCGACTCCTGCGACGTCAACGATCGAGCCGAGAGCGTTGGAGGCGACCGGGCAAGCCACCAGCCGCGTGTGAGTCGATAGCAAGGGCTCGAGATCTTCCAAATGCAGAGCATGATCTTCGCGAATCTTCCACCACTTGATCTTCACACCGCGCGATTCGAGCGCCATCCACGTCGCGATATTCGATTCATGGTCGAGATCTGTGACGATGATGTCGCGCCGGTCGGCCAGGCTGTCGCCGATGCCCAGACTCACCAAACGGATGAACGAAGTGGCGTTCATCCCAAAAGCGATCTCGCTTGGATGGTAGGCGTGCACCAGGTTCGCGACGCTCTCTCGCGCGTGCGCGATCGTTTCGTCCACCGCGCGGCTTTGCGAATAGCGGCCGCCGCGCTGCACGTTGCGCTGCACCAGGTGGTGAGTCACCGCGTCGAGCGCGGCCTGCGGAATCTGCGCACCAGCGGCATTGTCGAAAAAAATGAACGGCCCCGCCGCCGCAAGGGCAGGGAACATTTTGCGAAGGGCCTCGACCGGAAACGCTGGCTTCGCTTCGCTGGGTTTCTGAGGTGTATTCAAACGCGGCCTCTGACGCTGCGCGAGCGAAGGCTATACGCCGGATTTCTGCAAGTCAAGGCAAGACATTCGGTATACCCAAGATATGCCGAAAGTTTGGCTCGCCGGACGCGTCTCGATGAGCCGATTTGGCCTTGCCGCGCGCCGTTTTGGCGTTGCGCTTTATCTCGGACTCATTTACTCTCGCAACACTCGGAAGGAGTGGTCTTTGCCGAACGTCCGTCCATCCCGCTCGAAACCGGTGAGAAAGAGTTCCGCCCGCCGGCCTACGCCACCGTCCCGGCCGCAATTCACGGGCGGCTTTGGCGAATCCCACGCGGGCTCGCGAAACGGGCGCAGCACGCTCAGCGAACGCGTCTACCAGGCGCTGAAGCGCGACATCATCCGCGGACTTCATCCGGCCGGGGAAGCTCTCGGCGAAAAAGCGCTCGCGAAAATGTACCGGGGCAGCCGCACGCCCGTGCGTGAGGCGGCAGTGCGCCTGCAGCAGGATAGCCTGCTGCGCATCGTTCCCAATCGAGGCTATTTCGTCAGCTCGATGACCATCGGCTGGCTCAACGAGATCTACGAATTCCGCGCCGCCGTGGAAGCGGCGTGCGCAGAGCTTGCCGCGAGGAAAGCCAGCGACGAAAAGCTACTCGATGAGCTTGCCGCGCTCGCGCAGACCGAATACGAGACGAACGATTCCAAGAGCTATGAGAAGTTCATCGAAGCCGACACGATTTTTCACATTGGCATCGCGCGGCTCACGCGCAATCCGATGCTCGTACGCGCGGTATCTGACATGCGCTGCCACATGGAGCGCGTGATGTACGCCGCGATCGGCATCGGTTACTACGGCGAAGCGCCCGTGCAGGAGCATGAGGCCATCATTCATGCGATTCGCACGCAGAATGCCGACATCGCGCGCAAGCTGATGTACGACCACATCCTGCAATCGCGCGGCAAGGTCCTTCGGCTCGCCAGCGGCGAGCTGCCGATCGGCCGCGCGCAGTAGCGATTCCCGCGCGACGTCGCTCCCCCTCCTATGCCACAATTCCGCCTCTTCACGCGAGGCTGATTGCAGTGTCCGCACGCTCCATAGAGATCTTCCCGGTCACTCGAATGCCGGAAATCCGTCCGGGAGATGACGTCGCGGGAATCATTGCGGCAGCAATTCGAAAGTGCCGGATGCATGTGCGCCAAGACGATGTATTCGTCGTCGCGCAGAAAATCGTATCGAAGGCCGAAGGCCGGATCGTGGAACTCGCTTCCGTTTCGCCTTCGAAGCGTGCGGCGGATTGGGCTGCGCAGTGGCAAAAAGATCGGCGGCAAGTGGAAGTGGTGCTGCGGGAAACCAAGCGCATAGTGCGGATGGAGCGCGGCATCATCATCAGTGAAACGCGGCACGGGTTCATCTGCGCAAATGCCGGAGTGGATGCGTCGAATGCGCCGGAGGGCTGCGTGATTCTGCTGCCGGAGAATCCGGACCGTTCCGCGGAAAATCTGAGAGAAAAACTTGCGCTCGAATTCAGCGCGCCGATCGGCGTAATTGTTTCCGACACGTTTGGCAGGCCGTGGCGGCGCGGATTAACCAATGTTGCGCTCGGCGTCGCTGGGATCGCGCCGATGCTCGACCATCGCGGCACGCCGGATCAAAGCGGCAGGACTTTGCACGCCACAGTGATCGCGATTGCCGATGAAATTGCCGCTGCGGCTGAGCTGGTGATGGGCAAGGCGGAAGGAATACCGGCCGCGATCGTTCGCGGAGCGCAGCCGGGCAACGAAGGAGAAAGCGGCGCCGACCTGATTCGCGATGAAGCTTCTGATCTATTTCGATGATGCGCGTACGACCGCGGGAATATTCTCAGGAAGCGAAACCAAATTTTCGGTCGCGCAGTATTTCGCGGGCGGCGTTGTAACCGGGCGCGCCCATTACGCCGCCGCCGGGATGTGTTCCGGAACCGCATAAGTAGAGGTCGCGCACGGGCGTGCGATATTTCGCCCAGCCTGGAACGGGGCGCATGAAGAACAACTGACCGACGCTCATTTCACCGTGAAAAATGTTTCCGCCGGTGAGTCCATATATTTCTTCCAGATCGAGCGGCGAGAGAACCTGGCGCGCGGTGACGAGATTCTTGAAACCCGGCGCGTATTCCTCGATCAGATTCATCACGCGGTCAGCGTAGACGTCCTTCAGCGTGCGCCAATCGGCGTCGCGCAAATCGTAGGGCGCATACTGCAGGAAAATCCCCATGATATGTTTGCCCGGCGGCGCGATGGAATCGTCGTACGTCGTCGGGATCGTCATTTCGATAAGAGGGAATTGCGAAGGGCGGCCGTATTTTGCGTCGTCCCAGGCGTGTTCGACGTAATCGATATCCGGGCAAATGTGCATGGTGGTCTTGTGATGCGGCTGAAGACTGCTGCCCGGAAGCGCCTTGAAATTCGGAAGGCCGTCGAGCGCAAGATTGATCTTCATCGAACAGCCCTTCATGGCGATATCTCGGACGCCGCGCGCGAATTCAGGCGGAAGATGCGCGTCGCCGACCATGCCAAGAAACGTGCGCTTCGGGTCGGCGCAGGAAATCACGGTACGGGCGTAAATTTCTTCGCCATTTTCCAGCACAGCGCCGACAGCGCGCGGGCCCGCCGCACCAAAATTGAGCAGGATCTTTCTGACCGGAGCGTTCGCTCGAATTTCAGCGCCTGCGGCGCTCGCGGCTGCCGCGATGGAATTTGAAATCGCGCCCATGCCGCCGCGAACAAATCCCCACAGCCCGCGATGGCCATCCACTCCGCCCATGACGTGATGGAGAAGAACGTAGGCGGTGCCGGGCGAACGCGGGCCGCCATTGGTGCCGATGACGCCGTCGGTCGCGAGCGTCACTTTGATTTGATCGCTCTCGAACCACGGCTCGAGAAACTCAGCGACGCTCTGCGTGAAAATTCGCGCGTGGCCGATGCGCTCGGCGTCGGGTATTTTGTAGAGGTCGAGGCCGAGTTGGCCGAGTGATTTCAGGTCACTGAAATCGGTGCTGACGATGTTCGGCGGAGTCTGCAGCAGCATGCGTTCCGCGAACTGCGCGAGGCGCTCGACGAAATCCTCGTAATGCGGATAAATCTCCGCATCTTTACGGGAGAACTTGGTGATTTCTTCGCAGGTGCGCTTGCGGTCCTGCCACATAGTTAAGTGCCGGCCGTCAGGGAAAGGCGTAAAGAACGCAGGATCCTTTGCGTAGACCTGGTAGCCAAATGCGGGAAGATTCAGCTCGCGGATGATGCGCTCCTGCATCAGCGAGCAGAGATATGCGGCGGTGGAAACTTTGTAGCCTGGGAAAATCTCTTCGGTGGCGCAAGCTCCGCCAAGGATCTCGCGGCGCTCGAGAACGAGAACTTTCATTCCAGCGCGGGCAAGATACGCCGCGGTGACGAGACCGTTGTGTCCTGCGCCGATAATCAGCGCATCCCAGGTGCGAGTTTCAGGCATAGATGAAGTCTGTTTGAGGAGAGGGAGCGTAGCGCAGGGAGTAGCCGATGGCAAATCGACGAAGCGCCGGGGCTTCCTCCAGCAGCGGCGCGCAACTTAACATAATCGTCGATCCAACAAGAACTCCTCAAATTTCGTAAGGATGTGATTCTAAATATGGTTACAGAAAAACCGAGGCTAACGATGTGAAACTAAAGGCGCTTACGGCAGCGAGTCTATTTTCTTATAAACCGCTGAGGCTACTCCCCTAATCCGGGACTTGGCGGCGAGCATGAAGCATCTCGGGCAGACTACTGTATGGTACTGATTCCAAAGGTGTTGTGGTTTATCATGCTGAAGCGGACACTAACGTTCTGAACTGCGCTAGATTACGGTGAGTGGTGGGAAGTGGCAGTGTAATCGCGCCACGCGACTTAACGAAGATGTGAGATACCGCACAGTGAGCGGTTAAGTCCCGAATCCAATCGCGCAGCAGCAGCAGCACTTTTTTCCACTGCAAATAGATAAGCTACTTTCCATCGCTCAGAGAACGAAGGACGCATTATTTTTCCGCCGAACGTCCCCGCGCGTTCACGCTCAATTTCGTCTTCGATTGTCCCGAGTGCTTCACTGTATCGTAGCGGTTTTGGGCGAACGAACATACTCTTGATGATCGCAAAGACCGCCACTGGCGGAGTTATTACGACCAACAAAAGAAGCAGCTTGCGAATTGGTCGCTCAGAAACGGCAGCACGAAGAATCACGTAGCTGGTAACAACGGCAAGCAGAAGTACAGTCGCCGTCAGGCTCAGCAGGGTGTACACCATATTATGTTCCTCTTCCCTACTGGATTAGATGCAAGACGTATGCCAAAGTGAGGACGGATATTCCGAAGGCCAACGCTAGCACCAGAACCATGAGTATGCAATAGACCGTTGCCCATAGAAGACGCCCCGCCTTAGCTAGATTAGGAACCGTTCCTGGAATGGCAGGTTGCTCGCCTAGTTCACGGTATTGCTTGAATGCGATAAACAGCTTGCCAAACAATATTCTTATAAACTTAGCTAATCTATTAATTAACAGAGATAGGAAAAATATGACAATGATGAGGAGGGCCGCGTGACCTGCCCCCCGAAAATTAGTCCAGCGAAAACTTAGCTTCTCCGGGTATAAGACCGCGAGAGGAGAAGCGCCATGAGAAGGAGCCGTTTTAGTGAAGAGCAGATCGTCGGGGTGTTGAAAGAGGCGGAAGCCGGAGTT
>DASTCZ010000039.1:0-3627 GCA_035710585.1 Candidatus Acidiferrales bacterium | reverse complement strand
TCATGACGCGCGATACTTCCTACATGTTTGTCACCGGTCCGGACGTCATCAAGACCGTGACGCACGAGGAAGTCACCAAACAGCAGCTCGGCGGCGCGATGACCCACAACGCCACCAGCGGCGTCGCGCATTTTCTTGCCGGCGACGATCGCGATTGCCTTGCCATGATTCGCGAACTGCTGAGCTTTTTGCCTTCGAGCAATCTCGAAGATCCTCCGGTTCGCGCGACTTCAGACCTGCCGGACCGCGCCGACGAAAAACTCAATCACCTCGTTCCTCCCGACGCGATGCAGCCCTACGACATCAAGGATGCGATTCACTCCATCGTTGACGAGGGCCACTTTTTCGAAGTTCACGAGCATTACGCGAAGAATATCGTCGTCGGATTTGCGCGCCTCGATGGCCGCCCCGTCGGCATCGTGGCGAATCAGCCCGCGGTGCTGGCGGGCGTACTCGATATCAGCGCGTCCGTGAAAGGCGCGCGCTTCGTGCGATTTTGCGACGCCTTTAATATTCCGCTGGTCACGTTTGAGGACGTTCCCGGCTTTCTGCCCGGCACGCAGCAGGAATTCGGCGGCATCATCAAACACGGCGCAAAGCTTCTATTCGCTTTTGCCGAAGCCACCGTCCCGAAAATCACCGTGATCACGCGGAAGGCGTATGGCGGCGCATACTGCGTCATGTCCAGCAAACACATCCGCACTGACGCAAATTTTGCCTGGCCCACCGCCGAAATTGCCGTGATGGGCCCCGAAGGCGCGGTCAATATCGTTTACAAACGCGAACTCGATCGCGCTCCCGAAGCCGACCGCGAGCGTCTTCGCAAAGAGAAGGTGGAAGAATTCCGCGAGCGCTTCGCCAATCCCTACGTCGCTGCCGAGCGCGGCTATATCGACGCTATCATCGAGCCCTCGCAGACCCGCGCGAAGCTCGTCACCACGCTTCGCTCCCTCGAACACAAGCACGACACCAATCCGCGCAAAAAGCACGGCAACATCCCGCTGTAGTACGATTCCACTTGATGTTCCGCAAAATCCTCATCGCCAATCGCGGTGAAATCGCCGTCCGCATGATCCGCGCTTGCCGTGAAATGGGCATCTCCAGCGTCGCCGTCTTCAGCCAGGCCGATCGCGCGTCCCTGCACGTGCAGCTCGCCGACGAAGCCTACGAGATCGGTCCCGCGGCCGCGCGCGAAAGCTATCTCAACATAGAAAAATTGATGGATGTCGCACGACGCACGCAGTGTGACGCCCTTCATCCCGGCTACGGCTTTCTCGCCGAAAATCCCGCGCTTCCTCGCGCCTGCGCCGAAGCCAGCATCACCTTCATCGGCCCCAGCGCCGAAGCGATGGAGCGCCTCGGTTCGAAAACTTCCGGCCGCCAGGTCGCCAAACGCGCTAACGTGCCGACTGTTCGCGGCACGCTCGATCCCATCGAGAAAATAGAAGACGCTCGCCGTCTCGCTTCCGAATTCGGCTTCCCAATTCTGCTGAAAGCCGTCGCGGGCGGCGGCGGAAAGGGCATGCGCCTCGTCCAATCCGCAGCCGAATTCGATTCTGCCTGGCGGGATGCGGGCTCGGAAGCTTTCAACGCCTTCGGCGATTCGCGGCTGTACATCGAAAAATATCTCGTCGAGCCGCGCCACATCGAAATCCAAATTTTCGGCGACCAGCACGGCAGCGTAATCGCGCTCGGCGAACGCGAATGCTCCGTCCAGCGCCGCCACCAAAAAGTGATCGAAGAATCGCCTTCGCCGGTGATGGATGATTCCCTGCGACGCGCGATGTGCCGAGCCGCCGTCAGTCTTGCGCGCGAAGCCGATTATTCAAACGCCGGCACGGTCGAATTCCTCGTCGATGCGAATCGCAATTTTTATTTTCTCGAAGTGAACACGCGCCTGCAAGTCGAGCATCCCGTCACCGAGGCAGTCACCGGTCTCGATCTCGTCAAGATGCAAATACGCGCCGCCGCGGGTGAACCGCTCGCGTTCGCCTGGCAGGAACTCCGCCCGCGCGGCCACGCTATCGAATGCCGCATCTACGCCGAAGATCCCGCGAACAACTTCTTTCCGTCTCCCGGACGCATCACGTCGCTGCGCGTTCCGTCCGGTACGGGCGTTCGCATCGATGAAGGCGTTTACGAAGGCTGGACCGTCCCAATGGATTACGATCCGCTTCTCGCAAAGCTCGTCGTATGGGCCGAAAACCGCGGCGAAGCGATCGCCCGCATGCATCGCGCCCTCGATGAGTATTTCGTCGGCGGAATAAAGACCAACATCAATCTCTTCCGCGAAATCCTCAGCGATCAGCAATTCATTCGCGCCGAATTCCACACCCACTGGCTCGACGCCTGGATTTCGCATCACTCCGCCGAGGTCGCGCCCGATCCTCTCGCTGAAGAAGCCGCGCTGGTCGCAGCGCTCGCATTTCACGCTGACCACAAGCACGCCGCTACGCCTCCGCCGGCCGCAACTCATCTCGCTTCACGTCTTCGTGCTGAGCGCCGCCGCGAGTTACTCGATCGCGTGCCTCAAAGGTGATGCGCCGTTGAAAATCGAAGCCAGCATCCGCTCCGCACACGTTCAACGCCCGCGAGCGCCCTCGGAAATGATCGATCTCCGCCGGACGGCGCCGCAAATCTCCGCCTCATCCGCAAGCCGTCGCATCGAAGCCGACGCCGTCGAGATTTCTCCTGGCCTGTACTCAATATTGATCGGTGGCCGCAGCTTTCAGGTGCATGTCGCTGAACGCGGCGCCGCGCTCCTCGCACGCGTCGGCCATTATGAGTTCATCGTCGAGCTCGCCGATCCTCGCGCTTGGCGGCGCGGCCGGGGCAGCACTCTCGAAGCCGAAGGCCAGCAGGAAATCATTGCGCCCATGCCCGGCAAAATTGTCCGCGTTCTCGCGGCGAAAGGATCCAAGGTCGAGGCGGGCCAGGGGATTCTCGTGGTCGAAGCCATGAAAATGCAGAACGAGCTTCGATCGCCGAAATCAGGCACTCTCGAAAAACTGCTTGTCACTGAAGGCCAAGCCGTCAATTCCGGCGACGTCCTCGCCGTCATCGTCTAGCCCACTATCTGCAGACACAACTCCCCGCATATCACTGATGATTTAGGTTGAGTTACGCGAGGCGTAGCGCTAGTGGACTTGCGCGCTCGTGTTCGGGGAATTCTCCCCGGCGCTCGCGGCCGATGGCAGCTTGCCAGAGGATTCCAGCACCTGCTGTGCAAAATAATTCGTGACCTTCGCGTTTTCACGAGCCACCGTCAGGTAAGCCGCGCGCAACAGCTGCTCCTTCCGGTTCCGCAGCGTGTCCCGGATCGATTGCTGCACGGTCGGATCGCTCAGCTCGCGCTGCCCGGGCGATTCGCGCGCCAGCAATTTCAAAATGTAGTATCCGTCGCGCTGCGTGATGATTCCGCTGATTTCGCCGGCCTTCATCGAAGTCACTGCCTTCTTCAGCGCCGGATCGGTTTTGTCCATCGCCGATTCCGGGATGTATCCCAGATCGCCGCCCGTTGCCGCCGTCGTCGGGTCCTCGGAATAATCCGCCGCCAGCTGCGCGAAGTCCGTGCCTGTGTTCAATTTTTGCAGTAGCGCCGCGATTTTTCGCTTCGCTTCCAGATCG
>DASTCZ010000038.1:0-3922 GCA_035710585.1 Candidatus Acidiferrales bacterium | reverse complement strand
AAACGAATACGGCTCATTCGATCGCGACCACGCCTACATGTCCGCGATTCGCGATTCCATTCGCCGCGCCGGTCTCGGCGAAGTTCTTCTCTACACCGCCGATGGCCCGTCGCAGCTTCCCGACGGCACGCTCCCCGATCTCCCCGCCGCTGTGAACTTCGGCCCCGGTGAAGCGCCGAACGCCTTCGCCGCTCTGCACGCGTTCCGCCCCGAGCAACCCATAATGGCCGGAGAATATTGGGACGGCTGGTTCGATTCCTGGGGCCATCCGCACGCGCACACCGATTCGGCGCAGCAAACCGCCGAACTCGATTGGATGCTCTCGCAAGGCGCGAGCGTCAGTCTTTACATGTTTCACGGCGGCACCACATTCGGCTTCATGAATGGCGCAAACGCCACGCGTCAGGGCTATTCACCACAAACCACCAGCTACGATTACGATTCGCCGCTCGACGAGTCCGGCCGCCCTACAAAAAAATTCTTCGCCTTCCGCAACGTAATCTCGAAACACCGCGATCCCGCCGCCGCGCCGCTGCCCGATCTTCCGCCGCCGCAGCCCATCATCTCGATCCCCGAATTCCCGCTTACCGGATATGCGCTTCTGACGCGCAATTTGCCCGCTCCCACCGCTTCCGAAAATCTTCGCACCATGGAATCTCTCGGCCAGTCCTACGGCTACATCCTCTATCGCACGTTTTTGCATGCCGCGGAGGGCGGCGATCTCGTAATTTCCGGCCTTCACGATTTTGCCGCGGTTTATGTCAACCAATCGTTCGTCGGAACGATTGACCGTCGCCTCGATCAAGATCGCCTGACTCTTGAGCGAGTCCCCGACTTCGCGATTCTCGACATCCTCGTCGAAAACACCGGCCGGATAAATTTCAGTAAAGCATTGCTCACGGAGCGAAAGGGAATTACGGGCAACGTTGCATTCAACGGGTCCGATCTTTCCGGCTGGCAAATCTTCTCTCTGCCAACGAATGACGTATCGCACGTGCGCACTCTGGTCGAATTGCCACCGGATTGTAAGTGCTGGCTGGATGTTGAACATCCGGAGCCAAAGCCTGTGCCGGCTCCTCGCGGAAAAGGTCCCGTCTTCTATCGCGGCTACTTCTCGCTGCAAGAACTCGGCGACACCTTCCTCGATACCCGCGCCTTCACCAAGGGCGCCGTCTGGGTCAATGGCCACCCTCTCGGCCGCATCTGGCGCATCGGCCCGCAGCAAACTCTCTATCTCCCCGCGCCCTTCCTCCGCCTCGGCAAAAACGAAGTCATCGTCTTCGACATCCCCGACGCGCAATCTCCGCAAACGCCGCCCACTCTCCGCGGCCTCCCCGAGCCCATCCTCGACGAACTCCACCTCTCAGGCCAGCCGTAGACTCTATCGCTCACGTAATGGAAATCGCTTATTTAAGTTCTGTGATGTATAAGTTACAATGGTCGCGGTGATCGAAGTTCGCCACTTCTTCGCTCGCTCCGGCCGCGATGTCTTCGAGGAGTGGTTTTCCCGTCTTCGCGATCGGCGTGCTCAAGCGAAGATAGCCGCTCGCATCGATCGACTTGCGGCCGGAAATTTCGGCGATGCCAAAAGATTGCGCGGCAAACTATGGGAACTGCGCATCGATTGGGGTCCCGGCTATCGCGTCTACTTCACAATGCTGGCGAAGGACACTGTCCTGTTGCTCTGCGCTGGAGACAAGCGCACGCAATCGGCCGACATAGATCGCGCAGCGGCGCTACTCGATGATTTTGAAGAAAGGACTTCTCGACATGAAAAGAAAACTGACGGCTTCGCACGATGAGGCCATCGTTCGCCGCCTTCGAAAAGATCCTGCGTTCGCCTCGGAATATCTGAATGCAGCCTTGGAAGAAGGTGATGAGCCTCAGGTGCTTCTCATTGCGTTGCGGCGTCTTGCTCAGGCGCAGGGAATCGCCAAAGTCGCTAAGGCCGCGGGTGTCGAGCGCGAAAGCCTGTATCGCGCGCTGTCCGCACGAGGCAATCCCAGGCTATCGACACTCATGGCCGTGACAAAAGCGATTGGAGTGCGATTGACCGTCGAAGCCGCGTGAACGTTGTCGCACTCAGGGCTCGCGCGCAGACTCAAATGCTAAGCCGCATCAATAAATCCCTGACGGCGCCTCCAGCGTCCTCACCTCAAACGGTTCCAACTTAACCGCCGCCGTTTTCCCCGCCTCGATCGTCAACGCCGCTCGCGATGTCTCATCGCTCCACGGGCTCTCCAACTGCATCCTTCTCAATTCAACGGTCGGCACGTCAAAAACTTTCTCCGGCTCAAATTCAAACGTCTGCGCGCGATCGCTCGGATTCCGCAGCGTCAAAATCGCTTTCCGCGCGCCCCACGCCGCCCACCCATACACCTCCAGCAAATTCGGATCGCCGCCCACCCAGTGCGTGTCCACTAGCGTCTGCACATTTCGCCGCGACCACTTCGCGCCCTCCGCCAGCGCGTCCCAGTTCGCCGCCGAAAGCAGCGCCGGCGTGATGTACATCTCCTGCAGTTGCGTTCCCGTCCCGAAAAACGATCGCACCTCCGCCGCAAAATCATTTCCCGGATCCGTTTCCAGGTTGTGCGCGCGCCGCGCGTAAATCATTCCGTGCAGCATCAGCGCGTTCAGCGGATACAGCGGCCCGCGGTTCACCACGTTGCGGTACGTGTCCGCATCGCGATACGTCATCCACTGCTGCCGCGAAGTTCCCACTCCCGCGAAGCTGTGATCTTCGCCGCCGCGCCACGTCGAATCCGCGTACCGCAGCCAAAACGGCGAAGGATACGTTCCCGTCGTCAAATTCACATACAAGTTCGGCTCCGCCGCGCGCAAATCCCCAATCAACGCAATCGCCGCCTCGAAATCGCTCCCGAACTGGCTGCCCGGAATCTGATTCGCCGCGCTTCCCGTGCCATCGAACTTGAATTGATTCACACCATAGTCGCGAATCATATTCAGGCACACTTCGCGAAATCGCTTGTAATAAACGGGCCCCGAAAGCGCCAGCCCTTCGCGCGTTTCCTCGAACCCTTCCTGCTTTCCATACTCCAGCCGCTCCTGCCGCGCCTTCGCGTATCCGCCCCACGGCGAAAGCCACACGCCGATCGCCGTCTTGTATTTTTCCGTCGCGGTTTTCAGCGCGCCGAATCCGTGCGGAAATCCCGAATTGAATTCCCAGAATTTGTGATCGTCCCACCCGTCGTCCAGCAAAAATGAATCAAGCGTCACGCCGCGCTTTGCATTCAACTCGTTTCCGATCGCGTCGATCGCTCCCACCGCCATCGCTTCGTCAAACGGCTCGAAGTCGTACCACGTGTTGTAGTGAAAAAATGTCCGGTAGGGATGCGCGCGCTCCCGCTCCACATATCGCAAAAATTCGCGCCGCATCTGTCCCGCGGCCGCCGCTCCGATCACGCTCGAATAGGTCGCCTCCGCGCCCGCCTTCAGCGGCAGTACGCGATGTAGCATCAGCCGCGCGCGCGAAAAACTCACCGCGTTTCCGCTCAGCGGGTGCTCGAATCCCAAAAACCAGTTCCCACGCACCACCGGCGACCCGCGTACACTGCCCGCCACGCGCGCGTTTTCCAGCGGCAGATCAATCAAGCACACCTCGTCGATCGGCAAATCTGAATTCAGCGCTTTCACCGTCACTTCCTGCCGCGCGTAATGCGATCCCTCCCGCAAAATCGCCCGCCACGTCACCGCCACCGTGTTTTTTTCGTCCGCGAGTTCCGCGACGATTTGCTTCCCGCCAATCCGCTCCGCAGATCGCGACGCATTCGGCGCTACTTCCAACGTCTCAACGCGCGGTCGCGCCGTGATTTTCATCCCGCTCGAAGAAATGCTCGGCAGCCCGTCGAAGCTGATCCAGAGCGCCGCTCCATTCCGCGCATCCAGCTCTTCCTTCGATCGC
>DASTCZ010000037.1:0-8121 GCA_035710585.1 Candidatus Acidiferrales bacterium | reverse complement strand
TGATCGCCCCACATCTCGATCCGATACGCGTAGTCTTCGTACGGCGGATAGATTTCGATGGTGTCGCCGCGCACGCGGAAAGTTCCGCGGCGGAGCTCTTCTCCACGGTCGTATTGGATCTCCACAAATTTTCGCAGCAATGCTTCGCGCGCCGTGCTCTGGCCGCGCTCGACCATAACCAACGCGCCGTAATAGGCCTCGGGTGAGCCGAGACCGTAGATGCAAGAGACCGAAGCAACGATGATGACGTCGCGGCGCTCAAACAACGACCGTGTGGCACTCATGCGGAGCTTATCGAGCTCGTCGTTGATCGTGGACTCTTTCTCGATGTAAGTGTCTGACGACGGCAGATACGCTTCAGGCTGGTAATAATCGTAGTAGCTGACGAAATACTCGACGGCGTTGCCGGGGAAAAATGCGCGAAATTCGTGGAACAGCTGCGCCGCAAGAGTTTTATTGTGTGCCATCACCAGCGCGGGACGGCCGGAGGCCTCGATGACCTTCGCCATCGTAAAGGTCTTGCCCGACCCGGTCACACCAAGAAGAACTTGGTTCTTGTCGCCGGCCTGAAGCCCGCGCACGAGCTGGCCGATGGCTTCGGGCTGATCCCCGCGCGGTTCGTAGGTGCTGGAAAGTTTGAATTGCATTCGGGAACGCTCAGGCGACTCTTTTGGCCCCTGAGCAATCCTCGATTATAGCGCACCGTGCAAGCAAGAATTGCGCCGGACGGATTCGATGAACAGGGCTACTGCTTTGCTGCCGCAGGCAGCAGCGACATCTGCATCTTCGAGGTCACCGTACCTTGATAATGGATGTCGCGGTCGCTGGCAGCAGATGACATGGAAAAATCCATCCTCTCGCTGGAATTCTGCGTCACGCTGACCAGCCGGCCAGTCTTGAGCGAAATGTAGGTGAGGCTTTCGCCGTCTCCCGTCCACGTGCCTGAAGTTTTCATGCCCATTTTTTTCAGGTTTTCCGGAGTAGCGTCTTTGCCGGCAGGCCGGGACGAGGTGAGAATCAGCTTTGTCATCAGCACGGCACACGATTCAGCGCCTGCCGGATTCGGCGCGCCCGGAGCTTTTGCCGGCTCGCACGGTTCATTCCGCAGATAGCTGGATTGGCCTTTCCAGACCGTGCCTTCCAGAGGGCTTTCCGGTACAGGCCGCTCGGTAGCCCATGACTGCCCGATGGCGATGCCTTCCTTCGGCGCGCCGCCCGCGGCGGTCATCTCGCTCAAAAATTCCTGCATCGCGTCCGAATTTCCCTGCTTCATCGAGACGCCCTCGAGGCCGCTCACGTCGGTCAAACGGCCGCTCGCGTCCATCGCATATTCGAACGACTTCCCTTCCATTTCTCGGTATTGCGCCTCGATCGCGTCAGCGCTCGGATCGTAGCTATCACTCGAACTTTCCGCGGCAGACTTTTCAAACGTCGTGCGCATGCGCAATCCGCCCGCCGATTTCGCCGCGGCATCCGGAGCAGCGAGCACTTCCGTGCGAACGACCGCCGTCCATTTCAAGGTCAGCGCGGATGGCCCCTGCGGATCGCTCACGGTGCCCGAGCGGCGCGATTGCGTGACTGTGGTGGTTTCGATGGCGTAGCGCACTACTTCGCCGGCAACGTAGTGGGGGGCCACCTGGAGCTTTGAGTTCTGCGGAAAAACGCGCGTGGCCGGCGACAGAAAAAGCAGCGCCGCCGCGCCGGCAAGCGTCCCCGCACCGACTGCGTGTCGAATCATGCAGAGCTTGGATGCAGCTTTTTGCGTCAGCGCTTACTGGCCGGCCGTTGTCGTCATTCCGCCGGGCAAGCCGCGCAGCTTGCGATCGAAGAAGTCCGAGGTGGCCTGATACGAACGAACCCAGGACTTCCACATCAGGAAATCGTGTACTTCGTCCGGGAATACGAGCTGCTCGAAATAAACGCCCTGGCTTCGCAGCATCGGAACCAGCTGTATGAATTGGCCGAAGTCCACGTTGCGGTCGTCGTCGCCCTGTATCAAAAGCACCGGAGATTTCCAGCCTTTCACCGCAGCGACCGGAGACGAATCCCGCGCAATGCGCTGCGCTTCTCCGGCGCCCTCGCCCCCCGCTGCGGCCGCGCCGCCACGCCCCCCTGCTCGGCCGCCACCGAGCGTAGACCAATCGTGCACGCCATGAAAATCCACGCCCGCGGCGAAAATATCGGAATTGCGAGCCAGTCCCATGGCGGTGAGATACCCGCCGTAGCTGCCGCCCCACAAACCAATATGCGCTTTGTCGACATCGGGCCGCGCCTGCAGGAATTTTGCACCTGCGACGATGTCCTGATACTCCGAAGCCCCACGTGAGCCGCGATTTTTCGCCATGCGGAAATCGCGGCCGTATCCGATGCCGCTGCGATAGTTCACCGTGAGCACGATGTAGCCGCGGCTGGCGAGATACTGATTCATGCCGTAGGAGTTCGAGTAGTAGTACATGTAATGCCAGCCGAGCAGCATCTCGCGCGGCGGGCCGCCGTGCATGTGAACGATCGCGGGTCGCTTGTCTCCCGCTTTCAGGTCCGGCGGCAGGAAGAGCTGGCCGTGAACGGTGGTGTCGTCTGCGGCCTGGAAAATCGCCTGCTGTGGCACGACGAGCTTATCGAGCGGAAAATCCTTCGGAAGCTGCGCGAGGGCTTTCGGCGTGCCCTGCGTGGGCTGCGCCGGATTCCA
Source organism: Candidatus Acidiferrales bacterium (assembly GCA_035710585.1). Classification (GTDB taxonomy): domain Bacteria; phylum Acidobacteriota; class Terriglobia; order Acidiferrales; family UBA7541; genus DASTCZ01. The sequence continues at coordinate 5,432 of DASTCZ010000037.1, read as the reverse complement.
CGCGCGAACGTAAGGCGTGCCGGGCTGTTTCGCACCGGAGCCAAAATAGGCGATCCACTTTCCGCTGGACGTGACCACGGGCCACCACTGCAAATCCTGGCCGGGAGTAATTTCCTGCGGCTCTCCACCCTCGACAGACGACTGCCACAGGTGACGCCGATCGATATCGCCGCAATTGGAATTGAAGACGGCGTATTTGTGATCGGACGACATGGTCATGTACTCGTATTCGCAGTCGCCGCTCATCATCGGCTTTGATTCGCCGCCGTTAGAGGCGATGGAATACAGGTGCTGCCAATTCCCTTTTTCGGAGGAGTAAACGATGCGCCCATTCGCGCCCCAGGCGATCAGAGTGTTTCCAGGCACGCCCGCAACCGAGTCGTCCATTTCCGTCCCGCTGTGCCAGACTTCTTTCGCCGTGTCGCATGTGCCGGAGCAAACCCAGATGGACCAGGGGTTGGGACGATCGGGGCCGGTCAGGAAATTTTCTCCTCCGGCGCCGCCGCGCGCGAGCTGGTGAATGTACGCGATGCTCTTTCCGTCCGGCGACCAGCGCGGGTAGCGGTCGTTGTCCGCAGTAGGCGCGACGTACCGAATGTCTTTTTTCGCGACGTTGTAGATCGCGATGAGCGAGTGTCCGGCGCGATTTGAGACGAACGCGAATTCCTTGCCGTCGGGTGACCACTGAATATCGCTATTCTGCCCGCGCACGTCGATTTCCACTGGCTTTCCGGCCGCGAGCGATGCAAGCCAAACTTTTTCTTCCTTCAGGTCCTCGTCTTCCTTCACGTACGCGACCCAGCCGGTGCTTGTAGCGGGATGATTGCCGGTATCGATGCGGCGGGGCGCGCCTGCGCCGGTTGCGGAGACAGCCCAGACGGCTTGGCCGACACCCGCGGGATCGCTGGTGGGATTCGGCAGCTCCCCATCGCGGTTTTTATCGCCGCCGCGGACGTAGACAATCGTGGCGCCATCGGCCGAGAAGCCGACGTCGGTAATCTCCTGGCCGTCGTCTTTCATGTAGTGCGTGACCTGGCGCGGCGTCCATGCGGGCGCTTCGGCGACGAAAATATTCCGCATGCCGCGGAGGTCCTCCGCCCACACGATGCGATCGCCCTTTGGTGCGGCGACGAGCGAGGATTCCACAGGAAACGCAAAATCAAGGACCTGCGCGATCGAAAACGACTCACCATTCGCAGCAACCGGCACCGCGCCTTCCGGGGCGGCCATCTTCATGCCGGAACTTTTCGTCGCCGTTTTCGTGGCTGGCTTCGCGGCAGCGTTCTGCTGTTGTGCGTGTACGCGCGCCACATCACAAATCAGAATTGCGCCGCAAATCCCGCACCAAGCTGCCAGAATCGCCGTTCTCGAGCGTTTCATTTTCCCTCCAGGATTTTTCGGGTGGATGTTATTCCGGCGAAGCCTGCACTGCAACTGCTGTTTATTGGCGCAAAGCGGGCGCGGCGGCGGGAGCGGCTTGTTGCGTGACCTGCATGGCTTCGAGAACGCCGCTGACCCGAACGTGCCGTGTCGCGCGCGTCACGGGATCGGAGAGGCGGCGCTGCTCGTTGGGCGAAAGCCACGCCTTTGAATAGGCGGGCGGAACAGGGTGCAGATCGAGATCGAGCCTGCGAGCGAAATCGACTTTGCCGGATCCGAGATACAACTCGTTTCCGCCCGCCACGACAAGATCCTGCAGCTGAATTTCCTTGGCGCCGACGGAAAATCCGGCTTGCAGATACGTGTAATTCTCACGAGCGGCGGGATTTGGCGCGGCGATGGGCGACTGCGCTGCTAGCCGCAGTGAATCAATCTCGGCTCCGCTGAGGCTCAAGTACCCGCGGCCTTCGAGTGAACCGAGCAGCGCGTCGCGACCGATACCCGATGCGGAGAATTCGACGTTGCCCGTCAATTTCCCAGCGACGCGCCCTTTCAGCGCTGGATCCGCACGGACGAGTGCGGCGGCGTTCACGGCATCGATTCGGGCTGAAAACCGGTATGCGGGCTGCGAAGTTAGCTTCGCTTCGAGCGCGCCTTTCACCGTTCCGCCGTCGAGCTTCGCGCTCAACTCCTGCACGGTGAGGTCGCGCCCCTGCAAATCAATTCGCGCGCTTACGTCCTGCGCCTCGGCGTTTTGCAGCGAGAAGCTGCCGATGCGCAGCTTGCCGCGAGCGTGCAGCGCACTCGGCGTAACGACGGGAACTTGCTGCGGCGCGGTCGAAAAAATTCGCGCAAGCCAGTTGGGCCGCGCACGAGGACCCAGCCAGCGGTCAATTTCATCCGCATCGAGATAATCCGCTGCGAGATCGAAGCTCCACGCCGGCGATTGAGATTCCTGCCATTCGATCGACCCCTGCCAATTCGCGCCCAGCGCGGCCGCGCGCGTGACGGTCACGCTGCGCTGTCCCGCCGCGAGAGCGAGATTCACGTCATCCAGCTCAATCGGATGATTGATCAGCGGCAATTGTAGTGCGAGGGAACGGGCTCGGAGACTTCCCTGCGGACGAGGAATGTGTTCACCGCCGTGCCATCGCCACGCCAAATCCACATCGAGACCGCCGTCCGCCGACCATCCCGATTCGATTGGCCTTCCCAACGCGCGCGCCAGCGCGAAGACCTGTTCAACGTGCGCCAATGAACCGCGTGCCGAGACTTCGTAAAACTTGCCGGGAGGAGTCGTTTTTTGCTTCGCGAGGGACGAAGCGGCGTCAGGGTTAGTGCTTCCATAGAAATTGATCGAGCTCTCGACGCCCGTCTCCCGCGGTGAAGAAATCTCGCCCGCCTTCGACGCGACATTGGCCAGGTGAAGGGCCGCACTGGCCGAGCCTGCCCCAGCATTCCATTTTCCAGCTGCATTTTCGATGCGCGCGAGTTGCACGGCATTCGCGGTAATGTCAGCCTCCGCCGAATCCGCGTGCGCGCTCACAATTCGCAGCGGCCAGCCTTCGAGTTCCGCATGCGCGCGAATCACTCCATCGGCCACCAGCGCGTCATCGACTCCCGGCGAAAACGACCGGTAAGCCGCGAGCAGATCGTTCCACGAAATTTCCGCGGTGCTTATCGAAAGGTGCGGTGCAATTGCCCCGCTCCAATTCACGTCGCCCATCAGAAGAGCATGCGTGCGCGCACCGTCAATTTGCACCTGCCGCAAATTCAATTCCGGCGAACCGGCCTGCCACTGCGCGGATGCGGCGAGCGAAACTCCCGGCGAGTCCTGACGCTGCGCCAAATCCCACCGGTGCAGTTCGCCCGCCTGCGCTCCAATCTTTATTTCCCATACAGCGGCAGACTCCGCCGAGGCGGCCTGCACCGTCTGCGCGCTCACCTGCATGGCGAACGTTCCGCGGATTCCGTCGTCATTACCAGTGAGAAGCCGCAGGGTGTCCGCAGCCGATGCGCCGCTCCAGGTCATTTTCAATTCAGCTGGCTGCAATCGGGCGGAGGTCCCTGCGATCGAGCCCTCCAGCCAAAACGTGCCCGATTCCTGCATTCTGACCGTCGCGCGCATAGGCTGCGCCGCGAGAGCGATGCGCCATCGCCCCGCGCCTTGCTCTTCGACTTCGCCGGTGACATTCGTCAGCGCAAACGGCCGCACATCCAGCCCGCGTCGAAAATTCACGCGGCCTCCGACGATGACGATCCTCCGGAGCCGCGGCGCAGTCTGCGCGACGTTTGTAGAGCCCGCGGGAACTTGTGGTCCAGCGTTTCGCGAGGCTCGAGGCAGCCAACTCTCCACGTTCCATTTGCCGTCCGCGTTTCGCACGAGATTCAAGCTGGGCTGCTCGAACGTCAAAGTTCCCAACTCGAGTCTGCCTCCGGCGAGCGCGAACCACCGCACGCTCGCCGCCACATTTTCCGCGCGTAGAAAATATTCGGCGCCAAATTGCGGATCGTCTGCGATCGCGACACCGTGCGCCTCAATCGCCGGCCATGGAAACCATCTCATTTCGAAATCCGCGACCGCGACTGGCCGCCCGAAAGCCGCGGCGAGCCGCGCGACAAGCCGCTGGTGCATGCGCGCCGATCCGACCCACGCCTCGATCGCGAGCATGCCGCCGCCGCACACGATGGCCGCAACCAAGGCTCCTCGAATCACTCTTTGGAGGTGTAAGCGTTTCATCGGATCAAATGGCAGGAAGGAATGATACGGCTTTTCGCAGCCTACTTCACTTCATGAAACATGCGGCTCCAGCGCGTCCGCGACCGGAGATGCATCACCGCATCCGCCAGCCCGGTCAGCCGCGCGCTGAGCGTCTGGTCTTCCAGCGAATCGTCAGCCGAATCCAGCGACCAGTAGATCACCACTGGCGCGCCCATCACGGCGTCGCGATCAACAAATCCCCAGTAGCGGCTATCCCAGCTCTGGTCGCGATTATCACCCATCGCAAAGTATTTGCCGGGCGGCACGACGAGTTCGCCATCCCTTACATGTTGCAACAAATCCTCCGCCCATTCCGGCCGCACTTGTTCGCGCAAAAAATGCGGCGAGGTCGGCGGAAAGGAATCGTTGAACGGGTGATAGTGCGCCGCAGGATCGTGGTAAACGTACGGCTCGCTGAGCGCGACAGCATTCACGTACACCTGACCATCGACCATCTTTACGCGGTCGCCAGGAATTCCGATCACCCGTTTGACATAGTGTTCGTGCGCGTCAAAGGGAAATTTGAAGACGATGATATCGCCGCGGCGAATCGCGCGATACGGCAGCACTTTCTCGTACCATGCACCGTGCCCGCCGAAAATAAATTTGTTCACCAGTAAGTGGTCGCCGATTTGAAGCGTCGGCACCATCGAAGGTGACGGAATCTTGAACGCCTGCAGTACGAACGTGGTGCCGAAGAGCGCAAGGATGATAGTAACGAGCAGCGATTCCGCGTACTCGCGGATCGGCGCGCGGCGCCGCTCGAGCTCCGCGTGGACTGCAGGAGCGGTTTCGATTACCGGGGGCGACGTTTCTTCCACGAGTTGAACTGCCTCATCCATTTTCCTGCTCGATTTCGACCATCGCCTCGTTTAACTGTTCGATGAGACCGCGCGCCGCCAGTTGTTCCGCGTCTTTTTTTGTTGTGCCTTTTCCCAACGCGGAAGCGCGTCCACCGGCGCTGGCTTCGACTTGAAATATTTTCCTGTGATCGGGGCCCTCTTCTCCGATCACCCGATATGTTGCCGTCGGCCAGCCACGCGCCTGAAGGATTTCCTGCAGGCGTGATTTGAAATCCGTGCGCGCCAGGCGCTCGTCCGGATGCATTACATGAGATGCGAGCAGCGTGTTCTCAATGAACTGACGCGCCGGCGAAAGCCCGCCATCCAAAAAGAGCGCGCCGATAACCGCTTCGTACGCATTCGCAAGCAACGCAGGTTTCTCGCGGCCGCCGGTTTTCTCCTCGCCCCGTCCCAGCCGCAGGAAAGCGCCGAGCCCAAGCGCGCGCGCC
>DASTCZ010000036.1:0-6492 GCA_035710585.1 Candidatus Acidiferrales bacterium | reverse complement strand
CCGTGCGTTCGCCGATCGCCAGCTTGGCGCCGTCCGCCGTCACGCGTTCCAGCTCCATCGCGATCAGCCCGTCGTACCGCGAGGTCGCCGCGTATGCTTTTCGAGCCAGCTCCAGCCGCGTTTCGAATTTCACTTCGCCGCTCGCCTCGATCTCCGCCGCCACGCGCTCATAGTCCGTCGCATCCGTCACCACCGCCACGTCTGCGAAGTTTTTCGCGGCTGAGCGCACCATCGCCGGCCCGCCGATGTCGATGTTTTCGATCAGCTCGTCCGCGGAGATGCCGCTCTTTGCGGAAACTTCCTCAAAGGGATACAGATTCACCACGACCAGATCGATCGCGCCGATGCCGTGCTGCTCGGCTTCGCGGCGGTGCTCCGCGTCTGCGCGCCGGAACAAGATTCCACCGTGAATTTTCGGATGCAGCGTTTTCACGCGGCCGGAGAGCATCTCCGGCGAGCCGGTCACTTCCGACACGTCGCGCACCGCGAGCCCCGCGTCGCGCAGCAGCCGCGCTGTGCCGCCCGTCGAGATGAGCTCGATCTTCGCCGCGGCCAGCCTCCACGCAAATTCCACGATTCCCGTTTTGTCCGAGACGCTGATCAGCGCCCGCCGTATCGGCACGTCCGCGCTCCTTGGGAAAGCAGTTCAGTCTACGCACGCGGAGCCACTTTGCAAGCGGCCTCGCACAGGCGTTCGCGCGCCGGCGCGATTTTCATCACTCCATTGACATGGGCCGGCAATCAAACTATTTTGCGCACACCTCTTCGGATTCATGCGCAAAACTGGCGTCACTTTTCTGGTAATCGCCTACGCGATTTTTTTCTACATCGCGATTTCTGCGCCGCCCTACGCGCGCGCCCACCCACAGCTCGCGCCGGAGCTTCGCGCCGCATATTCCGCGCCGTGGCCTCTCGCTCTTACATATGTATTTGCATTTAGCGGCGTGGTGCTCGCGCTGATCCCGATCCGGGCGGGTCAGCGATGGGCGATTTGGACTTCGCTCGTCGCCTTTCTTACGCTTTTCGGCGCGCGCTTAGCTACCGACCCCAGGTGCCTCGTCGTGCTGGATCCGCATCAGCATGGCTGCCACACTTTTATGATCGCTGTGGTGCTTGGAATTGCCGGGCTAGCGCTGTGCGCGTTAGGCCGTCCACCGGCGGCGAATTGACGTTTTAGCGGAGCGTGAGCCGCCAGGCGGTCACTCCTGCCTCAGCGCCACCACCGGATCCACCCGCGCCGCGCGCCACGCCGGCATAAACGACGCCCCCGCGGCCACGCACACCAGCACGATCGCGACCCCAACGAACGTCGCCGGGTCGCTCGCGCTCACTCCATAGAGCAGGCCGGAGAGCGATCGCGTCAACGCCAGCGCCGCCAGCACTCCCGCCGTCAGGCCCCACATCGTCAATTTCAATCCCTGCCCGACGATCAGCCGCAGCACGTCTCGCGGCTGCGCTCCCAGCGCCATTCGCGTTCCGATTTCCTGCGTGCGCTGCCCCACTGCGTATGCCGTCACGCCGTAAATCCCGATCGCCGCAAGCGAGAGCGCCAGAAACGCGAACACTCCCAGCGCGAAAAATGCGACCCTCTGCGCCGAAGTGATGTCCGCGACGATATCGTCCATCGTCCGCACGTTGAACACCGGCTGCTCCGGGTCGACCGAATAAATCGCGCTCTTGATCGCCGGTAAAATCGTTTGCGCCTGCTCGCTCGTCCGCACCACCACGCTCACCGTCTGGTCCGGGCTCTGCATCACCGGGAAATAAATCGTTGGCCTCGGCTCGGTGCTGAATCCGGTGTCGTGGACTCCGCCCACCACGCCCACAATCTCGCGCTCCGGGCGCCCGCCATCGGGAATCTGCAGGTGCTGGCCGATGGGATCTTTATCGCGGAAGAAAATGTGCGCCAGCGTTTCGTCGATGATCACCACGCGCGGCGCGTCACTGGTGTCCCGTTCGCTGAACGCTCTTCCTCTCTCAATCGGAATTCCCATCGTCCGGAAATAATCCGTGCTCACGTCACGGTTGTCGGCCGAAAAATGTTCTCCCGGAGCCGGCGGAGCCTGGCCCTTGATCACGAAATAGTTCATGTCCATGTCGTCTTGGCTGAGCGGAACAATTTCCGCGATCGCCGCCGACTGCACTCCGGGCAGCGCCCGGATTCGCGAGAGAAACATTTCGTACGCCGACGCGCGCTGCCGTAGATCGTTGTACTTCGAGCCCTTCACGTCCGCGGCCAGTTTCAGCCGCAGCGTCAGCAAGTGATCCATCCGGAATCCCGGGTTCGCCGATAAGAGCGAAGCAAAACTCTTCAACATCAGCCCCGCGCCGATCACCATCACAAATGCCAGCGCGCTTTCCGCAATCACCAGCAACGCGCGCATCCGGTGCTCGTGACGTCCGCTCGGCGCACCCTTCTGCCCCGATTTCAGCGCCTCGATCACGTCGCATTTCAGGCTCTGCAGCGCCGGCGCCAATCCAAACGCGATTCCCGTGAGCAGCGCGACGCCCAGCGTAAACGCGAACGCAACTCCGTCCACACGCACGCTCGGCAGCATCACGTGGTCCGCCGCGTTGGGCACCGGAATCCGCGAAGGGACAAATCGCGCGATCAGATAGCTGCTCCAAATTGCCAGCAGCAATCCCGCCGCGCCGCCCATCAGCGAGAGCAGCGTGCTCTCCGCCACAAATTGCCGCACCAGCCGGAAGCGTCCCGCGCCCAGCGCCATCCGCAGCGCGATTTCGCGCTGGCGTCCGACCGCGCGCGAAAGCAGCAGGTTTGCAACATTTGCGCACGCGATCAGCAGCACGAATCCCGCTCCGCACAGCAGCACCAGCACCGCCGGCCGGATGAATTCCACGCGCGCCGATTCCAGCGGCACCATCACCGCGCCGTAGTCGCGCCGCGATGGCCGCTGCTCGGCCGTTCTTGCCACCACGAGATTCATTTCCGCTGATGCCTGCTTCAGCGACACGCCCGGCTTCAGCCTTCCGAATACGCCCAAGTCGGAATCCGCGCGCTTGATCCAGTCGTTGTCGAAAGGCACGGCCATGTCGATTGGAAATACCGTGCTCAGCGTGGCCGGCAACACTCCGATAATGGTGTACGGCTCGCCGTTCAAGGTCAGCGCGCGCCCGATCACCGTCGCGTCGCCGCCGTAGTGCTGCTGCCAGTACCGGTAAGAAAGGACGGCGAGGTTGTGCCGCGAATTGCCTTCTTCCAGCGTGAACATCCGTCCCAGCGCCGGCTGAATCCCGAAGAACTCACCAAAATTCGTTGAGACGCGCAGACCCGCCACCTGCTCCGGCTCGCCCGAACCGGTAACGGTGCCCGTGCCGTGCTCGAATAAGAAAAGATCCTCGAACGATTGCGACTGCTGCTTCCAATCCAGATAGTCAAGGCCGCTCGGCCCGATGCGGCTCCATCCCGCTTTCAAATTGCTCACCCAGATTACGGCCAGCCGGCTCGACGCGCGCAGCGGCAAATGCTCGAGCAAAGTGGCCTTCACCAAGGTGAAAATCGCGGTGTTTGCGCCGGTGCCGAGCGCGAGCGTGAGGATTGCAATGGCGGTGAATCCGCGGCTCTTCCGCAGCGTGCGCAACGCAAACCGCAAATCCTGGCGCAATTGCTCGAACCACATTGATCGTCTCGATTCGTAGAACGTCTCGTTTGCCCGCGTGACGTTGCCAAACGATTTTTGCGCCGCGCTTATCGCTTCCGCCTCATTCATGCCTTCGTCGCGCAAACGCTGCGCCTCGGCATCGATGTGCGCCTGTACCTCGTCGCTGAAATCATTCTGCGAACGCTTCCGACGAAACATTCTTAGCCTCCGTCCGCCCTTACTGGATTCCCCGGCGCTCACTCATGCCTTAGCGCCGATATCGGGTCCACGCGCACCGCTCGACGGGCGGGTATGTAGCACGCCGCGAGCGCCACCGCGGCGAGTCCCACAGACATCAGCAGGAACGTCTCCGGATCGAACGAACGCACGCCAAACAGCAAGCTCGTCATCAGCTGCGTCAGGGCCAGCGCCGCAATGATTCCTGCGCCCACTCCAATCGCTGCCAGCTTCACGCCCTGCTTCAACACCAGCCCCAAAATGTCGCCGCGCGCCGCCCCTACCGCGATGCGAATGCCGAATTCCCGCGTCCGTTGAGACACCGAATACGAAATCAGTCCATACAGCCCGATCATTGCCAGCACCATCGCCAGCGCCGCGAAGCTTCCGATCAGATACGAGGGGTATCGCCGCAGAAAAACGGCTGGCGAGCGGTCGATGACTTGCTCCATCGTCGTCGGCTGGATCAGAAAAAGCTGCGAGTCGCTTTCCCGCAATGCCTCGCGAATTCCGCTCAGTGCATTTGCCGGATTGCCCTGCGTGCGCACGACGTAAGAAATGTAGGTGTTTGGATCCTGCGTAAATGGCAGATAGATCGCCGGCAATTCCGGGCTATCGAGTTGCGAGTTCGCGATGTCTCCCACCACTCCCACGATTTCGCGAAACTTCTGTTTCGGCGAATAGGTGAACCGGATGCGCTTTCCGAGCGGGCTTTCCCCACGCAAGTATTGCTTCACCCACGCTTGGCTCACGATCACGTGCCGGTCGCCCGCTTGCGTATCGTCGGCGTCGTCGAAGAACCGGCCCGCGAGCAGCGAAATCTTCATCGCCGAAAAATAGCCGTTCGTGACGTCCACGATCAGCGATTCGCTTTCACCTCCCACACGCACCGGCTGCCCCTCCACTACAAACCGGATCGTGTTCGCGTTGCCTGTCAACGGCACCACGCTCGTGTTGGCGATATCTTTCACGCCGGGGAGCGCGCGGGCTCGTTCGCGAAAGGCCGCATCGAAGCGTAATTCATCTTCCGGCTTCGGATACGAAGCGTCGGGAAGATTCACGTCAAACGTCAGAAGGTTTTCCGTCGCAAATCCGGGATTCCGGTGCAGTAGTGCGCCGAAACTTTTCACCATCAACCCCGCGCCCACCAACAGCACCAGGCAAAACGCGATCTCGCCCGCAACTAGCGCGTCCCGCAACCGCGTGCGGATTTTTCCCGCTGTGCCGCGCGATTCCTCCTTCAGCGCGTCCGTCGCACGCTGCTTCGCCGATTGCAGCGCCGGCGCCAGCCCGAACAAAATTCCCGTCAACGCCGCAATCGCGCACAGAAACGCGAATACCGCTGCGTTCGGACGCGTATTCTCCAGCACCGGCACCGAATCAAGCAGCGGCTTCGGGATCGCCGCGATCAGCAGCCGCGTGGCCCACTGCGCCGCGGCAAACCCGATCCCCGCCCCGGCCGCGGCCAGCATCAGGCTTTCCGCCATCGAGAGAGAAATCAGGCGCACCCGGCTCGCTCCCAGCGCCGCGCGGATTGCGTACTCCCGTTGCCTTCCCGCCCCGCGCACCAGAAGCAAACTCGCCACGTTTGCGCACGCCACCAGCAGCACGAATCCCACCGCGCCGAAAAGAATCAGCAGCAACGGCTCCACTTTTCCGACCAACAGGTCACGCAAGCTCTGCATCACGGCGTGCACGCTGCCGTCTTCCTGCGGATAGGCCTTCGCGAGCGCAGCCGTCATCGCATCCATGTCCGCGCGCGCCTGAGAAAAACTCATCCCCGGCGCGATCCTTCCCACCGCCGCGATCCAGCGCAGATTTCTTCGCGTGACCAACTCCTGCGGTACATGGAGCGGCACCCACACCCCCGCGTTTCGCACGGGTCCGAAATGAAAATCCATCGGCAGCACGCCGATCACGTCCACTGTGTTCGAATCAAGCTGAATCGTCTTTCCCACGGCTTGCGGATCGCCATTGAACCGCGTGTGCCAGAATCCGAACGAAATCAGAGCCACCTTTGGCCCCGACGCAATTTCCTCTCCGGCCGCGAAGTCGCGCCCCATGATCGGCGCCACCCCGAGCGTCCCGAAAAAGTTTGCGGTCACCTGCGCTGCCTGGATCAACTGCGGCTCGCCCGCGCCGCGCAGGATGAAGCTGTCTCCCGTGTATCCCGCGATCGATCGAAATGCTTTCGTCTGCGCGCGCCAATCGAGCAGGTCCGGGTACGAGACGCGGCTGCCCTCTGACCCTTCGCTTTGCTGATCGCGCTCTTCGCTCAGCGCGACCAGCGTCTTCGGCTGCGCGTACGGCAACGACCGGATCAGCCCGGCATACACGACCGAAAAAATCGCGGTGTTCGCGCCGATGCCGAGCGCCAGCGTCAGAATCGCTACCGCCGCAAATCCAGGCGCCTTCCGCAGCATGCGCGCCGCAAATCGCAGGTCCAGCCACAAATTGTTCCGCCAGATCACGCGACGCGATTCGTAATGCCGCTCCTTCGCACGCGTCACGTTGCCAAACGAGCGCCGCGCGGCAATTTTCGCGTCCGCATCAGTCGCGCCTTCATCGCGCAGTTGCTCCGTCTCCGCGTCGATATGCGATTTGACCTCGTCGCTGAAATCGTTCCGCGAACGCTTGCGTCGAAACATTCTCC
>DASTCZ010000035.1:0-3853 GCA_035710585.1 Candidatus Acidiferrales bacterium | reverse complement strand
TCCGATCGTGCCGCAAAGCGAAGAGGGAATTCGGATCGAACCGCCGGTATCTGTACCGAGACTCGCAACGCACAAGCCCGCTGCGACGGCAGCAGCCGAGCCGCCGCTCGACCCGCCGCTCGAGCGCGAAGCATCCCAGGGATTGTGCGCGGTTCCGTAATGCGGATTCTCGGTCGAGACGCCATAGGCGAACTCGTGCAGGTTGGTCTTCCCAAGCAAGACCGCTCCTGCATTCTTGAGTTGCACGGCGACCGTGGCATCACGCTCGGGAACGAAGTTGCGCAAAATTCGCGAGCCCGCAGTCGTAAGGATGCCCGCGGTCCATATATTGTCCTTGAGCGCGATCGGAATTCCATCGAGCGGGCCCAGCGGCCTCTTCCTTTTGTGACGCAACTCGGAGGCGCGTGCGTCAGCGAGCGCACGATCGCGCGTGACGCTAATAAAAGCGTTTAGCGCCGGCTGATATTTTTCGATCCGGCCGAGAATATGTTCCGCCAATTCGACAGGCGATATTTCTCGTTTTCTCAGCAGTACTGAAACTTCGCTAATTGTCGCGAAGCTGATGTTTCCGGCCGAATTGCGCTTTGACTTCACCCCGTCCTCTTATTAAAAAATCTTGTCCTGCTTGTGGACGTTTCCAAAGGTTCCGATATTGGCGATGACGAGCGAAAGCCGGAATTGGTTTTCCGCACGTACCGTCCCGAGATTCAAACGCCGATATTCGAATGCCAGGCCGCAGCACGATCCGTTGTACCCGACCTGGGCGATCTGATTTTGCAGGATGCCCTGCTGCACGTCGTAGCTCACACCACCCGTGAGATTCCATCCCTTCTGCGTGAGGTCGCCATATCCCACGAGCGCGCGCACCTGGTCGGTCAGCGGCTGCAACACAGGGTTCGTCTGAATCAGGAAGTGCGCCATCGTGACGGTGAATTTGCTGTAGGGATGAGTTTTCAGCAATTCGCCTTGCGTGATGAGTTTGTGCCGTTGGGTGTCGTAGTTCGTCAACACTTCAAAATCGTACGCGCCCCCTGGGCTTAGAGAGAGATCGCTCACTACGGGCGAAACGTGGCGAATCGTGTCGGCAAATGCGAAGGGAGTAATGTCGTCGAGCGCCTGGAAAACATTGCGCTGCCCCGGAACAATGGCGCCGCCGAAAGTGGGATCGAAATAGTATTTTTGAGCGACTCGCCAGGTGAGAAATTCTTCGGCTCCGGAATCACTCGTCCGGCGGAAGAACCGGTTCGTCAGGCCATACTCGATCTCGTTCGTGTCGGTAAGCGTCTCATCTTGATCGAAGCGGATGAAATCGCCGAAGTCCTTCACGCCGTTGACATAGCGATACGTAACCTCCGGCTCGATCACGTGCTTCCATTTCGTATCGCCGCTGGTCCAGACGCGCTCAAAGCTCGGCGGACGAAGATCGACATTCAGCTCGCCGGTGGTGCGGCGGAGCGAGTTTCCCACAACGACGTTATTCTCGAGTTCGGCGCCATAGCGCGTGGTCCTCACCACGTACGTTGTTGCAAGCCCAAGCCACGGGCCGAAGTTCAAGGGGAGCGTGACGCGCGGAGCGAATTCGTCGCGCTGGACGATCGCGGGAGTCGAAATACTTGGATCGGTGCGGCTCGCGCCATCTGCAAACGCGTCGAAACCGAAATAGATGGGCAGCCTCCTCCACGGCGACTGATCGACGGAGCTAAAGCGAGCCTGCGGCGCACTTCGGATGATCACGTCCGTTTGCGGTTGCGCGGAGAGAAAGTCCTTGTCATCGATGACGGCGAAATTCAGCGAGAACCCGCGAAAATTATTGGTGAGAAATCCCACCGAGTTTGCTTCCGCGTTCACCGCCTCCCCGAACGTCTCCGCGAAGGCGAGGCGGAAGGTAAGCGAGCTCAGGTCGTTGACGTCTGCGACCGCGCGCCATCCGCCGGGGAGCAGATCGTCGAATTCGATGCTGAACTGATGACCGCCTTGCGGAACGCGAACGCCATTCGGTCCGGGCAAACCTCGATCGGTCACTCCGAAGTAATTCCCGAAGAGTGTCATGTCTTCCGTGGGCGTCGCGCGGATTTCTCCGGTTTCGCTCCATCCGCGGCGGCTCATGTATTCGCCGCCGAGCGTAGTGTCAATCCAATCCGCCGGGGCCCAGTAGTAAGCGTCTCCAAATACAAAGCCCTTCGTAGAACTCTGGCCGCCACGGGGAATCAAAAATCCGGACTGGCGCATTTTGGAGCTGGCCGGCGCGGTGGCATACGGCAACCAGATCAGCGGAATGCTGAACATTCGAAAATTTGCGTTCAGCATCGCAACAGTGTGGTCGATCCGCAGGTCAGCGTGAGGCGCATAAAACTTCCAAGTGGGGCGGTCGGGCCGGCAAACGGTCAACTGCGCGTGCTGAAAGACGAATGTGTCTTCGCCCGTGCGCTCGACCTCATCGGCAGTGAAGCTGAGCGGGTCTTGTGTCACGAGCACGGCTGAGTTGGGCCGCCGGTCGAGACGAATTTGGCCGTGAACGTGGTGAAACGTGCCTCGCGAAGTCTGGACGTTATACTCTGCATCGTCGCATTCCATGTGCTGGTTGTTGTAGTCGAAACGCACGTCTCCGTGGGCCGTGGTTTCTCCCGTGGACGAATCGAACTGGACATGGTCCGCGCCAATCGTCAGATTTTGATATTTGATCTGAACGTTCCCCTCGCCGGTAAAAACATCGCCAGTTCTGGTCGCTTCGCACGCGGAAATCTCAACGACGCCCTTCTTCGTCTGCAGAGTAGTGTGCGTCGGCTCGGCGCACTGAGCCGCATTCACCGCAGCGCCGCACAAAGCGGCCGCGGAAGCGAGCGCAAGCGCAATGCCTCCGCGGAGAGCGATGCGGACGAAGGGAATTATCATCGAGCTGGATTGAACTCGACCGAAGTTCTTCACGCGTTAACGCGCTAGCCTAACATCGCGTTCGTGGCCCCGCAATTCTCCGGACGGCCCTCGCGCGGCAGGTTGTTCGATTGAAAACAGAACGAAAAGCGTTGCCTGACGTGCGCCTCTCACGCTGTTACGATTTTCGCGGCCCTTACGGGAACCGGTCCGCAGCGCAAAACGGCACGGTGATCCAAACCTGTAAGCAGTGTGGCGCGATCAATCAAGCAAGCACCGAGCGGTGCTGCTTTTGCGAAGCGCAATTGAACGCCGAACCTGCGGCACTGGTGTCTGCAGCCGCTGCGGCGAGCACTTCTCAGTCATCTTCTTCACGGAATCCTGTCGCAACCGCTGCGCCTGAGTGGCGCGGCGAGATTGCGCAGCGGATGCGATCGTACCGCGCCCGGCGAAATGGCGATCCGGAAGAGACTGAAAACGAAGCGCCTCAGACGGCACTGCCTTTCGAAGCGGCGACCGACAAATCCGTCCCTGCGATCGAAGACGAAATGGACGATCCGCTTCAGGCGGCGCTGGCAAGCGCGGCATCCCGCGCCGCCGAACTCCCCGCGCCCACGGAACAGGAGCCGCTCCCGCGCACCGAACCGAAAATCTACGAGCGGCTCGAGATTGACGTGTCGCGCCCGGCAGTCTCCGCTACAAACGAAGCTCCGCTCCCCGCGAACGCACGGCGATATGAAGGTGTTCTCGATCCGCGCACGGAACCTGTGTATCCAGTGGCGAGCCTGCAACTGAGGCGTCGCGCGGGGATTATCGACGCGACGATCCTCGCGCTAGCGTCGCTCGCAATCTTCAGCGGATTCATCGCTCTTGGAGGGCGCTTCGCCGCCGGCAAAACCGAGGTCTTGATCTGTTTGGCCACTGTCGGTTTGCTGGCAGCGCAATATTTCACGCTGTTCACGGTCATGGGCGGCACCACGCC
>DASTCZ010000034.1:0-14042 GCA_035710585.1 Candidatus Acidiferrales bacterium | reverse complement strand
AGTGTCAAGGAACCGCGCGATTTGCTGCGATTTTATGCGGCTTTCTGCGAAAACCACTTGGCCGATCCCACTGGGCATGTAATTAGAAAGGATCGTGGGGCGGCCTGCTCAGGGTTGGCCCGGCGCTTCGGCTTTCTGCCGTGTCTCCACTCGGAATAAAAGAAAGTTGCTGAACCGGTGCTCTTCGCGAAAGTACTTCCCGCGAAAATGGCGATAGACCTCGGCGTAAGCGGGCAGCCAGAGTTCTTCTCGGCCCTCGCGAAACTTCACCGGCGCGTAATCGATCGCAATGTGCTCGTAATCGAGCCGGATCTGCGGCAGAGGATTCATCAGCTCCGCGTCAAGGCGCAGTATCCGGTAGGAACTCGCGGAAATCCAAGCGCGGCCTTTCAAAAGCGCCGGATACGACTTCCCATTGGCGACCCACCCGAGCATTCTGGACTCGCGGTCCCCGCGCTGCGCAAAGTGCACTTGCCATGCGGATTGTCCGCGCCACTGCGAGAGCCCTTCGCATGAAAAATCAAAGTCGCGCGCGTACATCGGATTGAAGAGCAGTCCGATCGCGGGAATACCCTCGCTTGTGACCGGATCCGCGTGCGTCGCGCGGGGTGAGCTGCCGGCGCGCACCTCGCGAACCGAAACGCGGTCGGCGGTAGGGTGCTCGACAAATGCCACGTAATCGAACGTGCCTTCGGAACTGTGGCGAACCGCACCGCCGTCGTCCAGCTCGTCGTGGGTGAAATTCTCCGTGGCCGCAAACCGCTCGAACGCAACAGCAAACTCGCCGGAACGTTTTCCAGCCGCCTGCAAAACTTCCGGGAGCTCACACGTCTCTGTAGCCGAAACCGCCGGGATGGCATCATCTACGCCGTGCGGCAGCCAGGCGCGGCTTGTGGCAGCGCGGCCGATTCCCGCAAGATCGCCCGAATCGGAGCGAGGCAATGGCAGGCTCGCTACGGCGGAAGGAAGGGGCTCCGAAAGCTCCTGCGAGGCGAGAAGGGCGCGTGCGCGTGGAGCGGCCGCATCTGCCGGAAAATCGCTGAGGTATTTTGTGAGAGTCGCTCTCGCGGTGGGCTTGTCGCCTGACATCGCCTGGGCATATGCAAGCGTTATCGCGGCGCCGGCGGCTTTGTCTTTACCGAACTCCATCGCGCGGCGCGCGTGCACTTCGGCGCGATCGATCTGTTGCCGCGTCAGTAGATAAGCCTCCGCCAGCAGCCAGTGCGCGCGCCACAATGTCGCATCCGCGCTCAGCGCGCGCTCCAGATGCGGGATCGCATCCGCAGGATTGTTGAGCTGCTGCAACAGCAGGCTTCCGAGCTCGACCTGGGCTGCTGCGTGATCTGGATAAATCTTGACGGCCGTCTCGAAATGGATTCGCGCATTCTCGGTCTCGCTGACGCGGAGAAAATATTCCGCCGCGATGTATTGCACGTTGGGATCGCCGGGCGCGTGCTTCAGCGCGTAATCAACGTGGTGCCCGGCGTCGGCAGCTTTTCCGTGTTGCAGCGCGGCAATGGCGGCATCGAGTTCCTTCCGCGCCTTTCCTGTAAGCAGCGGCGTCTGTGTCCCGGGCTGCGCATTTGGCGCCGAGCCGCGTACCCTGAGCGTGACGTAGATGCTCGCCGCGGTGCTGCTGCTCATCACCATCACACTGTCGCGAACGGTTTCGTATCCTGGCGCCGAAACCTCCACAGCATAATCTCCCACCGGCACCGCGCGGAATGTAGCTACGCCACCGCCGCGCGTCTCGACGGTCAATCCCTCCGGGCTATCGGTCGAGCTCAGCGTAACTGTCGCCGACACTTGAATCGGTCCGCCGCCGGGCTCCTCCACATGCACCAGCACACCGCCACCCGGAGTGCCGCCTCGCCCAGCGGTCTGTGCCAGCGCTGATGTGCCCAGAAACAGCGCCGCCAAAATCAGGAGCACTCTTGCTGGAGCGCGAAACAAGTTTGCGCCGATCAAAAAATTCCGTCGCTTAGTTTTGAAGAACATGCGCGCGTTGATTGTCTGTCGGTTCGATTGCGGTGAAATGCGTCGCTCGGACGTGTGTACGCCTCCGCCCCGCGAAATTCAAGTCACAGCGCAGCCTGCGTACCTTATGCCTCGCAGATAGATTTTCAACAGGCGCCCTCAGTGAAGGAAAAAATCGGTTGACATACCAGCTGTATACAATATACGGTCGCGCCCACGAGGCCACTCGAATGGCGCGGTTTTCTCGTTCGCCCGGCCGTTTCCCGAATGCCATTCGTAGACTGTCCCAATTCCCAACCATCGCTGAGCTGCCGAATTTCGCGCGCACACGTTCGCCCGAAAGCGCGCGCTAGCACTCTGCCTGGTTTCGGAGCAGGGCCGGTCTCGTTGGCCGCATAAGCAAGTGCACGGGGCTATTTCGAGGCACGTTCATACAATTTGAGGGAGGGGTCTATGCTGAGGAAGCATTTCCGCAGACTTGTCTATTTCCTCGCCCTGGTTCTCCTTTTTGTACCTGCGGTGAGGGCCCAGATCAGTTCTTCTACCGGCGCAATTCAAGGCACTGTAACCGATCCGCAAAACGCTACCGTTGCCGGCGCGAAAGTCGTCGTAACCAATTCCGGCACGGGCGTTTCGACGCAAGGCACCAGCCAGCCCGACGGCACATTCGTCTTTCCGCTGCTTGCTCCCGGAAACTACAAGATTGAAATCCAGGCGCAAGGATTTCAGGCCGCAATCCTCAACGACATCAAAGTCGAAGTCACGCAAATCACCGTCGCAAACGCCAAGCTGCAGCTCGGCCAGGTCTCGACGCAAGTCGTCGTGAGCGAGGCTGCGTTGCAGGTGGACACGCGCACGGCAACCACCGGCGACGTGATCACCGGCAATCAGATCGTGAACATGCCGCTCCCGACGCGGAATTTTCTCGATCTCACCACGCTTCAGGCCGGAGTGACGGCGAGAATCCAGAGCGCCGCAACGGTTGGCCGCGGCACGCCGATTCTGGACGTGGCGGGCTCGCGCGCGACCACAAACAATTTCGTCCTCGATGGAGTTGACGCGAATAACTTCGGAAGCGGCAGCCTGGCCAGCGTGCCGGTGCCGAACCCCGACGCCATTCAGGAATTTCGCGTCAGCACTAGCATGTACGACGCCAGCCAGGGCCGCGGCTCCGGCGGCAACATCAATGTCATCATGCGCTCCGGCACGGATCGCTATCACGGCGGTCTCTTCGAGTTTTACCGGAGCAATGATTTCAACGCGAACGATTTTTTCTTCAACGCTGCAGGCAAGCCGCGCCCCGTGCTGCTGCAAAACCAGTTCGGCGGCGAAATCGGAGGACCTGTTCCGAAGTTGAAGGACACCTTCTGGTTTTTCTCGTACCAGGGAACGCGACAGAAAAACGGTGTCTCTAGCGCCGTCACCGGCAAGCTTCCCGTGCTTCCAGCGCGTGCGTCGGGAGAGACCGAACCGCAATACGCCGCGGCGCTTTCGACTGCATTCGGCGTCCCGGCAAACACGATCGATCCGGTCGCGGTGAATTTGCTGCTGCAGCCTGGCCAGTACGGCGGCTACCTCGTTCCATCCGGCACCGGCACACTCGGCTCGCTTGTGAATTACGCCGTATCGCTGCCGACGATTTACAACGAGGATCAATACTCCGCGTCCGTCGATCGCACACTCTTCCACAATAATCACGTCGCGGTGCAATACTTCTACGCGAACATCGGCCAATTCACTCCCACCGGCGGCGGCGTCAGCTTGGGACAAGGCGCCAACGCTCCCGCGAAAAATAATCACGCCGCGCTGACCGACACACATACGTTCAGCGCCAATCTCGTCAACGAATTCCGCGCCGGCTTCACCAACATCAAGTCGATCAGTGAGGGCGTGGAAGGCGTCAAGACGAGCGACATCGGCATGGCGAAATGGGACGCGAGCCTCTTTCCCGGCATTCCCTCGTTCTCCGTCAGCGGCCTGCTCAGTTTCGGCGGACTCGGCGTGAATAGCTTTACGCATGGCGGCACATCCACCACGACGATCGGCAATACGCTTTCGTGGATCCATGGCAAGCACACCATTCGTGTAGGCGGCGAATGGCGGCGCTCAGGGTGGAACTACGAGAACGATTACGCCACGCGCGGTTCCCTTTCGTTCCCCAATTTCAATTCGTTCCTGACCGGCACGCCGAACCGTCTGCAAGTGGACGTCGGCATCTTCGCGAGGAATTTCCGCGCGAACGACGGCGACATCTTCTTTCAAGACGACTATCGGATCACAAAGCGCTTGATGGTGAACCTCGGCGGCCGTTGGGATTACGTCGGCTGGCCCTGGGATACCCACAATCGAGTCGCCACGTTTGACCCGAGCCTGATTCCGGCCGGGTGCATTTCAAATGGCGGCGGCGACTGCATCGATCAGGGTTTCGTCGCGCCACAAGGCACTCCCGGATTCGGCACGCCGGGCGTCAGCCCATCGACGCAGGAGCAAAGCCGCTACCACAATTTTGCACCGCGGTTCGGCTTTGCATACGATCCGCTCGGCAACGGCAGAATGTCCATTCGCGGCGGCTATGGCATCTTTTATATCCGCACGTCAGGACAGACCGTGCTGCAGCCGATTTCCGCGCCGCCCTGGGTCGAGCAATATCTCGCGTCCGGCACCGGAATCGTCGGCAGCGACGTGCTCGCGAATCCATGGCCGGCAGGCCTTCCGCAACCAGCGCAATTCCCAATCCTCCCGGAGATCGGGAAATTTTCCGGCTACAACGCCAACGGCGTTCCGATTTTCCTCACCGCCGCGGGCACTCCCGCAGTTTCGCAAGCGCTGTATGGCTTCACGCGCAACATGCGGATTCCCTACCTCGAGCAGTACAACTTGACGCTGCAGTATGAAGTTCTCCGCGGCTGGGTCGTCGAGGTCGGCTATCTCGGTTCGCACGGCGTCGGTCTACTCGTCGAGCCGAGCCTCAACCAGGCCTATCTCGTCAACGCTGCGAGCCCCGGCATCGGCGGCCTCACCGTAAATTCCAACAACAACGCCACGGCGCGCGTGCCGGTTCCCGGCTTTTCGCCCGCAGGACTCAATCTCGTGACGAACCAGGGATTCTCGAGCTACAACGCCGCTATTCTCGAAGTGCGTCACGATTTCGCGCACAGCTTCCAGTTCCGCATGGACTACACATATTCCAAGTCCATCGATAACGATTCGGGACCAACCGGATCCGACCTGGATAGCTTCGTCGGCAATCAGTACGTGCCGTTCTTGCAGCGCGCACAGTCGGACTTCAACCAGCCCCACCGCATCGTTTTCACTTACGTTTGGAATCTGCCGGGCCCGAAGACGGGCATCCTCGGCAAGACCATCGGCGGCTGGGGACTTTCTGGCCAGTACATCCTGCAATCCGGTTTGCCGATCAGCGTGACGAGCACCTCGGGCGGCTCGCTGCTCGGCGTCAATGGTTCCGTCACAATTCCGGCTGTCGTGCAGGGATGTGGCGGAAACTATTCCACCGGCTCGGCTGGCGATCATCTCGGCACAACGCTGAGCAACCTCTATCTCAATCCGGCTTGCTTCACGACGGTGCCGACTTCGCCAAATGGCACTGTCCTCGCGAACCTGAATGGGTTCGCTGGGCCAGGATCCAACTCCTACACGATCGGCGGCGCGGTCGCGGGCGACGTGTCCGGCGGCTCGCTCTTCGGTTTCGGCGCGCGCAATATCGCGCGGGGGCCGTTTGAGCAGCGGTTCGACCTCGCTCTGATCAAGACCATCCCGATCCACGAGCGGGTCAACCTGCAGTTCCGCGCCGAGGCGTTCAAGCTCTTCAATAACGTAATCTTCGCCAACCCATCGGCGAACATCAGCAACTACAACGGAGCCAACGCCAGCCTGAACAACTTCGGCGTGATCACGTCAACCCTGGACAGTACGGGCCGCATTCTGCAGCTCGCGATGAAGTTGAACTTTTAACCGACGTCATCGAAGGGCCGGAGGCCTCGCGGCTTCCGGCCCTTTTTTCTTCTCGAGGCTGTCTTTCCTCGCTCGCGGTTTCCCTTCACGCTCTACACGTCCTCGTTTATCCAGCCGCAATCGTGTAGACCCGCCCATTTACGCAGGTCAGCGCATCAACAATTTAAGGGGTATTCAGTGCGTTGCAATTGGCATCCACTTCGGGCAGTCGCGGTTATCGGTGTGGTTGCGCTTGGAATCGCGCTAGCAGCCGGATGCAAAGAGAAGTCTCCTCCGAACCAATCTCAGCCCGCTTCGCCTCCTCAGCCAAATTCTTCTCTGCCGAATCCGTCCACCACCCCCGTCCCACTCACTCAACCGCCGCAAACCGCGCAGAGTCAATCGCCACAATCGACGGCTTCACAGGCTCAGCAGCTACCTCAATCGCAGGCGCAAAATCAGCAACCGAGCCTGCAACCGATTTCGCCGAAGATGAAAATTGAAATGCAGCGCATCATCGCTGCGGGGCGTATAACGGGCCTCGGCGAGCCCAATTTCTCCCGCGATCGTGGCGAAGTGAAAAAATTCTACACATCGCTCGACGGGCACTTCGCGTGGCTTTCCGATTCGCGGCCGACGCAGCAGGCGCGCCAAGTGATTCAGCTCATCCAAAATGCGCGCTCCAAGGGCCTCGATCCCGGAAACTACGACGGCCCGCGTCTTCAGTCAGAGCTTGATTCCCTCGGCAACGAAAAGTCTGCAGCGGAATCCGCCGAAGTGCGGTTCGATCTCGCACTCACCGTCTCGGCAATGCGTTACATCTCCGATCTCTATGCGGGGCGCATGAATCCGGTCGCATTCGGCTTCGAACTCAACGTGAAGCATCACAAGCTCGGCCTGGCGCAATTTTTGAAAGATCAAGTCGTTGGCGCGCAAGATGTCGGCACAGCAATCGCTTCCATCGAGCCGCAAATTCCGGAGTATCAGCGCACCGAACAGGCGCTGGGCCGCTATTTGAATCTCGCGGCTGCCGAAAAGCCGGCAAATCGGCTGCCTCCGATCGCCAAAACCGTGAAGCCCGGCGGCATCTACCGCGGCGTGCCCGAGCTCGCACGGCGGCTGGCTACTCTCGGCGATCTCTCGCCCGATCAGGCGCAAAAAAGCACCGGGACAAAATATGAAGGCGAGCTTGTGGACGCTGTCAAGAAATTCCAGCGCGAGAATGGACTCGACGACAAAGGCGATCTCGGCCCCGAAACGCTTCGCGCGCTCAACGCCTCACCCGAGTCGCGCATCATTCACATCGCTGCCACGCTCGAGCACTGGCGCTGGCTCCCGCGCACGGAATCGCGCCTGATCGTCGTCAATATCCCCGCCTACTCGCTCGAAGCCCTCGACGATCAATTTCGCACGGAACTCTCCATGAAAGTCGTTGTTGGCGATGCGTACGACCACAAAACGCCCGAGCTCGCCAGCGAAATCAAGACCGTGATCTTCCGGCCCTTCTGGGAAGTTCCTCTCACCATCCAGAAAAAAGAACTCGCGCCGAAAATCGCGCGCAATCCCAAATATCTCGACACGAACGATTTCGAAATCGTGTCCGCTGCGGGAAAGCCAGTCGAGCGTAGTTCGCGCGTCGAACTCGCCGGCCTGCGCTCCGGCATCCTCAAGCTCCGTCAGAAACCCGGTCCGGACAACGCTGTCGGCCTCGTAAAATTCGAATTCCCGAATACGGGATCGGTATATCTCCACGGTACGCCGGAAAAGAAACTCTTCGATCGCAAATCGCGTGATCTCAGTCACGGCTGCATTCGAGTGGAGGATCCGGCGGCGCTGGCTGCGTGGGTGCTGCGCGATTCGCAGGGATGGAGCGTAGACCGCGTGAACGCCGCAATGGATGGCGACAAGACCGAGCGCGTTCCAGTCGCGCAGCCGGTCCCGGTATGGATCGTCTACGCGACCGCCGTCGCCGCCGAGGATGGCTCTCTGACCGTTCACAATGACATTTATCGCTACGACGAGCAATTCCAGCGCGCGACGCGAAACGCGGGCACGGGAGCGCGCGAACGCAGCACTTCGAGGGAAAAATCCGCTAAAAATCACGGCGCAAACGATCCATAGCGCGTCGCGGGCGGGTTGCAAGCAGCGCGCCATTCGCGTAATCTGATTCCGCTTCAGTTGGGCGGTTAGCTCAGCGGTTAGAGCGTCCGGTTTACACCCGGAAGGTCGCAGGTTCAAATCCTGCACTGCCCACCAGAGGTCTCCACGGCACAGCGGGGCCGTAGTTCAGTTTGGTTAGAACGCCTGCCTGTCACGCAGGAGGTCGCGAGTTCGAGCCTCGTCGGCCCCGCCAGATAAATCGACCGAATCATCCGGGTCGTTGTTCCTCCGTCTTTGAACTTTTCTGTTGCCGGTGCGCCCAGCATTCCCCTTCCTCTTTCCAAAAATTTACAAACAAAGCCGTCTATATCGCGGAACGGTATAGTTGCTCGCGCGTCTACAGTGGTATGAACGCGACCAAACGACCTAGGTGTGCAAGGAGCCACGGTGCCGCCGCCACAGCAGTCGCGGTCCTATTGCTCTGTGCCGGTGTGAACGCCGCCGCCCGCGAACCGCGAATCGAAGTGAGATGCCCCGCGCCGCCGGCGGTGGTGAATGCGGAATCAAAGCCTGTGCTCGTCTACGAGCTGCAGATCACGAGCTTCGAGTCCGTGGCCCTGACTCTCAAGACGCTCGAAATCTTCGGCGATTCCGCAGGCAAAGTTCCGCTCGCGACTTACTCAGGCGCAGCGCTTTCACCTATTCTGGATTTGATTGGACCGGCTCCAGCCGGGCAGCCAAGCGACACAATTGGTCCCGGCCAGCGGGCAGTCGTGTATCTATGGATTGCAGTGAACCCTTCTGGGCCGGCGCCGAGTTCGCTTCGCCACCGCCTCGTTTTCACACGGATTTTCAATTCCAGTGAGAAGCCCGACGAAGAGACAGCGCTGGACAAATTCGAGGTAAAGGTGAACCCCGGACCTCCAGTTGTGCTTTCGCCGCCGTTCTCCGGCGGCATCTGGCTGGCTGGAAACGGCCCATCCAACACTTCCGACCATCGCCGCACGCTCGTGGCGCTCGATGGCGGCGCATTTATCGCCCAACGCTTCGCGATCGATTGGGTCAAGATCGGCGCGAATGGCGACACCACGCATGATGGCAAAGACCGCAACGAAAATTATTGGGGCTACGGGGAGCCTGTCCACGCGGTGGCGGATGGCGAAGTCACGGAAATCGTGAACGACATCCCCGACAACACGCCCCACCACCTGCCCGCGGACTTCACTCTGCAGAATATCGCGGGCAATCACGTCATCATAAAAATCGCACCGGAGCTATTCGTCACGTTTGCGCACTTGCAGCCGGGCAGCATCAAACCGCGAGTCGGCGAGCACGTCCGCCGCGGAGATGTGATCGCTCTACTGGGCGATAGCGGCAACACCACTGGCCCGCACCTGCACTTGCAGGTGACTAATGGAAACTCCGTGCTCGGATCGGAAGGCGTCCCGTTCGTCTTCGACAAGTATCAATTCCTCGGCCCTGGCGCGGATTACCCCGAAAAACAAGTTTCGGAACCGCGCGTGCGTTCTCTGCCGGTTGAAAATTCCGTTGTGAAATTTGGCGCGGGAAACTAGGGATGACTGTTCGCGCCCTGCAACGGCAAATAGAAATAACTCCTCTCGCCGAGTTTCTTCCATTCTTGCGCGGCGGTCGCAAGTCCCACGCTCCGGCGTCAGCCGAGATAGCCGTTAACGAAGCGCGAGGACTATAAGCAGCGAAGCCGCGCAGCTGGGAGCTGCGACAGAAAGTGAAAAACGGAAGTAAGCGGCCTTACGGAACCAGCTTCACCGGCGCGCGCCAAAACGCTACCTTCTGCCCAGCCGGATTCAGCACCGTAACCTGGCAATCATATTCGCCCACGGGAATTTGCTTCAGCGAGATGTCGAAATTGAGGGGCATCGTGTTCAGGTGGTTCGTCATGCCCGTCGCTAATTTCATCGGCGCCGTTTCATACGCTTTCGTCTGCGCCTGATAAAAACTGACGAAGCCGATCAGAGGCTGCACAGCCGTCACGCCCTGCTCGTACGCTTGCAGGTAGACGTACATGTCGCGGCTCTTGCTGAAAACGCGCGTCACACTCGGAATCAGCTTCTGGTTATTCACCACCAGCGGGTTCGCGACTTCTTGCTTGTCGTTATTCTTCGCGTTGAAGAGCGCATCCTTCAAATCAACGCGCTGGCTGCTGAGCACCACCGAGCTGATCGGAATCAGTCTGTCTTCCTTATTGAGATTCGGAATCACAAATGTCGTCTGATAGGTTCCGATTCTTCCCGTCTCATCGTCGCGCGCGAGCACTTTGATGTTGTATTTTCCCGGAAGCAGCGTGTAGCCGGTGTCGTACTCAATCGGCCGCTTCGCCAGCTCCGCCGCCGTCGCGTCGCTCAGCTTGATTGTGACCTTGTCGTGCAGGTTCGTGACCGTGCGCCCGCCATATGCGTCCTTGATTTCTCCGATGAAATCGATCTGCGTCCGCTCGGCGCCACCTTTTTTCGCCAGCGCCAGTTCCCTTCCCGGAATCTTCATCACCACCGGCACGAAATACTCCGCGCGGTTCAGCTGGAAATAATCGATTTCCATCGCGATGGTCAGCTCCGTGATGGGTTCCTCCAGCATCAGCGCGTCTTCCAATTGACGGTCCTTGTCCGCGGTGGTGAATTTGCCGAACACCTTTCCAGCGAAATATCCCTGCCGGTATTCCAGGTCCGCGGGCGTATCTGAATTGAGCGCAATCTTGATCCGCCGGAATTTTCCGTCCAGCGTCGCGTTCGTCGTGTAGTACCCGAGAATGTAGTAGCTCGAGACGGCGTGCTGCGCTTCCACGATCCCCATCGAAAGGTCGTTGAAATCGAGCAGCGCCTTCCCGCCGGTATCCGTCGCCAGTCCGTAGAGTGAATCCTGCGTTTGCTGCAGGTTCGCCGTCATCGCCAGGGCCGACGCGCCCGTATACATCGCCTGACCGCCTGGCGAGCCACGCGTCGCGTCGCCCAGTGGCGCTTGCGCCACCAAGCCGCGCGCGTCGATCGCCCAGATCGTCACGCCGGAGCGGATCGCGCTGTCTACTGTCGCGTGGAGTTGCGCCTGGTTGTCGATTCCGTTTAACCGCAGACCGCTCGCGAAATAAATGAGCGACTTCTTCTCATTCAAGTGCCCAAGCATCTTCGAAGCGGTCTGCAGCGCCGAAAGCTGACGGTCGGTGTTGAAAATGTTGAACTCGGCATCGTCTTGCCCGAACGCCGCTCCGGTATCCGAAGCGCTTGAATCATCTTCGGCTTCTTCGAGTCCCTGCCCCTCGCCGACGATCAGCGTCTGAATGATGCTCAGCAAATGATTCCGGTCGTCCGTGAAGTCCACCAGCACGTCCACGCCACTGCCGGAATAGCGCATCACCGAAATCAAATCCGCGGGAGTCATCTGCGTGCGAATGAATTTCTCCGCCGCTGACAGCGCTCGAGCCTGGTCCGCCGGCGGCATCGCGGTCATGTCGAAATAGAGCGAGATCAGCCGGTGGTCTCTGTACTTCAAATTCCCCGGTTGCTCCGGGGCGATCTCCGTGTGCGCCAGCTTGTTGTAAATCTTGATGTTCTCCGGCTGCGCGGGTTGTGGAGCGAGCTCGCCGGCGGGAACTTCCGTCAACTGAATCGGCTCGCAGAATTTCAATTCCTGCGTCTGCCCATTCTCCGTCAGCGTGAAATCCTTCGCCGTCAGCCCCTTGATCGCATTTCCTTTTTTGTCCGTGACCGTCACCTGCTCCACGACGAGCTGCGTATTCACGGAGATTTTCGGCGCGGCATTGTTCTCTTTGTTTTGTCCGACTTGCTGCGCTGAAGCCGTCAGCGCGAATGCAAAAATGATCGGAAGTGCTCGTCGCATCATTAGAACCTCACCCGCGTCGTAATTCGCACGCTGCGCATCGCATTCGCCGTCGCCGGCAATCCAAATAGCGGACTCCCGACGTTCACGTACCACGTTGTATACGACACGTGATTGATCGGATTCGTCGAATCGAGCCGCACATCTAAATTCAAGCGGTCATTCAACCGGAACGTACGCGCGAATGAAGCGTTATAAGTGAATTGGATCGGACCGGTGATTGAATCTCTCGATGCATTGCCAAACTGTCCGACCGCCGGGGCCGCAAACGCCGCCGGATTCAAAAACAATCCCGCCGGAGCCGCATACAGCGCCGCTCCTGTCACGTCCGGCCGCAGGCTCGCCGTAAATCCCGTTCCTGTCACTGCGCCGGGGAAAATCGGAGTCTGCGGCAGCCCGCTTCCCACAATAATTTGGTTAATGAACGTCCACTCCTTATATGCTGCCGAGCGCCAGCCGCTCATCAGGGTCTTCCCGCCCAACCCTTGTCCCGTCGTGTACTGCAAATAGGTGTTCAGCAAGTGCCGCTGATCAAACGTCGACCTCCCGCGCTCGCCCCTTAGGTCCAGCCAATTTTGCGCCAGCGTCAGAGCCCCTGTTTGCCCGCCGATCGCCGAATCGTCGTCGATCGATTTCGAATACGTGTATTGCACCGTCGCGGTCAATCCGCTGTGCAACCGCCGCCGAACCTGAATGTCGCCCGCGTTGCGCGTCGAATTCCCATTCGACGCCAGAAATGCGAAGCCTACCGGGCATGCCGGGCACGGATTCACCGCGCCCGCAGGAAAAGTATTGGGCAGATACTCCTGCGCACCGCGCGTTCCCTTGTTCCCCAAATATTTCACCGTCATCTGCAGCGACCACGGCAAATCGCGCTGCACCGAAACCTGCCACGTCTGCACGTAGCCGACGCGGAAATTCGGATCGATCGCAAACGAATCCGGCGTCGTCGCAGCGCAGCTGACGAACCCGCTCGCCAGCGTCAATGGGCACGCTGCACTGTTTTGCACGCGCAGGCTCGTCGAGAGCGGCGCCTGCTGCGCCATCTGCAGCGCGATGTTCTGATACACCGACGTGTCGTAGTTCACTCCGTATCCGCCGCGCACCACCATCGAAGAGCCCGAAATTGGCCGCCACGAAAATCCAAATTTCGGCTCGATTCCGCGCCGGTCCGGCCGCACCAATGAATTCGGATAATTCTGGCCCGTCACAGCGCCCGTCGGGCTCGTCCCGAGCACTGGCGCGATAGCCGCGAATCCCGGCGCAATGTCCAGATTCACCAGACGATTGAAAATTTCAGAAATCGGCGCGCCATATTCCCATCGCACGCCATAGTTCACCGTCAATTCCGGATTCACGCGCCAGTCATCGTTTGCAAACGCGTCGTACACGTTCTCCCGGAAATATTTGTCCGCGTTGCCGAATGCAATCGCGCTCGTGTCCGGAACTCCCAGCAAAAAGTCCGCGAAATCCGATCCGCCGACCGTAGCGCCGCCAACATTCCCCGCGGTCGCCGCGCCGGTAAACGTGAATTGCCCGCGCGGGTCCTGCTGCGAAAGATAATTGAATTCCTGACGCCGGAAATCGCCGCCGATATTGATGTTGTGGCTTCGCCGGTTCCACAGCATGTTGTAGGAAACAGCACTCGTCTGAAACCGGTTGTGTGAACTGTTGCCGTCGCTCAGCCCAGCGGTTCCGCTCGAAAGAAACGTCAGCGAAGGCGGTCCCCAGTTCTGCGGCTGTTGATTGTTGCCGCTGATTCCCGCATTGCCCGAAATGTTTTGAACGTTCGCCCAGAATGGCAGCACCTGTGTCGCTTGCCTGCTGAATCGGAAACCGACGGTCTGCAGAAAATGCGTGCCAAACCGGTGCGACCAGCTTACGTTCCCGTTCATTCCCAGCGCGTCCGTGGTATCCATAAAATTGAAGAGATTTGGCTGGCCCGTCCGCGTGTTCTGAAACGCAAATCCGCCGTTCAAATTATCTTTCCGGCTCACCTGCTTCGTCAGCCGCGATTGCATCGCATCCTGGTGCATGTTGCTGATGATCGGCGTCTCGAAATTGAACCGCGGATTCCCCGCCACGTTCGCCGTCGGATAGAGCTTCAGCAGCGCCTGCGCCTGCGGACTCACCGGCACCATGTT
>DASTCZ010000033.1:0-6876 GCA_035710585.1 Candidatus Acidiferrales bacterium | reverse complement strand
CAGCATTCGATTTGCCGATGGCGCTCGGCATCCTCGGCTGCCAGGGCACATTTTTTGGCAAGGCGCTCGAGAATTTCGTTTTTCTGGGCGAACTCTCGCTCGATGGCGCGGTCCGTCCGGTTCGTGGCGCGCTCAGCGCCGCGATAGCCGCGCGCGACCGCAAGATTCGAAATGTCGTGGTGCCCGAATCCAACGCCAGGGAAGCGGCCGTCGTCGAAGGCGTGGATGTTTATTCGGTTCGGTCGCTTCCGCAGACCGTGGACCTGATCAATTCGCCGGAATCGTTTTCGCCAACGCGCGTCAACTCGCGTGAAATGCTCTCGCAAGCGGCGAACTACGCAGTCGATCTTCGCGACGTTCGAGGCCAGCAAGCTGCCAAGCGCGCGATTGAAATCGCTTGCGCTGGCGCTCACAACATTCTCCTCATCGGGCCGCCCGGCGCCGGCAAAACGATGCTCGCCAAGCGCATCCCGACGATTCTTCCGCCGATGTCGCTCGAGGAAGCTATCGAAACCACGCGCATCCACAGCGTTGCGGGCGTGCTCGAAGATTCCCGCGGCCTTGTCGGCACGCGCCCCTACCGTTCGCCGCACCACACGATCAGCGACGCCGGATTGATCGGCGGCGGCGCGGTCCCGCGCCCCGGCGAAGTTTCTCTCGGCCACAATGGCGTGGTGTTTCTCGACGAGCTCCCCGAATTTGAGCGCAACGTCCTCGAAGTGATGCGCCAGCCGCTCGAAGACGGGAGCGTGACCATCGCCCGCGCCGCGATCTCCGTCACCTTTCCTTCGCGCTTTATGCTCGCCGCCGCCATGAATCCTTGCCCTTGCGGATTTTTCGGCGATCCGACCCGCGATTGCCGCTGCACCCCGCCGCAAATCTCGCGCTACGTCTCCAAAATCTCCGGACCTCTTCTCGATCGCATCGATATCCACATCGAAGTTCCGGCGGTCAAATACAAGGAGCTTCGCAGCACTGCCGACATCGAGCCTTCCGACATTGTGCGCGATCGCGTGATCGCCGCCCGCCAGATCCAGTCAGCGCGCTACAAAACCGAAAAAGGGCTCTACGCGAATTCGCAGATGCCGCCACGCATGATCCGCAAGCACTGCGCGATTTCCGCCGAGGGCGAAAAGATCCTCGAAACCGCCATCGCACGCCTTGGACTTTCCGCGCGCGCACACGATCGCATTCTCAAAGTCGCGCGCACCATCGCCGATCTCGATAGCGCCGAATCGCTGCTCCCCAAGCACCTCACCGAAGCCATCCAATACCGCACTCTCGACCGCTCTTATTGGAGGAGCTGAAGTCGAGGACTACCCTGCATTTGAAGCTCAGCCTGTTTCGTGGGGATTGTTCTTCAAACTTCTGTGACCTTTCCCGTACCTAGACGTCTATACATCGAGGTCTAATCATGCCGAAGGCTGACTCGCTCCAGGGCTCCCTCGATTTGCTGGTATTGAAGATTCTGTCCCGTCGCGCGCGACTGCACGGCTACGCCATCATGACCGCCGTCCAGGAAATCTCCGGCGACGTGCTCCGCATGGAAGAAGGCTCCCTCTATCCCGCCCTGCACCGCATGGAGGAATCGGGCTGGATTCGCGCCGAGTGGATCACGAAGGGCTCCGGCCGCCGCGCGCGCGTCTACGAACTTACCGCCAAGGGCCGCAAACAACTCGCCGCCGCAGAGCCGCGCTGGCGCGCCATCACCTCCGCCATCTCGCGGGTGCTCCGGGAGGCATGAAATGTCTTTCTTCTCGCGCCTCATTAATCCATTCCGCCGCTCGCGCCTCAATCGCGAACTCGACGAAGAACTCGCCTCTCACCTCGAAGAAGCGGCCGAACTTGGCCGCGACTCGCACGAAGCTCGCCGCGCATTCGGCTCCCCGCTGCACCATCGCGAAGCCAGCCGCGACTTCAAGCTTTTCTCCTGGCTCGATTCGCTCCGCTCCGACGCCATCTTCGGCTGGCGCCAAATCGCCAAAAGGAAAGTCACCTCCGCAGCCGTCGTCGTTTCTCTCGCTCTCGCCATCGGCGCTTGCACCTCTGCATTCCGCCTGATTGACGCCTTGCTTCTCCGCCCTTTGCCCGTCGCCGGCGCGGAGCGGCTCTACTCCGTCACCTTCGAATCACCGTCGGCGGTTGACGGTACTCCCGTGAAATACGATAGCTGCTCCTATCCCATGTTCCTTCGCATGCGCGCCGATGTGAAAGACGAAGCCGAGTCGGTCGCGATCTCGATGTACGGCGGTCCCGTCGACTTGACCTACGGGTCGGATCAAGACATCGAGCGCGTGAACCTTCAATACGTTTCGGGATGGATGTTTGAGATGTTTGGCCTGCGGCCTGCAGCAGGCCGGCTGCTCACGCAGGACGACGATCTGGCGCCCGGATCACATCCTGTCGCCGTGCTCGCATACGAATACTGGACCCGGCGTTTCGGATCTGGCGCAACGGCAATCGGCCGCACATTCCGCATAGGGAACGACGATTACGAAATCATCGGAATTGCCCCCAAGGGATTCACTGGCACCGAAACCGGCGAGGCGACCGACATATTTGTCCCCATGGCTATGAAGAACCCCCGGACCCTGGCCAGCTTCAATAATTTTTGGATGCGCATCCTGTTGAAGCTCAGACCCGGCATCGCTCCGGGATCAATCCAGGAAAAACTGCGGGCCACCTTCCACGCGATTCAGGAAGAACGGGTGAAGGGATTTCCGGCGCAGTCCCAACGCGAGCGCGACCAGATGTTTCATGAGAAATTGTTTCTCGAATCGGCGTCATCGGGCCGCTCCAACATGCAGCGAGATTATCAGCAGGCGCTTATCGTCATCGCATTGCTGGTCGCGCTGGTTCTGCTCATTTCATGCGCGAACGTCGCCAACTTGATGACTGCGCAGGCGGCATCGAGGGCGCGCGAGATGGCCCTCCGCGTCTCGATCGGCGCCGGCCGATTCCGCCTTGTCCAATTGGTGCTCGTCGAATGCGCATGGTTGGCACTCCTGGCAACGGCGGTTGGGGAAATCTTCGCGTGGTGGTCGGCTCCATTCATCGTCGCGATGATTAATCCGCCCGCCTATGCAGCACACTTGATTCTTCCGGCCGATTGGCGACTGTTTGGATTCGCGCTCGCCCTGGCATCTGGCGCCACTTTTCTTTTCGGCCTCACCCCGGCGCTGCGCGCATCTCGAGTGAAGCTGGCCAGCGCACTTCGCGGCGGCGAAGCTCCCCATCGCCGCGCCCGGCTATTGCAATCGCTGGTCGCAGCTCAAGTCGCTTTGTGCTTCATGGTCCACCTGGCTGCCGGCTTGTTTGTGGCCACCTTTCATCGCCTGTCCAACCAGCCGACAGGCTTTTCATCTGAGCGCGTCTTGAATGTGGAATCGGTCACCAGTAACCCGCAATCGCCCCTCCTCTGGGGCCAGGTGGCGGAGCACTTGCGCTCCGTGCCGGGAGTAGAAAAAGTTGCTCTGATCGGTTGGCCTCTGATGAGTGGTGAGAGCGCCGTCGGCAATATTTCCGTGAACGGCGCGCCGCCCAGCGAAGTTTTTGCGGACTTCGTAACCATTTCGCCGGGCTGGGCGGACCTCATGCGCATTCCTCTTCTGTCTGGACGCGACTTTTCTCCCGCCGACGTCAATCCCGGCGCGGCGATCGTCAATCAATTGTTCGCGAAGCAGTATTTCGATGGAGAAGACCCGGTCGGAAAATGGTTCGACCGGGTAGAACCGGCGGGCGGCCGCTCTCGCTTTCAGATCGTGGGCTACATCCGCGATGCCCGCTCGCGGGACAGGTTGCGCTGGCCGATCCGCCCTACAGTTTATGTACCGTTCCCCTCGATTGACGCGAGCGGTGCATTCAAGCCTGCGGCACGAGGTACGTTCGTTGTTCGCACCGCCAGCCCGAATCCGCTTGCGCTTGTCTCCACCCTTCGGCAAGAGGTTGCTCTGGCGCGACCCGGATTCCGCGCGAGAGATATACGCACGCAAACGGAATTCAATCAAACTGATATCGTTCGCGAACGGCTGCTGGCAATGCTGGCCACATTCTTCGCCATCGTGGCTCTGTTGCTTGCAGGAGTTGGCCTGTATGGCGTGCTCGACTATTCCGTCCTTCAACGCCGGCGCGAAATTGGCATCCGCATCGCGGTCGGCGCGCAGGCTGGACGAATCGTACGTCTCGTCACGGCAGACATCGCCGTCATGGTCTGCTTGGGTGCGGCGGTCGGTCTGGCGCTGGGGCTTTTTTCTGCACGCTACGTCGCGTCGCTCTTCTACCAAGTGAAGGCGACCGACGTTTCCATGATCGCGCCGCCGTGGCTGATTATTTTCGGCGCCGCTGCACTCGCCGCTATTCCCGGCGTGGTGCGCGCCATCCGCGTCGATCCGGTGAGAATGTTGCGCTCAGACTAGGCACGTCCCGCTTTCGCCAAAATTTCACATCGCGCCATCTCTGTAAACTGCTTCCTCGCCAGTCTATAATCCGCGCACTCCACATCGAGGTGTGCGATGACGATCACGCGAAGAGAAGCGCTGCTCTCTGCCGGAGTCTTGGCCGCTGCGCGCAAATTGCCCGGTGCCATCTTGCGCGAGCAGGCCGCTCTCGACGATTCGATCGAGCGAGAAATCGGCGCATCCGCGTTGCAGGGCGATTCGCAAGCTGCCGCCGCACTCACGCCGCAACTCGCCTGCCTCGGCGATTTCGAAGCCGCCGCGCGCCAGAAAATTCCTCACGTGGCTTGGGAGTTCTACAACGGCGCCGTCGCCGACGAAATCACCATGCACTGGAACGTCGAAGCCTACCAGCGCCTCCGCCTCAAGCCGCGCGTGCTCGTGGACGTGTCGAAGCTCGACACGCGCGTCACGCTCTTTGGCCGCGAGCATCCGTTTCCCATCGTCCTCGCGCCCACCGCCTATCACAAGCTCGCCTGCCCCGAAGGCGAACTTGCCACCGCGCGCGCCGCCAATTCCACCGGCTCGCAAATGATCCTCAGCACCATGTCCACCACCGCCGTCGAAGACGTCGCCGCGGTCGCGAAAGATCCGCTGTGGTTCCAGCTTTACGTGCAGCGCGATCGCGAATTCACGCGCGAACTTGTGCAGCGCGCCGAAGCCGCAGGATGCCGCGCGCTCTGCCTCACCGTTGACACCGCCGTGCAGGGTGCGCGCAATCGCGAAGATCGCGCTGAATTTTCCTTGCCGAAAAATCTCGAGCTGCCGCACCTGCACGGCCTGAAGATCAATGGCGTCGATATCTCAAAAAGCGGCGAAGGCCATCGCTCCATGGCCGGAAGCATTTACAGCGCGATGAGTGATCCTTCGCTTTCCTGGAAAGATATCGATTGGCTTCTCTCGTTCGCAAAAATTCCGCTGCTGCTCAAAGGCGTGCTCAATCCAGATGATGCCGATCGCGCCGTGAAAGCCGGAGCTGGAGGAATCGTCGTCTCGAATCACGGCGCGCGAAATCTCGATACCGTTCCCGCCACCATAGACGCTCTTCCGCTCGTCGCCGAAAAAGTGGCCGGTCGCGTGCCCGTTCTGGTCGATGGAGGCGTCCGCCGCGGCACGGACATCGTCAAGGCGCTCGCGCTCGGCGCCAACGCCGTTCAGATCGGCCGTCCTTACCTTTATGGTCTCGGCGTCGCGGGCGAAGAAGGCGCCGCGCGTGTCATTTCAATTCTGCAGCGCGAATTTCAAATGGCCATGGCCCTAATGGGTCGCCCGGCGATCTCCAGCATCGATCGCTCTGCGATCTGGACGTAGGCGCCGGACCAGCTGGACGCAGCAGCCCACACGAGCATCCATGTCTTCGCTACAGCGCCCACTCTTCATCGGCTGCGTCCTCACCGCCGTTCCCATGCTCCTGCTCGATCTGCCGACCGGCGATTCTTTCCCATGGTTCAAGCAATTGGCGGAATATTTCGTGGCTCCCGGGCGTCTTGTAATTTCGGCGATCATGTTCGGCAAGCTCTACGGTTCCAGCTATTACTACGCCGCATTCGTCAACATAGCCTTTTACACAGTTGTTGCCTTCATCGGCGCAAAGATTTGGAGACGGTTCTCCGCCTTCGCCGGCAAGTCTGACGGCTCCGGAATTGCGCCCGGCTCATCGAATAGCCGGTAGTGTCCCGGCTTGTCGGTGGCGCTGGTTGCGGGCCTGGGCACTGCCGCCGGACGCATTGACTTCCGGTAGCCGAGTGGTATACATACGTCCGCCTTGACCGACAAAACCGAGGACCGATCCGCGGCCGGCACCCAGCGCATCGAGATTACGCTGGAATCCCTGCTCGATAGCGTCGCTTTGGCCGAGGAGATGTGCACAGCCATCGCCGGCGCCGTCGGCTTCGACGATGACGATTGCTTCAAGATCGGCATGTCCGTCCGTGAAGGCGTCATCAACGCCTATAACTACGGCAGCCAGAAGCAGCGCGGCAAAAAGATCTTCGTCACCTTCGAATTGACGCCTGAAAAATTCGTCATCTACGTTCGCGACGAGGGTGTCGGCTTCCGCCTCCAGGACGTGCCGGACCCGCTCGCCGACGAAAATCTCCTGAAAAGTTCCGGCCGCGGCATCTTCCTGATGCGTTCCTTCATGGACGAATTCGACGTCCACTGCGCCGAACAGGGCGGCGCCGAACTGGTCATGGCCAAGCGCCTCAAGGCCGTTAGCCAGGCGTCCTGAAAAATATCGAGCACGGCTTCAGACGAATCGGCTTTTTAACGAGGGTGCCCCTCGATAAAGACGAAGGCATTGTCAAGGCGCACGTGTCGTTCGCGGTGTTTTTCCACCGCGTGGTTGCCAGAGAGGTTGAGGACCGAAGCTCTGGATATCTCACGGTGAATCAGTTCTCGGTGGAGTCGTTCCACCAACCAT
>DASTCZ010000032.1:0-8590 GCA_035710585.1 Candidatus Acidiferrales bacterium | reverse complement strand
TTTTACGCCGATGCCGAGCTGGACCGCGCGCGCGATCTGCTCCTGCTCGAAGATAGCGCCGCGGCTCACTTCAGGAGTGGTCCCAAAGTGGCGAAGAAGCGCGACTCCCACGGCGTCGATCGCAATGCGGTCGGTTCCGGCGAGAATGACCTGTGGATCGACGAGCTTTCCCGTATCTGGCCCGCCGGTGGTGAATGCCTGCACGCCATCGAGCACGACGAGTTCCGGCTTATACACGGCGTTGATCTCCGCAATCATGCGCCGCTGATCTGGCGAACCGTGAAGCTCGCGCATGTAATTGTACGACTCGCCTGGAATGGTTTTCGCGGCGAATCCCACAGAATTTTTCAGCGACAAAGTGAAATGCCCGCCGTAGCGGTGCGTTTTGAGGCAGCACGTCGTCACAATCCCGCCCGCATTCTTCACCACGCGCGGTAGCGCGAATCCGCGCTGCCAGTGCGAGTCGTCGTGAGAGACGTGCTCCCAATCGTCGTCGTGAAGCTCGTCGAAAACGATCGTCTTCACTCCCAGCTCTTCGCCGAAGCGCAGCGCGCCTTTCGATTGCATCACCTGCCACGTGTCTCCCATGCCGCTGCGGTCTCCGAGGGTCAACGGTCCGGCGCCCATGCTCTTCAGGCGGCGGACAAGCGCGTTCAGCGTATCCATACTCGTTGAACCCGGTGTCGTGTCGGCGCTATTGAAGTTGGGCTTGATGAAAAGGTCTTTGCCGTGAAAATTGGAGATTCCGAGCAAGTCGATCGCTCGATTCACTCCGGCGGCGCGATCGGTAGTCTTCACGAACGCGACCTTTGCGGTCGATGGCGCTGCCGCCAAGAGCGGGTTCCAGAGAGGATCAGCCAGAATGGCGCCTCCGATCGCGGCAGAAGTCTTGATGAACTCTCGTCGGTACATAAAACCTCCATCCGAGTCGCAACGACCCGCGCGGGTCATATCCTCGCCCGTTCGTGAATTCTACTACGCCGCTAATTCAGTGGCGTTACCGCAAACCTGGTAGTCGGGACGCTCAAAAAGATTTTCTGGACACGGCGCGCGCCGGGAGTATCATCCGCCAAAAGCGCGGTCGGTCCGCAACGGTTTCCATCATTTCGTTTTCGTAAGCGCGTGGGAGGTTTCGATGCGCAGATACATATTCGGTTTCGCGATTTGCTTTGCTCTCGCCGGCGCTGTGCATGCGCAGCTCACTAAAAACGTGCTCGTGCAAGCGGGCACACCGGAGGATAAGGCCACGCGCGAAATCGGCGCTGCCACCGACCCCGCTCAGAAGCTCGCTCTCATCGACAAGTTCCAGACCGATTTGGGCAAAGGCGATATGGCGCTCCTCGCCAATGAGCTCTACATGGGCTACTACCTCGACGCGAAGAATTGGGACAAGCTCGCCGAATACGCGCAGAAACAGCTTGAGTTCGACCCTGACAATTTTTTTGCGGCCATGCAACTGCTGCGGGCGAACGCGGAAAAGCACGATGCTGCGCAAGAATTCGAGGCCGGCGAAAAATGCGGTGGGATCGTAACGCGTTTTCGCGCGCAACAAGCCCCGGCCGACGCCGATGCCGCGGCGTGGAAAGTGAGGCACGACCAGTACCTCGCCGACGCGCACGACGAGCTGCAATACATCCAAGCGTCGATGCTCGACGTCGTCTATCACACGCACGACGCGCGCAGCCGCGCGTCGCTGGCCGAACGTTTTGTCGCGGCCTTTCCGGATTCACCCTACGCCGTCTCGACGGAAAACATGGCCGCGATGACATTTCAGGGCGTAACTGACAATCCGAAGATGATTGCTGCCGCGCAAAAGGCGCTGACCCTAGACCCAAACGACGGCGCGATGCTGGTATTGCTTGCCGACTATTACAGCGAAAAGGGCGAACAGCTCGATCAAGCGGACGCTTACGCCAAGAAAGCAATTCAGGTCTTGCCGAAAGCAGCGAAACCCGAGGGCGTTGCCGACGCCGATTGGTCGAGACAAGTAACGCTGCAGACCGGTGTCGCGTGGTCGTCGGTTGGCCAAATACTCGTGAACAAAAAAGATGATGCGGGCGCGATCACAGCATTTCAAACCGCGGGCCCGCTGCTCAGGGCCGAAAAAACTGCGTATGCGCGAAATCTCTACCGCATGGGCTACACGTATGCGTTGATGAAGAAAACGCCCGAGGCTAAAGCCGCGCTTACTGAAGCAGCTTCCCTCGATACGCCGTATAAGCTGCTCGCGCAGGATACGCTCAGCAAACTCGGCTCAGGCGCGGCGCCGAAGCGGCCCGGCCGATCGAACTAAGATCTCGCGCGCAGCACAAATTTCTCTGGATCGAGCCTGTATATCTGCCGGACATACATCCGCGCGTTGACGCTCGCCAAAATCCGGTAGTACGATTCCGCGCACTTTTCAATTTGTGTGAGGGCAAATGAATCGACGATTCGTGTGGATTTGCGTATTCGCGATAGCGGCACTGGCGTTAACCGGCGGAGAATTTCTGCGCGCGCAAGCGCCAGCGGGCACTTCCGACGTTTACAGCAATTTGAAGTGGCGCTACATCGGTTCCGTCGGCAATCGCGTCACCTCTGTCGCCGGTGTTCCGGGGAATCCGCTCATCTATTACGTCGGAGCGGCGTCGGGAGGCGTTTTCAAGTCCACTGACGGTGGCATTCATTGGGACGCGATCTTTGATTCGGAGCCCGTAGCGTCAATCGGCTCGATAGCCGTGGCGCCCAGCGACCCGAGCATCGTGTGGGTCGGCA
The DNA here is from genome assembly GCA_035710585.1 of Candidatus Acidiferrales bacterium. Lineage (GTDB taxonomy): Bacteria > Acidobacteriota > Terriglobia > Acidiferrales > UBA7541 > DASTCZ01. Next base: position 5,836 of record DASTCZ010000032.1, on the reverse strand, counting down.
CAGGGGAGCCGTTTATCCGCAGCCACATTTCCATCGGCGATGGCGTCTACAAATCTCTCGACAGCGGCAAGACCTGGACGCACACGAAACTTCCCGCGATCACCGGACGAATTTCCAACGTCGTGATCGATCCTCATGATCCCAACACGGTCTTCGCGTGCGCGCTCGGCACCGCTTACGGGCCGCAGCAGGAGCGCGGCGTCTATCGCACCACCGACGGCGGTGAAAAATGGGACCGTGTTTTGTTTGTCGACGAAAACACGGGCTGCTCCGATATGGCGATGGACCCGAACAATCCCCACATATTGTTCGCCGGTATGTGGCAGATCGAAATTCACACCTGGGGCCGCACGAGCGGCGGACCGGGCAGTGCGCTCTACCGTTCCGCCGATGGCGGGCTGACGTGGAAGCGGCTCGAAGGCCACGGCCTTCCGAAGTCTCCGGTGGGCCGGATCGCCGTGCGCGTAGCGGCGAAAAATTCCAATCGAGTGTATGCCCTGATCGAGACCGGCGACGGCGTGCCTTTCAATGGGAAAGACACCGAGCGCGGCCAACTTTGGCGCTCTGACAATGGCGGAGATGAATGGCAGGCGGTGAACTACGACCGCGACGTCCGCGGCCGGACGGCTTACTACACGCGCGAAGAAATCGCTCCCGACGATGAGAACGAAGTGTACTTCTTCTCGGCGGCTTTTTCGCACACGCTCGACGGCGGCAAGACTTTGACGCCGATGCCGTCAAGTCCCGGCGGCGATAACCACGAGATGTGGATCGATCCGAAAAATGGCGATCGCATGGCCGTCGTGAATGATGGTGGTGTCAGTATCTCGGTCAACCGCGGTCACACGTGGGACCACGTGTCGTTGCCGGTGGCGCAGATCTACCACGTCACGCTGGACGATCGCATCCCATACTTCGTTTACGGTAACCGGCAGGACGGTCCGTCTTTCCGCGGCCCCAGCCGCACGCTGGGCTTCGGCGGAATTCCGCGCAGCGTGTGGCATCCGGTGGAAGGCGGAGAAAGCGGCTTCGCAATTCCCGATCCCAAGGACAATGACGTGATCTGGACGAGCGGCACCGGTTCCGGAAGCGTCGATGGCGCCGTTTTCGTTTTTAACGAGAAGACTCACCAGGCGCGCGCGGTCGAAGTCTGGCCGGAAAGTGTCTCCGGCGCGCCCGCGGCGGATTTGAAATACCGGTTCAACTGGGAATTTCCGATCGCCATTTCTCCCCACGATCACAATAAGGTCTACGTCGGCAGCCAATTCGTTCACGTGACCACGGATGGCGGCAACAGTTGGAAGGCGATCAGCCCCGATCTCACGCTGAACGACAAGACGAAGCAGGGGAGTTCCGGCGGACTAACTCCGGACAACATCGGCGTGGAATACGCGGGCGTGGTTTTTTCGATCGCCGAATCTCCGAAGGAAGCGGGCGTAATCTGGGCCGGCACAAACGACGGCGTCGTCCAGGTTACGCGTGATGGCGGCGCGCACTGGACGAACGTCACGGCGAACATTCCCGGCTTACCTGCGTGGGGCACTGTGGACAACATCGAAGCGTCGCGCTACCAAGCAGGCGCTGCGTACATCACCGTTGATTTCCATCAGATGAACAACCGCGATCCGTTCGTCTACAAGACCGCCGATTACGGCAAGACGTGGACTCAGATCACGAACGGTCTTCCGCACAACATGGTGAGCTATGCGCATTGCGTCCGCGAAGATCCTGTCCGCAAGGGCCTGCTCTACCTCGGCACGGAAGGGGGAATGTACGTTTCGTTTGACGATGGCGCGAATTGGCAGCCGCTGCAGATGAATCTGCCGCATGTACCCGTTTACTGGATCGCGGTGCAGGAGCGCTTTCACGACCTCGTGCTCGCTACGTATGGCCGAGGGTTCTGGATTCTCGACGACATTACTTCGCTCGAGCAGCCGGATAGCAAAGGAGACGCGGTTCATCTTTTCGCGCCGCGCGATACATACCGTTTCCAGGCCACCGTCGAGCCGTTTGGGATGTCCTACGATCCGACCGGCGGTCAAAATCCGCCGTACGGAGCTGCGATCAACTATTTCCTGAAGACGGCCCCCAGCGACAAAGATGAAGTCAAGCTGGAAATCCTCGATTCATCCGGAAAAACTGTGCGGAAGATCGACAAGCCGACGAAAACCGCGGGCTTAAATCGCATTTACTGGAATCTGCGGTTCGATGAGAGCAAGGAGATTCGCCTGCGCACGAGCCCGATGTATGCTCCCGAAGTAAAGGTTAGCGATGAGGGCTGGCGGGATGCGCCCGCGGCGGGTCGCATAGCCATCCTCGCCCCTCCGGGAACCTACACGGTGAAGCTGACCGTCGACGGGCAGAGCTACACGCAAAATTTCAAACTTCTGAAAGATCCGAACACGCAAGGCACCGAAGTCGACATCGCCGCGCAGACGAAGCTCGTCACGGCGATTCGCGAGGAACAGGACCAGGTGGCGGATTGCATCAATCAGCTTGAACTCGTCCGCGGCCAGTTGGTCGATCTGCAACGAATGGCTGGCGGTGACGACCAATCGAGCAAGGATCTGAAAAAGGCGGCACAGGATCTCGACAAGAAAATTGTTGCCGTCGAGGGAACCATGACGCAGCTGCTGGTTAGCGGAAGGGGACAGGACGATGTCCGCTACCCGCCCATGCTCGTTGAAAAACTTGGCTATCTCGCCGATTCCGTAGCTACGGTTGATTTCGCGCCGACGACGCAGGCCGTTCAGGTCAACGACTTGCTCAAGGAGCAGGTGGGGAAGTGCCAGCAGCAAACGCGCGATTTGATGAGCAAGGATGTCGCGGCGTTCAATTCCATGCTGCACGACAAGAACATGGGAGGCCTGATCACGAAGGCGCCGTGAAACGGAAATTTTACAATCGGCGCACACGGCGTTGACGCACCTGCAACTCATATAGAGTAGATACAGCTTGCTCGTAATACCGAGCAGATACGGTGTGACCGGCGTCACTGCGTGCGAAGTGCGGTAACCGTATTCTGCGTCCCGACGATGGGCGGGACCCGTCGTTGAGGGTTCGGTTCAGCAGGCAACTCCGAAAGAGTCAGCTGCGCTGGCCGCAGTCATCGTGAAATCACGAACAGCCGCGATGGCGAATCGCAGCAGGGTTCCGCTCCCATCTTTTCGCGCGTAGTTTTGCGGAATATTCCCGGCCCCGGGGCGCGCTGTGGCTCCGCCCGGCGGACTGGCGCGGTCTTCGTCTCATAGCTATCCGCTTGTAACTTTTCCCAAACCTCAGAATCTGATACAGAGGGCATCCGTCTGATACCGTCACCCCCGGCTTGATTCCTGCCCACCCGATATGGCTACCACCGTCCGCACCCTCGCTGCGAAGCAATCGTTTTCGTCGAGCCTCCGTGCTCGTCTCGCCGAAGCGCGTATCCATACCGATTCGCTCTTTGCGCTTGTCCGTCCTGGTGCGCTCACTGATCGCCCGATTCCTGAGCGGCACCGCCTGATCTTTTACCTGGGACACCTCGAAGCGTTTGATTGGAATTTGCTCGCCATCGGAGCAGCCCGGCTTCCCAGTTTTCACCCGGAATTCGACAAGCTATTCGCGTTTGGCATCGATCCAGTCGGCGGAGGCCTCCCGGACGATCAGCCATCGGACTGGCCGAGCGAGACGCAGATTCGCAATTACAATCTGCGCGTCCGCGGGTTGACTGATCGCCTCATCGCCCGCCCTCAAGGCTTTCCAGCAATCGAGCCTGACGGCTCTCCGGATACACTCCTTCAGGTGGCAATCGAGCATCGCCTCATGCACGCCGAGACGATCGCTTACCTACTCCACCAGCTATCTCTCGAAAAAAAAATCTCCTGGCGCGGGCCTACGGAAATCTCCGCCGAAGTTCCCCGGCAGGAATCGATCGAAATTCCAGCCGGCGTCGCGACTTTGGGCCAAAAACGCGGCGTGGCTTTCGGCTGGGACAATGAGTTCGAGCAGGTCTCCGTTCAGGTCGAGGGATTCCGCGCGCAGAAATTTCCGGTCACAAATGCCGAGTTTTTGGAGTTCGTGAATGCCGGCGGATATCAGGATCGCTCTCTATGGAGCGAAGCTGACTGGCAGTGGATTCAATCGAGCAGCACTTCGCATCCTCTGTTTTGGAAACGAGTCGGCGACGCATGGCTCTGGAAAGCGATGTTCGCTGAAATTCCGCTGCCGCTCGCGTGGCCTGTTTATGTCAGCCACGCCGAGGCCTCCGCGTTCGCGCGCTGGGCCGGAAGGAAGTTGCCCACCGAAGTGCAATGGCATCGCATCGCTTACGGCTCGCCCGATGGAAGCGAGCGCCAGTATCCGTGGGGCGCCTCAGCTCCAGCGCGCGCATACGGCAATTTCGATTTCGATCGTTGGGATCCCTCGCCGGTGAATGCGCACCCGGCAGGCGACAGCGTTTTTGGAGTCTCCGATTTGCTCGGCAATGGCTGGGAATGGACATCCACTCAGTTCGAACCGCTCCCGGGATTCCGAGCGTTTTCCTTCTATCCCGGCTATTCCGCCAATTTTTTCGATGGGAGCCATTTCGTAATGAAGGGTGGCTCGCCACGCACCGCCGCATGCATGTTGCGCCGCACTTTCCGCAACTGGTTCCAGCCGCATTACCCGTACGTTTACGCAAAATTCCGCTGCATTGAGGATTGATCTTGGCCGCCACTTTTCCCGTGTTGCAGCGAGAATTTTCGCCTGAATCCGAATTTGCCGTCGATGTTCGCGCGGGCCTTTCGCAGCAGGCGCAGAAGGAAATCCCCTCGAAATATCTTTACGACGGCCTCGGGTCGGCGCTCTTTGAAGCGATCTGTTTTCTTCCCGAATATGGTCTGCATCGTGCCGGCGCGCGTCTGATGTGCCGGCATTCCAGCGAAATCGCGCGGCGGATGCGCAGTGCCACGATGGTCGCCGAACTCGGAAGCGGCACTGGGGACAACGTTCGCAAGTTGCTCGAATCGCTCGCCTCAGCCGATCCCATTGATTACTTCCCGATCGACATTTCCGCTCACGCGCTCACTCGCTGCCGCCAAGAGCTGGGGGCCATCGAAGGCGTTCGATTCAATCCTGTGCAGAGCGCTTACCTGGAGGGTCTTGAGGAAGTCAGCCGCCTGAGAGGGGATGCCGGCAAGCTCATCGTGCTCTTCCTCGGCAGCACGATCGGCAATATCGATCGCCACGAGGCCGCGCGATTCTGTTCCCAGATTCGCCGCCACTTGCGTTACGGAGATGGATTCGTTCTCGCAGCAGACTTGGAGAAGCCCATATCCCAGTTGATTTCCGCTTACGACGACTCCGTCGGCGTCACCGCGGCTTTCAACCTGAATGTTCTCGCCCGGATCAATCGCGAACTCGGAGCCAACTTCGATCTGCAGCAGTTCGCACACGAAGCGCGCTGGAACTCTGCCGACCGGCGAATCGAGATGCACCTCACTTCGCAACGAGATCAAGTCGTGATGATTCCCGCGGCCAACATCAAGGTATCGTTCCGCGCCGGTGAAACAATTCGCACTGAGTCGTGCCACAAGTTCAATCGTCCCGAAGTCGTCGAGATGGCCCATCGCGCCGGCTTCCGTTGTGAAGCCTTATGGATCGATCCCGAGTGGCCGTTCGCGCAGTTCCTTTTCAGCGCCGCTTGATAATTTCCTCAGCACGTATCTCGAGCATTTCCCTCGCTTTCTACTCTGCTCGCGCGCGTTTAACTCCTCGCAAATATTTCCCTCTGGTGTCTTGACACTCGATTAGGCCGGTGCTATTCACATATCACTGCAGGTGTGGCTGTGTCGCTGGATCAGGGGTGGTTCACGAC
>DASTCZ010000031.1:0-6329 GCA_035710585.1 Candidatus Acidiferrales bacterium | reverse complement strand
ACGGCGAGGAACCCGACGATTCCTCGCCGCGAATTTCAAATCTACAGCTCAGTCAGCGCCAGCCGCGGCCTTAAACGTCAGGTCCGCCGACTTCGATTCCTTCGCGCCGATCGTCACCGATTGCGTCGTGGTGCCGTACTGCTCGTGCCACGCCGTCACCGTGTACGTCCCCGGCGGCAGATTGCTGATCGAGTATTTGCCGTCGTCTCCGGTCACGCTGTAATACGGATTCTTGAACACGAAAATGTACGCCTTCATCCACGGGTGCACGTTGCACTTCACCGGGATCGCATTCTCGGGGCGCGCGAAAACTTCCATCAATGGCGCCGCGCCCGCGGGCTGCGACTGGTTCCATTCGCGATTGTCCTTCGGAACCGGGTGAATGTTGTGCGTCGTCTTGTCGTCGTTCGTCACCTGCAGCGTCTGCCCCGCCATCATTCCGACCACGTGCGGCGAATACATGCAACCCTTCTGATCGATCGTCGCCGCCGTTCCTGGTGCCTGGAACGAATACTTGCTCATGTCCTCGGAGACGTAGACCACCACGTTTGCGAGCGTTCCGCCCGGTCCGGTCACCACTGATTGATCGTTCACCGGCGTCGGATGCTGCGACACGCAATACGCCTCCGCGGCCATGTTGATCTTGTGCGGCGTCGGCGGCGTGCCATCGAGCTTGATCGAACCCGTAATCGAGCCCGCCGTCGAAGCGTCCACGGGTTGACCGCCCGTAGCTGCAGGCGTGCTCGCGGTTTCCGCGGGCTCTTCCTTCTTTCCGCAGCTCACCACCACCAGTGCCAGTGCGGCCGCGAGGATCAAATAACCGCTGTAGCGAACTTTCATCGGCGAAACTTCCTCCTCAGTTTTGGTAGAGCCATTCTATTGCTTTCCCGAGAGTATTGCAGGTCTATCTTCCGGACTTCGCTGGCGCCGCGGCTCCACCACCCGACTTCCCTTGCAGCCGCCGCTGCTCGTCCGGCGTGATCTCCATTAGATATCGCACCATCAAATCCGCGTGATCGCCGCTGTAGCTCTTGAATTCCGCCGGCACCGTTCCCGTGAACACCCAGCGCTCGCCTTCGCGGTGGAATAGCCCCGAGGGCATTGCCGTTCCCGGGATGATCTTCGCCGGGTCGGTTACCCATCGCGTCGCCCACGCGGACCTCAACCGGCTTCCCGCCAGCAGGAAATTCGGCGCGGTCGCATTCTTGTCATGAGTAGGATCGCCCGTCGCATGGCACTTCAAGCATGGTGCAGCCGGATTCGTAAACAGATCGCGCGCGAGCGTTTCCTCTGCCGTCGTTAGTGGCGCGATCTTCTCCGGAATGTACGGCTCGTCTTGCGCCGAAAGCGCCTCAAAGAACAGCACGATCTTGCGAATCTCATCGTCGCTCAGCGAAAACGTCGGCATACGCACTTGCAAGTAGCTCCGCACGCCGTTGCGGTTCGTGTCCGTCGTGCTCAGCGATGGATTTGCCAGGAAGCCCTTCAACCATTCCGGATTTACGCGCGCGCCTTCGCTCGTCAACACCGGCGGCAAATTCGCCTTGTCCTCGCCCTGATACCACGAAAGATTCTGCAGCGCCGTGCTCTGCCCAATGTCGATCTGGTGGCAGCCGATGCAGTTATATTTCGTGACGATCCACCAGCCCTCTTGAACCGCCTTGCGCCGGTCCGCCGGCTTGTACATATACTCCGGCGGCATCTGTGGATCGACGCTGCCCAGCAGGAACGTCGTCAGCGCGTTGATGTCATCCGGAGTCACGTTCGGCTTCGGCATACGCAACCGGTCCATCGGGTCCGGTTTGTATTTATCGTGGTCGAACACGGCCGGGTCGGCCAGCTTGTGGTCGAAGAAACCTTTGGAGTCATACCAAGTCCCGCGAGGCTCATCTGTCTTGCCATCAAGCTTGAATCCGCGTTTTGCATCTTCGGTGTAGAGCGCGAAATCCAGCCGCTCCGTCGGCTTGCTACCCTCGTTCGTCAGCTCCGTCCCGATTCTCCCCTCGTCCTCGAGCCCCGAAATCTCGTGGCAGCCCGCGCAACCGTAATGCTGCACCAGCGCCTTGCCCTGCGCCGCGAGCTTCGGGTCGTCCATGAAATCCGCCGGAGCGTAAGTTGCGTCCGCGTGCTTCTGCGTCATCAGGAAACTCGCGATGTCGCGCGAATCCGCGTCCGTCAGCCGCAGACTCGGCATGATCGTGGGCTGCTGCACCTCAAGCTGATGCCCGTCATTCGGACACTTTGAATGGTCGAGATCAAACACAAACGGCAGCCCATGTTTCGCGTAATCCTCGGGACCAAGGTCCTTCTTCTCAAACGGGCAGTAAGGCCGCGTCCGCAGCCGCGGATTCGATACCCACCGCACCACGTAATCGTAATTTTCCTTCTCGCCGATCCGGCTTAGGTTAGCCGCGAAGTCGCCGCCTGCCAGATTCGAACCCTCGCCGATCGAATGGCACGCCAGGCAGCCGCGCTGCTGCACCAGCTGCTGACCGTGATTCGCATCTCCAGGAGCCGCCTTTGCCGGCGCGTTTCCGCTCGTAATTCCCTGCTGCCAGATAAACGCCGCGATCGCCTGAATCTCGTTCGGCTCCAGCCGGAATTGCGGCATCTTCGTCGTCGGACGGAAGGTGTGCGTCTGCGCCAGCCACACCGGAATCCATTCCTTGCGCAGCTTCATGCGCACTTCTTTCAGGTCCGGCCCCACGCGCTTCGCTTCGCGCATCAGTGATTCGCTCAACCGGTCAAGCTGCTCCACCTGCGCGTCAATCTTCGTGCTCTCCACCGTCAAATTCGTCGCTTCCGCGTTCAGTCGCTGCGCCGTCGCATTATCCGGAGCCGCGTCCGCTTGTGCGTTCAGTCGCGGAATCTTGAGCATGTAATCGGACTTCGTCGATTCCAGCAGCGTGATTTGCTGCCGCAGCGAATTCAGCCGGTCCTGCTCATCGTCGAATCCCTGATACTTGTGGCAGCCGATGCATCCGCGTGTCCGGTAAAGCGCGCGCCCTTTGTTCAAAACGGTCGCGTGCTCAGTCACCATGTCTGCCGCATGGCAATTTTGGCAGCCAGCATCCATGTTTTCTTTGTACGTGAGCGGCCACAGCCAGTGCTCGTATCGGCCGTGCGCTTTTTCCACGCTGTCCAGCGCCCGCCCGTTTCCGCCGTGGCACGGCGAACATCCGAATTGCTGCAGCGGATGCCATTTGAAAAGGTCTGGGTCCGGGTGAGTCGTGAACGGAGCCGCGCCCTTGATCCCCAAATCCGCGTTCGTCAGCGTCATCGTCACCGGCACAACCTGTGTATCGGTTGCGATGTGGCACGATTGGCAGCGGTCCACCAACCCCACGCCGCCGAGATAGTTGATCATCGTGCCGTTCGGGTTCACGTTGACCTGCCGCAGGTCGATGTTGAATGTGTTCGCGGCGTTTCTCAGCCCCTCCAGCGCCGCTACGCTGATTCCCGGCTCGTGCTCCTTCACATAATCGTTGAGCTTGTCCTGCGCGTCCTTCGCCGCCTTGTCGTTTTCTCCCTGCTCCGTCACCAGGTCGGCCTTGCGCGACATCAGCTCCGCGAAAAGCGCGTTCAGCTGGTCGTAATTCATCTTTACGGGCTTCGGTGTACCGGTGGCGTCCGGATAATCGAACTCGTAGGTCTCCGCTTTCGCGTCGTTTACGTCCTTCAGCTTTCCCGCCGTGTGATCGACCTCATATTGATAGACCAGCGAGCCCACTTTGCCGCGCGCCGTCTGAAACGACGGCGTCATTGCCGCACGCTGCACTTCGATCAACGCCAGCTGCTGCTGAATTTCTTTGTCTTTTGGCGCGGCAGCGGCCTGTTTCGCCTGGGAGTCGGCGGAAAGCTGCTTGTACTCCGGCGAAGACGTCATCGCCTCTTCCGTCTTCTTCGCCGCCGCGATCTGCTTGTTTAGGTACGATTCGTATTTCCCGATGAACTCCCGCTGATATCCGCGCCACGGCCGCAATCCGAAAAATTCGTCGTATAGCGACCACGCCACCGTCAGCATCAGCAAAAACACACTGACCAGCAGCAGCACGCTCAACGATCTTCCGGCGACTGGATCGCGACCCGGGGTCTCAGCCACTCATGTCCTCCTGAATCGCAAACAGGATTACCGTTTGCGATTCACCCTGAGCGCCGCGTCTGTAGCGGCAGCGAAGGGCTTAATTCCCACCAAAGATTGATCTACGCAATGCGGTTTGCGCTGTTTCCCTGCCTCTTGCTTCCGGCTGTCCTGCGTCCGGTTTTCAGACGCTGAACCACGGCGTCTCCCACACGTACTTGATCCGGAAGAGCAGCCGGATCACGATCTTGATCGGCAGCGAAATCATCAGCGCCAGGAAAATAAACGTCGTCGCCGTCTGCAGCAGCGACATCCGCTTGTAAATCTTCCGGCTGAACGTCGTCGTATTCACCAGCCAGTGCAGGAAATAAAACGCAATGATGAAATAGATCGTAATCGGAAAAATTCCGAAGATGGCCCGCGCGATCAATCCCGATTGCGTCGCCAGGCTCGCCGGTAGCACGTGCGCGAGCCACGAACCGTTAATCATAAAAAGCTCGTCCAAATTGCGGTTCACCGCGAAGTCCACGCGGCTTGCGTCCCAGGTTTGCGTCGGCCAGAACCACATCCATCCGGGCCCCCGGATGAACGTGCCGATCACAATCATCGACACCCACAATCCGATGAACCCCACCAGAAAAGTCCAGATCGCATACCGCCGCTGCTTATAGGTGTAGTAGCCGTTGCCCAGCGGGTTCTCGTCTATATAAGGAATAACCATCAGTCCGACGATGATCAGTGTCGGCATCACCACGCCCGCCATCCACGGATCGAAGTACACCAGCATTTCCTGCAATCCGAGGAAATACCACGGCGCCTTCGCCGGATTCATCGTCACATTGGGATTCGACGGCTCCTCGAGCGGCGCATTCAGCGTGATCGACCACACCATCAGCAGTACGGTCACCAGAATTGCGGCGATCAACTCCACGCGCATCAGGTAGGGCCACGTGTGGACTTCCTTGTCCCAGCCCTTCTCAAACGGTTCGGTTTTGCGGTACGCAGTCTTCGCCGCGGCGGGATCGGCTTCGAGCTTCGCGATCAGCTCGTCATTCTGCTTCGCCTGCCGGAATGCATACCAAACGTAAAATGGCACGAAAAACAGCAGCGCCACGATCGGCACGTTGTCCGGCGTGGAAACCACTTCCCAAAGTTGGTGCCAGTTACCCCACATGGGTCATCCTTGTAGACCGCTCGGCCGCATAATTACCGGTCGCGGCCCCTTTTCTTCCTTCAACTCGGTCTCCAGCATCACCGGCGCCGGCCCCGAAATCCCTCCGTCCTTACGAACGCGCCAGAAATGCACGCCCATGAAAATCGCCGCGATCAACGGAATCGCGATGCAGTGCCAGATGTAGGCGCGCAGCAGCGCATTCGCATCCACGATCGATCCGCCCAGTAGCGCAAACCGCACGTCGTTGTACGGTGTCATTCCCATCAAGCCGCCAAACGGCCCCTCGTGTCCTAATAAAGGAGTCGCACGCGCCATGTTCGTGCCCACCGTCACGGCCCAGAACCCCAGCTGATCGTCGGGCAGCAAATAGCCCGTGAACGAGAGCAGCATCGTGAGCACCATCAGCAGCACGCCCACGCACCAGTTGAATTCGCGCGGCCGCTTGTACGAACCCGTCAAAAACACGCGGAACATGTGCAGCCACACGGCAATAATCATCAAGTGCGCCGCCCAGCGGTGCATGTTGCGCAGCAACTTGCCGAACGGCACATCATTTTCCAGATAGAGAATGTCGCGGAACGCCTGCACCTTGCTCGGGTGGTAGTAAAACATCAGCAGCACGCCCGTGAAGGTCAGTACGATGAACAGATAAAAAGTAATTCCGCCCATGCCCCAGGTGAATTTGTATTTCACCGCGTCGCGGTTCACCTTCGCCGGGTGCAAGTGGAAGAAAACGTTCGACAGCACGCTCAGCGAACGGTTGCGCGGCGTGTCGTCGTGCTTCACACGGAACATCGACCGGTAAACCTGCGTCTTCTCAGGTTCCTTCAACCCGTCGAGCTGTTCCTTACCTTTATCCTTGACGTAATTCTTCAGGCCCTCCGCGTCGCCCTTCACGCGGTCGATCAGCCCCGTCTTTTTACCGTTTCCGCCGTTTTCGTCCGGCATCCCGTTTCCCTATTCCTTACGTCGTTTGTTTTCTTTTGAAATTTGAAATTTCAAATCTGAAATCGCTGTTCGCTTTTCTCTGCGCTCTCCGCGTTGCTTTGCGTCTCTGCGGTGAGATCCTTGCTT